>CAZRLK010000001.1:0-72733 GCA_964600555.1 uncultured Bradymonadales bacterium
GCTCGACTGTGCTCCGCGAGCAAGCTCCGGGTCTTCAGAGGGATGGTCGGGACGGGCGGCTGAGCTGAAGCTCGTGGGTACGGAGTAGCTCGAGTACCTCCACTCGTTCCGCGAGATCGGCTTCGTCGCGGTCGCTGTCCGGAAGGCGGGCGGCCAGTTCGGGATGGCCCGCCTCGTCCAGCAGCTCGCGCAGGGCCTCGAACAACCAGACGGCGCCCCGGGCGCGGCGGCGTTCGTTGGCGTATTTGACGATCTCGAGGCTGTCGAACCACTGGTGGGTCTGGGCGACGAACCGCTCGGCGTCGGGGGCGTGCTCGCGCAGCTTTGCGAGAGTCTCCCAGGCGTCGTGGTCGTCGAGGAAGGCGCGGAGGGGGTCGCTGGCCCGCTCGCGGAGCAGTTCGGGTCGGGTGAAGCCGTCGGACAAGGCGGCGAACCAGCGGCGCAGATGCTCGAAGGTCGACGGGGGTTCGACGCAGACGAACCGGTCGCCGCTCGAGTGCATCGTCTGGCGGACTGACGGGCCGGTGCCGCGGGGGACGCGCCCGGAGGGTCGGGCGGAGGGGCGGACGAGGGGCCGCTCGAGGTTGCGGACGGTACGGCGGCCGGAGGTTTTGGTGATTTTCTGGAGCAGATAAAAATCCGAGAGTGCCTCCCGGGTGGGGACGCCGTCGGCGAGGGCGTATCCGGCGGCGGTGACGACCATGCACGAGCCGATCGACTGGTAGGCGTACGGGGTGGAGGTATGCCGCAGGCCGAGTTCGAAATACCGCATCCAGCTTTCGTACGTGATCAGGGCCCGGGCGTGTTCCGGGTCGTCGGGAATCGGGTGGCGGTGCCGGCAGACGCCCGCCAGAGGGCGCTCCTCGCAGCCCTCGGCGGGAAATCCGGGGGCATCCATCTCGGCGCAGATGGCGTCGACGTAGCCGGGGTCGGGCGGGGAATCACCGTCGAGACACCCGATCAGGCCGTCGGCGAAGCGTCCCGCTTCGGCGAGTCGGGCGACCGCCAGGTCCATCGCCAGGCGGCGGGCGTGGCCGACCCCGGCGGCGTCGTCGGGAAATGCCGAGCCGGGGGAGGCGCGGTCGACGACGTGCAGCTTGTAGGGGGGCCGGCGGTTGCGCAGCATCCGGAGGGTGCGCACATTCGCCTCGACGATCTCGTCGGGGGCGCCGGCGGGGTTGTTGACCACGACGATCGTCTCGAAGCACCGCGGGTCCTGCGAGGCGTCGACCAGGCCGTCGAGGACGTCGCCGAGATGTTCGAATTCGTCGTAGGCGGGGATGACCACGCAGACGCGCAGTTCGTTCGAGGGTGCCGGGAGAGTTTCCCGTTCGGGCGGAAGGTGGGCCTGCTCCGCCAGGTAGCGTCGAATCTGGGCTTCGGCCGTCTGGGAGTTCATGTTGAAATTTCCTGCTCGAAAGCTACACTGATCTGCACAATGAGTAACAGACTCGACGGGACGGGCCAGCCTCGCGAGTTTAAAGTTTCGTTCGCGTCACCATCGGCCCCTCCGCCCGAGTCTCGCCATGCCGCTCCAGGGAAGGGGTGGGGATCGCAGTGCCTCGGTGACAGGGGTAGAATGGCTGTCGAGATCACAAAAGCGGCTGACTACGAGCAACTGTGTACGGAGTGTGGAGTCTGCCTGCAGTCCGACCGCGAGCAGTGTCCCGAGTGCGGGACGCCTCGACCCGAGGAGGGGTGGAGGCCGCTTCGGCATGCCGCGCACCCGTATCTCGGCAGGCTGCTGGACGGGCGCTATCTGCTCGATCGGCATCTCGGCGGCGGGACGAGCGGGAGCGTCTACCGGGCCCATGACCAGAAGCTCGATCGTCCGTTTGCGCTCAAAATCCTGCGGCTCGGCGAGGAGGCCGACGACGCCGACGAGAAGCTTCGGCGCTTCGACAAGGAGGTCGAGGCGCTGAGTCGCATCCGCAATCCCCACGTCATCAACATCTACGAGTCGCTTCGGCTCGGCTCGCAGACGCCGGCGATGCTGACCGAGTACATCGCCGGATCGACCCTGCGGGAGATGATCGAGGGAGCCAAACACCTGGACGTCGATTCGGCGCTGGCGTTGATCCACCAGATTGCCAACGGTTTGCACGAGGCCCACGCCCAGGGAGTGATCCACCGCGATCTGAAACCGGCGAACGTAATGGTCGAGAAGCTGCCGGCGACCGGATCGTTCGCCCGCATCCTCGATTTCGGCCTTGTGCACATCGCCGAGGACGGCGGGCAGACGCAGGGATTTTGGGGCACGCCCCTTTATGCGGCTCCGGAGCAGTGTGGAGGGGACGGCGAGATCACGTCGGCGACGGACATCTACAGCCTCGGCTGCGTGTTGTTTCGGTGTCTGGCCGGCCGGCCGGTCTTCGAGCGGGAGTCCGCGCGATCGTTGATGCTCGCTCAGTACCAGGAGCCTGCACCGAGACTCGCCCGCGTCGCGCCCCAGCCGATCCCGCCGGAACTGGACAACCTCGTCGATGCGATGCTCTCGAAGGCGCCCGAGGATCGCCCCGAAGACATGGCGCGTGTCATCGAGGCGATCGACCGGCTCAGCGACGATGAGCGGCGCTGGTCGGAGTCGGTCGTGGTCGGGGAGATGCCCGAGGAGCCGTCGGTCGATCCGGAGGAGGCGGGAGCCTCGGCGGAGCAGCTCCCCGACGATCCCGGGGCCCGCACGGCCACCGGCACCCGACTTGGCGTCGCCGACACCGAGGGGGCGGCTCCGCGCCTCGCGCAGCTACTGCACCGCACCGACCTTGCGTCGGCGCTGGGGTCGGGGACGGCGATCCGCTCGGCGAGGTTCGACGCCAGCGGCGACTGCGCGGTGCTGGTCGACTCGAACCACCGCCTCCACGTGATGAGCACCGAGGGGGCGGATTTTTTCCAGACGCTACGGCCCGCCGAGGTGACGATCGGGGCGGTTGCTCCCGACATCTCGGCCGGACGGATTTTCGGGGCCGAGCAAAACGGGGGGCTGCTCCGATGGCGGCTCGAGGCGCCCGAAAAGCCCCCCGAGAGGCTCGAGGAGCTCGGGGCGCGAGTCTTCGCACTGGCCCTCGGGGAACGGGGCCGAAAGCTGTATGTCGGGACCGAAGACGGTGAGATTCTGTGCAGGGATCTGCGGATCGGAGCGACCGAGCGGGTGTGTCGGCTCGCAAGTGCCGTGTGCGAGCTGGATCTCGGTCCCCGGGGGCGGTGGCTGGTGGGCGCGACGCTGGATCGGCAGGTCTCGGTGTACGATCGGGAGGGAGAGGGCGGGGTCGAGCGGCTCGGCACCCTGCGGGCTCGCCCGGTGGGCGTCGAGGCGATGCCGGCGCTCGGGACGGTTGCCGCGCTCGATCTCGAGGGACGCCTGCAGGTGCTGGGATTGCAGGGGGAGACGGAACCGACGGCCGTCGAACCCTCGATCGAAGAGATCCGCGCGATTCTCTTTACCGACGACCGACAGATGTTCGCGCTAAGTCTCCTCGAGCCGCGAGTTCGGATCTGGCGGATTCGCCACGAGCTGTTCCGCGAGGCCTTCCAGCCGCGAGGGCCGAGCGGGACGCGGATCCGGGCGCCGGCCCGGGACGCGTGAGTGAGACCGCGAGGGCAGGCGCGCTCGTTTACACCGCCCGAAAGGTCTGCTAGGAGGGGGAGACCGGCGGGTGTCATCCATGCGGGGAGCCAACGGGAAGACTGTGACGACAACATTGACGCGAGTGGACGAGGTGGCGGGGTACTGCCCGGCGTGTGCCTCGTGCGTCCCGGACGATCCGGAGGCATGCCCGGAGTGCGGCCAGCAGCGCTACCGGCAGGGCTGGAAGCCGCTCGAGCTTTCTCCGCACGCGTACCTCGGGTATCTGCTCGACGAGCGCTACCTGCTCGATCGCTATCTCGGAGGCGGAGCCAGCGGGCAGGTCTATCGGGCGATGGACCAGAAACTCGATCGGCCCTTTGCGCTGAAGATCGTCGAACTGGGGCGATATCACGACGAGGACAAACGCGAGGAGCATGTCCGACGGTTTCGCAATGAAGTCCAGGCCCTCAGCCGCCTGCGCAATCCCCACGTCATCAACATCTTCGAGTCGTTTCAGCTCGAGGACCACACGGCGGCCCTGTTGACCGAGTTTATCGACGGGGTGACCCTCGATGAATTGTTCGACGAGGAGGGTGGGCTCGGGTTCGACCGGTCGGTCCAGATCGTCCGCCAGATCGCCAACGGGCTGCACGAGGCCCACCAGCAGGGCGTCATCCATCGGGACATCAAACCGGCCAACGTGATGGTCGAGGAGCTTCCGGCGGCCGGGGTCTTTGCCCGAATCCTGGATTTCGGCCTCGTACACATGATCGAGGAGGTCTCCCAGACCCACGGGTTTCGCGGCACCCCGTTGTACGCCTCCCCCGAACAGTGCATCGCCGAGGGCGGGATCGACAGCCGGTCGGACATCTATGCGCTCGGATGTGTCTTTTTTCACTGCCTGACCGGGCAGCCGCCGTTCGTGAGCGACGACGCCGTGGCGGTGATGGAGGCGCACTGCGACGACGAGCCGCCGAGCCTCGAGGAGATGCGGTCGGGACTGGGGGCCTCGGCGGAACTCGAGGATCTCGTGGCCCGCATGCTTCGCAAGGAGCCCGACGAGCGTCCGGAGGATCTGCGGACGGTGATCGAGGCGCTCGACGCGATCGCCGAGGGCCGGCGCGCCGAACCCGAGCACGGCGTCTCGGGCGACGCCGGGGAGACTGGACGAGCGCAAGCGTCGGAGACGCGCTCCGAGCAGGCTCGGTTGAATCCGACGACGACGACCGCCGGGCTTCGGCCCGAGCACGAAGATGCCGACCTCCCGGCGGAGCTTCTTCAGGCGGTCGAACTCGACGAGTTGCTGGCGGAGTATCCGGGGCGGGCGAGTTCCCTGAAGCTCGACAGCCGCGGGCGGTGCATCGTCCTCGCCGACGCCGACCACCGCGTCCACCTGATAAGCCGAGGCTCTCGCGAGTACGTCGACGTCTTCGCCGGCGCGCGGATGCGGGTGACGGATGTCGCCGCTCACCTGTCGGGCGGCCATCTGTACGCCGCCGAGATGAACGGGACGGTGTTGCGCTGGACGATCGATCGCACCGAGGAGACACCGACCGACGTCGTCGAATTGTCCGATCGGGTGCTGACCATCGACGTCGACCGGCGGGGCAGATATCTGTACGCTGGCACGGAGACCGGTCGCCTGGTGCGCTACGACCTGTGGACGGGCCGAGAGGACGGCGACGCCGAGATGCCCGGGCCGATCTGTCAGATCTGTGCCGACCGCCAGGGATCCCGGTTGCTGGTCGGTACGGTCGGTGGGGAGATCGAGTTGGTCGAATTCGCCGACGGCCGGGTCGCCGACCAACACATCGCCTCGTGTGAGGGAGAGCCGGCCGGATTGGTCCTCGACACCCGTCTGCAGCGCGGTGCGGTCATCGAGCGCGGTGAGCGCATTCAGTTTGTGAATCTCCGTGACGAAACGTCTTCGATCGCCATCCGGCCGATTCCGCCGCATCTCCGCTCGCTCGCCTTCGCCTCCAACGGCCAGATGCTCGGCCTGTCGCTGCGCGACTCCCTTCTGCAACTGTGGGTCTTCCACCATCAGCCGGTCGCCGGCAAGACCTTCGAGTGAGTCCGGCCGGGACTAAACACGCCGGTCGGCGACATGTCCCTCCCGGACGTCGATATCCCTTTCCAGCGAGTCATTCGGTGAGAGTCGTGATGCAAGTCGAGAGGAGACGTGCCGCTCGTCGCACAGGGAGGACCGCGAAGGCGGTTGCAATCGGAGTCGTGGCATTGATCGCGGCCGCGGCCGTCGGATGTGGTCACGGCAAGGGCCGCGAGAGTTCACCGGCGCTCGAGCGGGCGATCAATCGCGGCCAGGGTGCAGCCGCTCAGTACGATCAAGGGCCCCCGTATCCCGGCCCCTGTGTCAAGCTCGGAGACCGGGACAACGACGGAGAGTGGGAGTGGGTCGTCAATCGCGTCTACAACCGGCGCGGCGAGGTCGTCCGCGAGGTCTACGACCGGGGGGCGGACGGGCAGCCGGACGCGATCATCGAATACGAGTACGACTCCGAGCGGCTGGTGCGCCGCCAGAAAGATACCGACGCCGACGGCGATCCCGAAGAGGGCACCGAGTATCGCTACGACGAGCAGGGGCGTCGCACGCAGATCGCCGCCGACGTCGATGCCGACGGCGATGCCGAGCGCACGACGCGCTTCGAGTACGAAGACGGCAAACGGATCCGAAAGACGATCGATTACGGGGCGGTCGGCGACGAGGTCGACGGCGTCTGGACGTACGCCTACGAGGATGGCCGCATGGTGCGCGAGCGGTGGGACCAGGATGCCGACGGCGAGATCGACGAGACGACGCGCTACGCGTACGACGAAGACGGGCAGCTGGTGCGCGAGGAGCTGTATTACGGAGACGACGATCGGCCCTCGCGGGTGATCGAATACGAGCGCGACGAGCAGGGCAACGTCCTCGAGGAGCGCGTCGACAAAGGGGGCGACGGGCGGGTCGACCAGAGGACCACCGCCGAGTACGACGACCGCGGCCGGCGTACCGAGCTGGTGGTTGATCTCGGAAACGACGGAACCGCCGACCGTAAGCGCCTGTTCGA
The DNA here is from genome assembly GCA_964600555.1 of uncultured Bradymonadales bacterium. Classification (GTDB taxonomy): domain Bacteria; phylum Myxococcota_A; class Bradymonadia; order Bradymonadales; family Bradymonadaceae; genus CAJXPB01. The sequence continues at coordinate 6,637 of CAZRLK010000001.1, forward strand.
GTACGACGACCAGGGGAATCTCGTCGCCGAAAAATGGGACGCCGGCGCCGATGGCGTCATCGAGAAGGTCGTCGAATCCGAGTACGGCTGCTGGCGGTGAGCCGTCCCGGCTCCCCCGTTCCCACCCGAGTTTGGCAATCACGACGCAACGATTCCGGCTTCCGTGTCGGTAACTATAGATGGGAGGGGCCCTGGGGGCTTCTCTCGTCTCGTCGCATCATGCTCATGCGTCTCACACCACGGGAGCAGCTCATGCTGGCTCGGATCTCGTCGGGTGCCGTACTCGGAATCGATGCCTATTCGGTCAAGGTCGAGGTCGACATCAACGTCGGCATCCAGGTCTTTCACATCACCGGATTGCCGAAAAGCGCGGTCCGGGAGGCGCGCCTGCGGATCCCGTCGGCGATGGACAACGCCGGGTTCGACTTCCCCGACCACAAGATCACCGTCAACCTGGCGCCGGCGGACGTGCGCAAGGACGGCACGGCCTTCGATTTGCCGATGACCCTGGGGGTGCTCGTCGCCCAGCGCGAGTTGCCGCCCCGGCGCGAGGGATTCGATCTGGAGGATTACCTGGTGGTCGGAGAGCTCGGTCTCGACGGGGAGGTGCGGCCGGTCGAGGGAGCGTTGCCGCTGGCGGTTCTGGCGCGCGATTCCGGTCTCGACGGGATCGTCTTGCCGCGGGCCAACGCTCGGGAGGCGGCGGTCGTCTCCGGGATCGAGGTCTACCCGGTCGAGCATCTCTCCGAGCTGACGCAGTTCGTCCGGGGCGAGCACGTCATCGAGCCCGAGACGATCGATGCCGACTTGCAGCGGGAGTCGGGGAGGCGCTATCCGGTCGATTTCGAGGAGGTCGCCGGGCAGGCGGCGGTCAAGCGGGCGCTGGAGGTGGCGGCGGCCGGGGGACACAACGCGTTGTTGATCGGGCCGCCCGGCGCGGGCAAATCGATGCTCGCCAAGCGGCTGCCGACGATCATGCCCGAGATGACCTTCGCGGAATCCCTGGAGACGACGAAAATCTACAGTGTGACCGGCCAACTGCCGGCGGACCGGGGTCTGATCCGGCGGCGGCCGTTTCGCAGCCCGCACCACACCATCAGCGACGTCGGGATCGTCGGCGGGGGGAGCGGCGTGCCGCGGCCCGGGGAGGTGAGTCTGGCGCACAACGGGGTGTTGTTTCTGGACGAACTGCCGGAGTTTCCCCGCAACGTCCTGGAGGTAATGCGCCAGCCGCTCGAGGAGGGCGAAGTGACCATCAGCCGAAGCCTCTCGACGCTGACCTATCCGGCGAACATCATGCTCGTGGCGGCGATGAACCCGTGTCGCTGCGGGTACTTCGGCTCCGACCAGAAGGACTGTCAGTGCAGCCGCCGGAATGTGCAAAAATACCGCAACAAGATCTCGGGGCCGCTGATGGACCGGATCGACATCCACGTCGAAGTTCCGGCGGTGCCGTACCGCAAGCTCAAGGAACAGCGCCGGGGAGAGCCCTCGTCGGTCGTCCGCGAGCGGGTCCAGAGGGCGCGCGACGTGCAGGGGAGGCGATTCGCCGAAAGCGACTTTCACGCCAACTCTCAGATGGGTCCCTCGGAGCTGCGCGAGCACTGCCGGGTCCAGGAGCGCGGCCACGATCTGCTCGAGCGAGTCGTCGACCGGCTGGGCATGAGCGCGCGGGCCTACGACCGCATCCTGAAGGTGGCACGCACGATCGCCGATCTGGAGGGAAGCGACGAGATCGCGCCCAACCATCTCTCGGAGGCGGTCCAGTATCGCACGTTGGATCGGGATCTCGAGGAGGTGCCGGCGGTGTGACGGGTGGGGGCGCCGGGGCGCGAGAGGGCGCCGGGGGGTCAGAGTGCGTAGACGAGCCGGAAGCCGACGCGGGCGGAGCGGGCGTCGGCAAACATGCCGACGGTACTGGCGAGGTGGCACAGCCTCTCGTCCTGGCCCCAGCCCCCGCCTTTGGTCGGACAGTAATCGGAGCGATCGTCGTCGCCGCGGCACCACTCCTGGACGCCCCCGGCGAGATCGCGGACGCCGTACGGAGAGACGTCGTCGTCGAAGCGTCCCACCGGCTCCGGCTGTGGCGGGGTCTCAGGGCGGGAGAAGCGCATCTTGCAGAAGGTTGCGTCGAAGTAGTTGCCCCACGGAAACCGGCGTCCGTCGACTCCGCGCCCGGCCTTTTCATATTCGTGGACGGTCGGCAGCCGGTACTGACGGCCGTCCCGTTGGCTCCTCCAGCGGGCGTACGCCTCGGCATCCTCGGCGCGGACTCCGAGGACCGGAAGGTCGTATTCGTGGCCCTCGCCGCTCGGATAGCGTTCGCGGGCCTCCCCCTCGATCAGCAGCTCCGAGGGAACCCACTCCCCGCGATCGTCGTCCCACTCCACCAGCAGCCCTTCGGCCTCGCGCGTCTGCGGAGCGCGATGCATTGCCTGCTCGCCCTCTCGCTCGTACAGTTCGTTGAACCACGCGAGATACTCGCCGAAGGTGACCGGGAGCGTCTGACAAAAAAACGGATCGACGTCGATGCGCTCCGGGGGCCGGCGGTCGAACGCCTCCGGGTCGCCCCCGGAGATGTATTCGCCACCCGGCACGTAGCGAAACTCCTCCTGGAAGTCCTGCTCGCGGGGGAGGCGCACCTGCATCTCGGCGTCGCGGTCGCGTTCGATGAAGACCGGCTGCTGGATTTTCCGACACCGGTCGTGGTCGACTTTCAGCAGGTAGCTGCCGAGGGGGACCGCCTCGAACTCGACCGGCGAGGCGCCAAGTTGTCGGGGATTGGTCGGTTCGAGGCGACGGTCGCCCTCCTCGTAGTCGAACAACAGGAGGTCGGCCCCCTCCGGGAGCGTCTCGATGTGCAGATCGGAGTGGGCCTCCAGCGAGTCGGCGTAGGTGCCGGGGTCGTAGCGTTCGACGAGGGTCTTGAAATAGATGGTATTCAGCAGGTCGCGCCGCATCTCCGCCCGGCGCAGGCGGGTCCAGTACAGATCGGCGAGGCCCTGATTGGCGGCCGTGGCGTTCGGATCGTGGGCGAGGGCCTGGGTGAATCTGGTGACCGCCTCGCAGAAGGCCCGCGCACTCTCGGCTTCGGCTTCGTCGCGTTCGTCCTCGACCGACCACAGGCGGCGTTTCGTCTCCGGCCCCTCCCAGTCGTCGATCTGGGCCGATAGCTGGCGCACCCGCCTGTTGTATTCTTCGATCTCGTCGAGCAGGGCGTGATAGCGTCCGGCGGCGGTGTTGCCCTGCTCGACCAGCCGGGCGGCCTCGCGGGGCTGACGCCCCTCGAGCCAGGCCTCCAGATCGTCGTGGAAGGCCCGGGCCGAAGCGTAGCGATCCCGCTGGCGTTTCGCCATCGCCTTCAGACAGATCCGCTCGAGTTCGTCGGGGACGCGCTCCGGGGCGCGCTTACTCGGAGGAGGTACGTCCGTGTCGACGACCGCCCACATCACATCCAGGGGGCCGTCGCCGGTGAACGGCGGTTCGAGGGTCAGGGCCTCGTACAAGATCGCGCCCAGGCTGTAGATGTCGCTCGTCTCGTCGACCGATTCCAGTTCTCCCTTCGCCTGCTCCGGGGGCATGTAGCTCGGGGTGCCGAGGGTCTGCCCGCTGCTCGACGGGGTGCTCCCTTCGGTAAAATCGGTCTGCGACTCGATGATCTGGGCGAGCCCCCAGTCCATCACCATCACCTCGCCGAAATCCCCGAGCATGATGTTTTCCGGCTTGAGGTCTCGGTGGATGACCGACTGGTCGTGGGCGTAGTGGGCGGCCTGGCTGACCTGGCGGAGGATGTTCAAAAGCCGCACCAGCGTGTACTCCTCGCGGTACTCCTCGTCGCCGCGCTTGACGCGATTGAGTACCTGGCGCAGGGAGTGACCCTGGACCTCGCGCATCGTATAAAAGACGCGATTGCCGGGAAGGACGCCGAAATCGTAGATCGGAACGATGTTCGGGTGCTCGAGCTGGCCGGTCGCCTGGGCTTCGGCCAGGAAGCGAGCGAGCGAGGTCGGGTTGGCGTCGGGGTTGGCCCGCAAGATCTTCATCGCCACCCGGCGGCCGAGCAGACGGTCGTAGGCGCGGACAACGCGCCCGGATCCGCCGCTGCCGATCGCCTCCTCGAGGACGAACCGCTCGCCGGGGTCGAGCCGGTCGTCCCCGGAGACCTCGTCGAGCAGAGAGGTGTCGGCGAGCGTCGGGTCGAAATGTGGCGCGTCCGTCGAGACCCCGTCCTGGTCGGCGGACGGAGCGGAGGCCTCGCGGCCGGCCGGGGTCATCTGAACGTAGTCGGCGGGCAGGTCGGTGAGCGTGTCGGTTGGACTCCGGGCCTCGGTGCGCCCGACCCGGCGCTGATTGCGCTGTTGGTCGCCTTCCTCGCCATCTGCCTCGAGTTCGTCGATCTGTGTGTCGGTTTCGGGCCGTTCCGCCCCCCAGTCGTCGGTCCGATACAGGACGTTGGTTTCGGTTCGGGAAAACGGCTCCTCCGATTCGGCATTTCCCTCTCCGGAGTCTTCGGATCGTTCCTGCCCGTCGTCCGGTTCGCGGTCGGCGTCTCTCTCCCGCCGAGAGAACGCCTCGGGTTCCCCCCCGTCGGCGAGCGAGGGGTCGAGGGGGTTCTGCGGGGCCGAATCCAGCTCGTCGAGGATCCCGCGCAACTGCTGGTCGGTCAGCCAGCCGTGCTCGACCCACAGTTTCGGATCGCTCGCCCCCCCGGAGGCGGCGAGGCGACCGAGCCGATACATGATGTCGGTCGCATCGCTCGAATCAATGTATCCCTCGTGTAAAGCGAGTTCTGCAATGCGCCGCTGAACGTCGTCGCTCAACTCTTCCTCCGGGCCAGCCTTGTGGGCGCGGGGTCGGAAACTCGAGCGGACAATAACAGCCGCCGGTCGAATCGGCAAAGATCTCTCCCGGCTTCGGCGGCCCCTCGTTGACACGCCGATCGGCCCGGATAGAATGCAGGCGTGCCGCGGATGTGACGTCCGAGAGGCCCAACGAATTGAGTAGTGTCTTCAACATGGGAGCGATTCGATGAAACGACGTGTCTTCGGGATGTTGAGTCTAATTCTCGCCCTCGGCCTCGTGACGGCTGCCGGCTGTTCCGGCAAACAGAAAAAGGACGACGAGAAACCGACCGCCGAGGAGGCGAGCGAACAAAAGGAGGGACCGGAGAAAAAATCGGTCGTCCTGTATCAGTACCGTTTCAATCCGAATTCGCTGACGATCCAGAAGGGCACGACCGTCGAATTCGAAAACAAAGATCAGGAAAAACACAACGTCAAGATCGCCGCGCTCGACATCGACAACAACCTCGAACCCGGCGACACCTTCACGCACACCTTCGAGACGACCGGCGAGTTTGCGGTCGAAAATCGACTCTCCGAAGAGCAGATGAAGATGACGCTCGTCGTCGAGGAGTGAGGTCGCGAGGCCGGTCTCCACGCGCTGGAGACCCACCAATTTCCCGCCATAAAAAACCCCGACCTCGGAGAGAGTCCGAGGTCGGGGTTTTTGGGTCGCCGAGACGCTCCGCGTCGTCGACTCGATCGATCAGGCCATTTTCATCAGCTCGTGAGCGATCTCGGTGATCTGTTCGTACGACTCGGCGACGTAAAATACCTGCTGGGGCGCGTCGTAGTCGATGGTCAGCTCTTTGATCTTGTCGAGATCGAAGGGCTTTTTCTCGACAGTCGGGTCGACCGAACGAAGCAGGTCCTGAATGCCGCCGTTGTTGCCGGCTCCGAAGATTTTGATCTCGCCGTCCTCGCGGATCAGACCGTACTCGACGGTGTACCAGTAAAACAGACCGATCAACTCCAGCAGCTCCTCGTCACCGGCCTCGACGGCGGCCCCGGCCGCCTCGCCGATCTGGACCGACAGTTCGACGAACGGCTCGTGCATGAACATCGGCGCATGCCCGCGCAGCTCGTGGATGATGTCCGGTTCCGGCGTGAAAAACGGATTTTTCGAGTGGCGGACATACGGCGTGCAGCGCATGACCTTCTGGGCCAGCATCGGCAGAAACTCCGACTGGTCGAGCAGCCCGCCGACGGGGGCGAGCATGAAGCCCGTCTCCTCCTCCATCTTCGCCGAGACGTCGTCGAGCTGAGGGATCTGCTCGTCGGGAAGAGCGAGTTTGTCGCGGCCCTTCAAAAAGGCTTCGCACGAGTAACGATTTTGCAGGGGGATTAGGACTTCCGAGACGAGCGACCAGACTTCCTGCTCTTCGTCGCTGTACTCGTAGTGGGGGATATCGGGCCAGGCGGCTTCGGATTGGTCGACCAAATCGTCGACCCGGTTGCGGTACGCCTCGTCGTGGGCACCGGGGTAGTCAGTCTGTACGATCTCGCCGTAGCCTTCCTGGGCAAACGGGGTTTGTTCGAGAAAGCTCCGATCTCGCCTCATGGTTGCCTCCGGACAGCCTCGATGCACCTCGCGCCGGCCGAAACACGGGTCCGAATGCCTTCGGGGGGGCGAACCGTCGTGGGCAGGCGGTATGTGTCGAATAGATAAAGGAATCCTCGCCTCTTCAATGTATACGAGATACCCGAAATGTCCAGCCGCGGGTGGGGAGTGCACTCACCAGTGATCGGTTGGTCGCCTCGTTTGAACCCCTTTATGCTGCGCAAGCAGTGCTGCGCCCCGAACGGCACGGGTCGCAAGGCCGGCCGGTTCACTTCTCGTCGCCCGACTCCCCGCCGCCGGTCCAGGGGGCATCCAGGATCGGCGGGCGCGCCTTCGACTGCTGACTGCGCTGCAGCTCGATCTCGGTTGTCAGCAGGCTGGGACTGACCGCCGAGACCGGGACATAGCCGCTCTCTGCCCCGCAGTAGCCGTTGAAGACTTCGCGCTGCTCGCCGGCCGCGACGATCTTGTCGATCGAGGTCAAGGGGGTCCCGACCAGTTCGGCGCCGCGCACCAGCGTCTCCTCGCCGGTCTCCGGGTCGACCTTGTAGATTTGATGCGGCATCCCCTTGAAAGCCTGATAGCCCCAGCCGGAGGTGTTGGTCGAGCCACCCGTGATGTCCTTGATGATCAGCCCGAAGTCCTTCTCCTGTTTCTTGACCTCCTCGATGAGCCGCTGTTTGAGCTCCGCCCGGGAGTAGGTCTTCTCGTCGTTCGCCTCGACGATCGTGTTGGCCATCCGGCCCATCGGCTTGTTGGTGCCCTGGGCGCGGCCGTGGCCGTTGGAGTTCGGTGAGCCTTCGATCGGCGTGCGGCTCTTGAGGTAGTTTTTCAGGATGCCGTCTTCGACGAGAGTGACCCGCTGCGCCTCGACGCCCTCGTCGTCGTAGTGGTAGTGGCCGTTGAGCTGGGTGCCCGAGATGCGCTTTTTGGTCGGGTCGTCGACGACCGACAAAAACGGCGGGATGATTTCCTCGCCGACCTGGTCTTTGAACGTCTGTCCCTCCTGGTCGTCGCGCTGGCGTTCGCCCTCGAGCCGGTGACCGACCGCTTCGTGAAACAGCACGCCGGAGGCCTCCGGCATCAAAATCGCGGGCCCCGAAAATGGATCGATTGTCGGGGCGTTGCGCAGTCGCTTCAGTTCCCCGATCAGTGAGTCGGCGGCCTCTTCGAGGCGCTGCTCGTCGGGAAGTTCGTCGGGTGTCCGGGCGTAAAAACTCGCCGTGTTGTCCAGCAACATGCCGTCTTCGGCTCGCGACCAGGCCTGCATCTGAATCGAATACAGAGGATGGCCGTCGACGATCGTCGAGCCCTCGCTGTTGACGTAATACCGGGTGTCGCGTTTGGCCGAGACCGACATCTGGGCGTCGATCAGATGGTCGAATTCGAGCATGTGTTTGGTCAACCGCCGGATGCGTTCTTTCCAGTGCTCGCGGTCGAACTGAAGGCGGGCGGGGGCCTCGCGAAATTCGACGCTGGGAGCTTTCGAGAAGCTCGGGACGTCGACCTCTTTTTCGGCCTTGAATACGGCGCCGCCGCGTTTGGCGAGAAAGTTGCTCAGCGCGGTCTTGTAGGCGGTGTCCGTCAACTGCCACAGAGAGCTGCGAAGAGCCATCGGGTCGCTTTCGAGTGGCAGGGTCGGACTCGGTGAGTAACTGCCGAACCGAAAATTCTGGGCGTCGACATTTGCGAAATTGTCGAAATCGTAGTCGCCGACCCGAACCTCGACATACGCTCGGCGGTTGCGCGAGCGGTCGTCGTTGGAGATAGCTCCGAATTTCCCGGAGACCGATCGCTCGCGGGTGTCTTTGATCTGATACGAGATGAAATACGGCGATTCGTAGTCCTCGACTTTCAGGTAGTCCATCGAGCGGTTCAGTTCCGTTTTCATCGACTCGACCACCCTCTCGCGGTGCGCCTCCGGCGAGATCGAGCCTTCCGGGCGGGTCGTCTCGGAGGCCTGTGGGGCCGGGGAGGCCGCGCAGCCGACGACCAGAGCAACGGCGCCCACGGCCGAAAGAGCGATTCGATGGTCGGTCAGCGACAATACCTCAATCATGCGTGGGATCCGTCCTGAAAGAAACATTGCGGTCGAGGGGCCGAGAAGGCCCCGGCGGTGTCACTCGCTGTGATTTTCGAGTTGTTCGAGAGTGGAGGGGTCGTCGGACTCGATCTTCCGGAGAAATTCGGCCTCCCAGGGGCCTCCGCCGGTCGTCTCCTGTTCGTAGCCCCACTCCCCTTCGAGCTTCAACTTTTCCCCTTTCCGGACGAGCTGAAAATACCCGCGCCCCTGCATCGTCTTCGTCGCGTGCTGTTTTTCGCCGGGGTCGGTCCACTCGAAGATCAGCAGGTTGCCGTCGACTTCGCCCTCGAGCCGTCCGCCGCTCTCGTAGCTGTACACGCCGGTGACCTGTTTGCCGGACTGGCGCAGATACATGTGTTCGAACTGCGGAGAGTACCAGACGCCCTGGAAATCGGCGCCGGAGGGCTTCGGCCCGGGGTCGGGGATTGTCTGGTTGCTCGAACAGCCCGCCGCCGCGAGGGCGACGACGGCCGCGAGAGCAAGTCGGATGGCTGCACGGAGGCAAGAGGTGCGCATGGTCAGTTCATCTCGTCGATGCGGTCGAAACTTCGCTCGATGACGCGGCGGGTCTGTTCGTCGGCGTCCCGGACCAGATCGCGCAGGATCGCGGCGACGCGGTCGTTTTCGAGCAGCAGACTCCATTCCTTCGGCTCGACGAAGCTGACGCGTCGGGCGTCGCTGTCGGCGAAGGTCAGCTTCAGGGCCAGCCGCTCGTCGGGGCCCTTGTCGACGGCCTCGAGGATGACGTCGCCGCCGGGCCCCAGCTCCAGCAGATCCTCCTCGATGCTGTCGAGGTGGTGATAGATGCGGACGGCGCGCTGGACCTTCGGGTCCTCGTAGGCGTCGAAGTTCTTGTTGCGGCTGAACCCGACCTCGTCGTCGCGCAACAAGCGTCGCACGATCTTGTAGGTGAGATCCATCGGCTCGTCGCAGCTTCTCGGGCGTCAACGAAAGCGAGTTCGTACCGGGCGGCCGGACCGGAGCCAACCTAGCAGACACATGGCGGCCAACAAACCGAAACGGGCGGGTATTCGCTCAAAGGGAGCCGGAGAGGGCCGCAGGGTGCAGCCGGAGGGCGGCCCGGCGGGGTCCCGGCCGTCGGTACGGGCGAGGGCGTCGGGTCGGGGGCCGGCATCGCCGCCGCCGCCGGGATCGCTCGGAGGATACTTCGCCAGTGCGCCGGCCCGAGCGCCGTGGCTGTCGCGTATCTCGAGCCGCGAGTAGAGTCGCTCCGAGTCGGCCTCGCCCAGTGCGGCGGTCGAACGCTCCAGGTGACCCTCCGCGCGCCAGTCGGTCTCCCAGTCTCCGTCGTGGTCGATGTCGAAGCGATACTCCAGTCGATCGCCGTCGGGATCGGAGCTCGCGGTCGCGTCAAGCCGCACGCGGTGGGAGTCGAATGGCTCGATCGTCAGACGGGCCTCCGGGGGGGCATTGGTCGGCGGTGCCGCGCCGAATAAAGCCCGGTGGACGCGGAGTTGACCGTACCCCCACCCCGGTCCCGGAATGGCGTCGGGGTCCGGAGTGAGGTTCGTCCGGGCGCTGTGCTCGATCAGACGGGACTCCCAGAAGTCCGGCGACTCCTGCGGGTGGGCCTGCGCCACAAGAGCGAGCGACCCGGCGACGTGCGGGGCGGCACCACTCGTCCCGCCGAACAGGTGATACCAGCCGCGCTCCCACCCCGCCTCGCGCACCCGGGTGGTGGCGGCGACGGGCACGTACGGGTTGTCCGGTGCGGTCAGGTCGACGGCTCGCTCGCCGTCGATCCGCGGGCCGCGACCCGAAAACCCCCGGAGGGTGCCGACCTGGAGATCGTCACGGCCGGTCGGCCGCCGCCCCACGTGGGCCCCGACGCCGATGGCCGCATCGGCCCCGGCGGGATACGAGAACGTCGATTCGTCGCTGGTCGGTTCGGCCCATCCGATCCCGGGCTCCCAGCCGGTCTCGTCGTCGGTGATCCGGCCGAAAAGCGTCGCGGCCGGTCCGGAGTTTTCGACGACGATCTGCCAGCGGCCCGCCGCCAGTCCTTCCTCGCTCGACTCGGGGACCCGCAGATACACGGTGAGCATGCGCGTCCCGGCCGGGGTGCGGTCGCGAGCGAACTCGACCTCGGCGCCTCCGACGCTGATGGCGGTCTGCCCGTCTGCGAGCGGCACCGGCTCGCTCTCCGGGGCCGCGATCGCGAAATCGAGCGACGTATCGGCGCGCCACTGAAGGGTGCCGAAGGCGAAGCGCGGGGGCGGAGCGTCGTCTCGAAGGTCGAGTGTTTCCGGAATCTCGACAACCAGCTGCGCCGAATCATCGGCCGGGATGCGTCGCTTCAGGTGTTTGCCGGACCGGTTGAGGTTGCCGACCGGGACGACCTGAGCGACCCCCTCGTCGCGCGCATCCCCCATCGCGGCCTCGAGGTTCGACGAGCCGTCGAGCGGGCGCAGAAACGGGTTGGTCCATTCGCTCAAAAAGACGTCGGACCCGCGGGCGATCGCGGTCTGCAGCCCCTGCAGGTGGCGGGACGGCTGGTCTTCGAGATCGTGGGGATAGCCGACGACGACGAGATCGGCGCGCGGGGCGACGCCGACCCGGCGGTGAAATCCGAGCTGCCCGCCGACCAGGATCCCGGCGACGCCGGTTCCGTGCAGGGCCCGCGACGGGAGCTGCCGGGGGATCGCCTCGATCAGATCCTCACCGCGCACGTAGGTCGACTCCTCGCCGACGAGGCGCTCGATCTTGCAGGTGTCGAGTCGGTACAGCCGTTCGCCGGCCTCCAGCGTTCCGTCGCGGTCGACGTCGTCGGCGACGAAGGTTGGTTCGGCGTAGGCCGGGTCGAATTCGCGAAATCCGGCCTTGCGGCCGGCATTACGCCGGCCGTCGCCGTTCAGGTCGGCGTACAGCCAGTCGCGCCCGGCCTGAAAGACTCCGTCGTCGTTGCTTGCTTCTCCTGCGCCGACGTCGACGACGGTCGTCGCATCGACGACCCGGAGGGTCTCGTTGTGGTCGACCTCGCCGTCGCGGTCGAGGTCGACGGCGTCGGTCCCCGGCGTCACCTCTTCGTCCCCGTCGACGTCGAGCCAGCGGTAGCGGCCGCCGTCGGGTCGGAAAAAGGCCGGGTGCAGCAGGTCGACGGGCGAGTCGAGCAGGGTGATCGTCTGATCGGCGCCGTTGTAGTGGCTGTCGGGCCGGTAGTGGACGGCGCGTACGCCGCTGCGGGCGGTCGTCTTCTCGAGGGCCGAAAGGTCGCCGGGCAGACGCGCCGGCTCGACGCGGATCACGCAAGGGAGGTCGGCCAGGGCATCCAGCTGCTCCCACTCGACGCTGGCGGCGACGACCCGTCCGTCGTGGCTTCCGGTCTCGGAGTCGGAGGAATTCGAGGGGTCGGCGGGTTCGAGAAACCGGTGAGATTCGCGCGTCGAGCCGGGACACCGTTCTCGGATCAGTACATCGACGCGCTCGGCCCCGTCGATCGAGTCGAACGGCGGGTCGGGGACGCCGTCGTCGGCGAGGCGTTCGAGCATCTGCAGGGTCGGCGAGACGCGCGGAAAGGTCGTCTCGGCGGGTGGACTCGGGGGAGACGGGGTCGGCCGGGTCTGGCTCGAGGCCTCGGGCGTCGGGCCCGCACACAGGATCAGGCCCCCGAGGGCTGCGAGCAGACGCCAGGACACCGACACACCACCAGACACCGCTCGGCCTCAGTCAGTCGGCGTACCGGCCCGCGCACAGAACATGCTGACGGAGGCCGGAATGACGGTCGTCGCCAGCTCGACGGCCAGGGCGGTCGTGACGCTGATGATGTAGCCCATCGGCACGAGGCCCAGTTCGAACTGCTGGTGGGCGGCCGTCTCGAAGGGGCTCTGCACGAAGGTCAGCAAGATGGCGAAGACCAGGGCGGCGCCGATGGAGGTGGCGAGGGGATAGACGAAAAAGCCGACCGCGAGGTCTTGCCGGGTGCGCGAGGCGGAGGTGTAGGGAAGTTCGCGCCACAGAAGTGTCGCGACCGCCATGGTGCCGAGTGCCGAGGCGATCAGCAAGAGCCAGGTGAACATCGGGCCGAGCCCGGAATACAGGCCGAGTCCCCCGATCGACATCAGCAGAGTTCCCGGGATCAGCGTGATCGCTTTCATCGCCACGCGCAGGGGGCGATTGCGAGTCCACGAGAGGCTGATCCAGGAGCCCCAGGTCAGGGAGACGACGCCCGCCACCGCCAGACTCGGCGCGAGCACGACGCGGCTGCCCCCCGCCAGGGTGACGGCCAGATAGGTCGTCAGCAGGGCGGCGGCGGAACAGACCAGATTGGCGCCGATCCAGGTGGCACTGTCGGCGACGAATCCTCTCAATCGGTCTCCCATGGCGTCTCCTTTCGGGGCGGAGTCGACGAAGCTGGTGGGCGGCCTTGGACGCGCGGTCTCTCGTACAGTACAACTTCCCGTCACCGGGGCCGTATTCCGGTGCCCGCATCGGCCGGGTCCACCGTCAATGTACGCGTCTTTGAGATCGGAATCAACGAGATGTTTGTCGAGCACCCCCCAGTTCCCGCCACCTCCCACGCAATTGTCCTGGCGGCCGGGCGTGGATCGCGCCTCCAGCCCGACGAGGACTACAAGTTGCTCGTCGAGATCGACGGCGTGCCGATGCTCGACCGGCACCTCGCGCACTTCGAGCGGCTCGGGGTCCGCCACGTGACCGTCGTGACCGGCTACCGCCACCGTCCGCTCGGCGAAACAGTGGCCACCTGGGAGACCGACACCGACATCGAGCTGCACGTCGCCGTCAACCCGGCCTTCGACGCCGGCAACGGCCTGTCGGTCCTGGCCGGCATCGACCATGCGCGGAGCAACGAGGCGATCGAGGGGGCCGATCCGTTCTGGTTGACGATGAGCGATCACCTCTTCGAGGCGACACTCTTCGAGCGCCTCTCCGACCGGATCGACGAGCCGGAACGCCCCGACGAGGCCGGTCTGGAGGGGATGCTCGTCGTCGACTCGAAAATCGAGACGATCTACGATCTCGCCGACGCCAACAAAGTGCGCACGACGGGGCGGGGCGAACTGGAGGCGATCGGCAAGGAACTGGTCGAGTTCGACGTCGTCGACGCCGGGTTGTTCTGGTGCGGCGGGGCGTTCGTCGACGCGCTCGAGGCGGAGCGCGAAAGCCGGGGAGATTGTTCGACGTCGGACGCCGTCCGGCGGCTTGCCGAGGCGGGGAGTTTCGGGCTGTTCGATCTCGGCGAGGCGCGGTGGCAGGACGTCGATACGCCGGGCGCCCGGGAGTACGCCGAAAAGCTCGTCGAATGATCCGGTGAAACGACAAAACCCGGCACGGCCCTCCGTCGCACAGGACCGTACCGGGTCGATGCTCGGTCATTGCGGCCGCGTCACTCGACGTTTTTGACTGCGAAGCAGACCGTCGTGCGGTCGTCGCCGCCCATGTTCGCCGTGAATCCGACCTGCGGCGTCTCCGGGATCTGGTAGTCGCCGCACCGGCCCTTCATCTGTCGGTAGATCTCGAGGACCTGCTTGATGCCCGTCGCGCCCACCGGGTGGCCGAACGCGATCAGCCCGCCGCCGGTGTTGACCGGAATCTCGCCATCGATTCGGGTGGCGCCCGATTCGGCCAGATCGACCCCTTTGCCGGCGTCGGCCCAGCCGCACGCCTCGTACATCATCAACTCGGTCACCGCGAAGCAGTCGTGCACCTCGGCGACGTCGACGTCGTCCGGAGAGATGCCGGCGTCGGAGTACGCTTCGGTGGCGGCGTCTTTCGTGTTCGACAGCTCCGTGTAGTCGTCGACCTGACCGAGCGGGCTGGTCGTCCAGCCCCAGCTTGCAATCTCGACGCACTCCGAGGGATCGATGCCGAGCTGCTCGAGACCCTCCTCGGTCGCCAGGATCGAGGCGGCGGCCCCGTCGGTCACCTGCGAGCAGTCTTTCTGGCGCAGGTGCGGCTTGAGCTCGTCGTTGCGCAGGAAACAAAAGTTGTGGTCGCCGCTCTCGGCGACCTCGTCGAAGCTGACTTCGACCTCCCGCATGTGAGCGTACGGGTTCTTGTTGGCGTTGTCGTACGCCTTTTTGACCACGTGCGCGAAATCGGCGTTTTCGGCCTCGAATTTCTCCTTGTAGTGCTTCGCCCGCCGGGCAAACAGCGCCGGGAAGGTGAAATCGTCGAGGTCGCGCTCGGTCTCCCAGTGGGCGGCGCGGGCGAGATAGCCGGCTCCCTCGCGGGCGCTGACATTCGACTGGACCTCGGCGCCGGCCGCCATGACGACGTCGCTTCCGGCCTGCAGGGCGTTGATGGCGTTGACGACCGCCAGGCTACCCGACGCACACGCCCCCTCGACGCGCTGGAAGGGCTTGCCGTGCAGCTTTTCGTTCGCCCGGACCGCCAGCGCCCCCATGTGACCCTGGTTCGAGAAGCACTCGCCGGCGAAGTTGCCGATGTAGCCACGCTCGATCGCCGCGGGGTCGACGCCGGTGGCGTCGAACGCCCCGTTGATCGCGTCGGTCAGGTGGTCCTCGAGCGAGGGGTTGTCGCCGTCTTCCTCCCAGTCGGGGTGGCCCTTGCCGAGAAACTGGGTCAGCTCGCCGCCGACCAGATAGATGGATTCGGATGATTTCATGGTTCGACTCCTTGCAAGATCAAGAGGGGGTCATCGAGTGCGTCCGGCCTGTTCCGGCCGAGTACCGAATACGAAGCGATTTGGCAATCTAGACACGCGCGCCGCGAGATCAACGCTGTCGCCCCGACGTTGTTCGCCGAAACGCCGTTGGCCGCTTTGCCGTTGCCAGTTCGGCCCGTCTGTCGTACACGCGGCCCGTCCCGACGCCGTGCGTGTTGCCCGAGGTACCGACCGCCGACATGGAGACCAGTCAGCCCCTCCCCGAGTTCGACGAACGCGAGCCGCTCGACGACCCGTACGCCTGGTTCGAGTGGTGGTACGAGGCGGCCACGCAGCTCGAGATCGCGTATCCCAACGCCATGACTCTGGCGACGGTCTCGGCCGCCGGGCAGCCGCGGGCGAGAACGGTCCTTCTCAAATCCTGGAACCGAGACGGGTTCGTCTTTTACACGAACTATCGGTCGGCCAAGGGCGAAGATCTCGGGGCGAACCCCCGCGCCAGCCTCCAGGTGTACTGGCGGCAGCTCGACCGGCAGTTTCGCCTCGAAGGGGAGGCCGAACGCCTCCCTCCCGACGACTCCGACACCTACTTTTCTACTCGCCCGCGCGGAAGCCAGATCGGCGCCTGGGCCTCCGAGCAAAGCGATCCGATCGACTCGCGGGAGGTGCTCCTCGAGCGGTATCGTCGCTTCGAGGAGAAATTCGACGGCGGACAGGTCCCACGGCCGCCCCACTGGGGGGGCTTTCGGCTGCGCCCGGGCCGGTTTGTCTTCTGGCGCGCCGGCGAGTACCGTCTGCACGACCGCTGGGAGTTTCGCCCCGACGACTCCGGCGGCTGGCGGCGCACGCGCCTCGCCCCCTGACTCGCGCCCGCCCCGCCTCGTGCGGTTTGGGTTTTCGCGCACCGCGCTTAACTTCCACATCGTCGAGAAGCCGGCGCCCGGTCGACAACGGTGGAAACGACGGGGCGGCTTCCTGTACACTTCCGTGCCGTGAGTCGGACGAAATGTTCGTCCCGGTCGGCGCGTTAGCGAAAGCGTACGATCCCGCGCCCGGATGCCCCCGCGGCGCCCAGCTCGCCCCCGACCTCTGGTATCGAATGCAGTGGCGAGGCCGACGATCGGCTCTCGCTCGAGACGCGACCAACGGAGTACAGGCCTTGAGTCATCAGGAGCTCGAAGACGGCGTCGTCACCGAAGAGACGCAAGAAGAGCAAGAAGAGACCGAGGATCCGAAAAAATACAAGGTGCTGTTTCACAACGACGATTACACGACGATGGAATTCGTCGTGCGAGTGCTCAAACGGATCTTTCACAAATCGAAAGGCGAGGCGACCGAGATCATGCTCGAGGTCCACCATTCCGGCTCCGGTGTCGCCGGCGTGTACTCCAAACAGATCGCCGAGACGAAAGTCGAGCAGACGATCAAGTGGGCGCGCGAGGAAGGGCATCCGCTGATGGTAACGATGGAACCGGAATGATCCGGAGCGTTCCGCATTGGCGAATTCGACTTTTTGGGATTGCGCGGTTGCATTCGTACGTTTCGACCCATGAGTCTAATCGAACGAGCCCGCTTTCGGGTGGGCCGGCCGACCGAAAGCCTCTTTTGGGCGGCGTCGGGTCCGCGCGAGTTGACCTCAACGTGAAGTGAGCGACGATGATTCAGCGAGACCTCCAGTTGGCTCTCACGGCAGCGCAGGGCGAGGCGCGCAAACGCCGCCACGAGTACCTGACGCTCGAACATCTCCTCTACGTGCTGTGCTTCGACGACACGACCCGCGAGATCCTCACCCACGTGGGCGTCGACCTCGAGCGGTTGCGCAGCGACCTGGAGAACTACCTCGACAACGAGCTCGAGTCGCTGCCGGAGGGCTACGAGGCCGATCCGGTCCAGACGGTCGCCTTCCAGCGGGTGATGCAGCGGGCGATCATGCACGTGCGCAAATCCGGCAAGGACGAAGTCGACGGCGGGAATGTGCTGGTGGCGACCTTCTCGGAGACCGACTCGCACGCGCTGTATTTTCTCAAAAAACAAAACGTCGACCGCCTCGACGTCGTCAGCTACATCTCCCACGGCATCAGCCAGGTCGAAAACGCCAGCAACGACGACGATGACGACGAGGAATCCGACTCCTCGCCCAACCAGTGGGAGCGCGCCTTGGCCGACAGCGACGACGAGGCCCTCGACAACCCCCTCGAGGCGTACTGCTCGGATCTCGTCGAGCGGGCGAGAGAGGGGCACATCGACCCGCTGATCGGCCGGCACGCCGAAATCGAGCGGACCATCCAGATTCTGTGCCGCCGCCGCAAAAACAACCCGGTGTTCGTCGGGGAGGCGGGTGTCGGCAAGACCGCCATCGCCGAGGGGCTGGCCCGCAAGATCGCCAACGCCGAGGTCCCCGACGTCCTCGCCGAGGCGAAAATCTACGCGCTGGACATGGGCGGGCTTTTGGCGGGGACGAAATTCCGCGGGCAGTTCGAGCAGCGGCTCAAGGCGGTCATCAAGGCGCTCAAAGAGGAGCACGACGCGATCTTGTTCATCGACGAGATCCACACCATCGTCGGTGCCGGGGCCACCAGCTCCGGGACGATGGATGCCTCGAACATCCTCAAGCCGGCGCTCGCCGAGGGCTCGATCCGGTGTATCGGCTCGACGACCCACGAGGAGTACCGCAAGAGCTTCGAGCGGGACCGGGCGCTGGCGCGACGGTTCCAGAAGATCGACATCGTCGAGCCGACCCTCGACGAGACGGTCGACATTCTGAAAGGCCTCCGCGAATACTACGAAGACTACCACGAGGTCGAGTACTCCGAGGACTCTCTGCAGACCGCCGCCGAACTCGCCGCCAAGCACATGCGCGAGCGGGCGCTCCCGGACAAGGCGATCGATGTCATCGACGAGGTCGGCTCGCGCCACCGGGTCCACCCGGAGCGATACGACTCGAACGTCATCGGCGTCGAGGACGTCGAGGAGGTCGTCTCCAAGATCGCCCGCATCCCCGACATCAACGTCGAGGGGAGCGAAAAACAGCGGCTGGCGACGCTCGAGGAGACGCTTACCGACAACGTCTACGGCCAGGACGACGCCATCGAGTCGGTCGTCCAGGCGGTCAAACTCAGCCGCGCCGGCCTGACCCAGAACGACAAGCCGGTCGGCAGCTTCATCTTCGCCGGTCCCACCGGCGTCGGCAAAACCGAACTCGCCCGCCAGCTCTCCTCGGCGCTGGGGATCGAATTCATCCGCTTCGACATGTCCGAGTACATGGAGCGCCACGCCGTCAGCCGCCTGATCGGGGCGCCTCCCGGCTACATCGGCCACGACAAGGGCGGGCTGTTGACCGAGCGCATCCGCGAGAATCCCCACTGCGTGCTGCTGTTGGACGAGATTGAGAAGGCCCACCAGGACATCTTCAACGTCCTGCTGCAGGTGATGGACACTGCGCGCCTGACTGACAACGAGGGCCGCGAGGCGGACTTCCGCAACGTCATCTTGATCATGACCTCGAACGCCGGGGCCGACAAACTGACCGAAAACGTCGTCGGCTTCGGGCGCGGCATCGACACGAGCCGCTCGATGAAGGCGATCGAGAAGACCTTCTCGCCGGAGTTCCGCAACCGCCTCGACGACATCGTCATCTTCAACACGTTGCCCAAAGAGATCGTGTTGCGGATCGTCGACAAGTTCATCCGAGAGATGGAGTTTCAGCTCTCGGACCGCGACGTCGACGTCGAACTCTCCGAGGAGGCCCGCGAGTGGCTCGCCGAGGAGGGCTACGACGAGGTGCTCGGGGCCCGGCCGCTCGAGCGGGTCATCCAGGAGCAGGTCAAACGGCCGATGGCCGACGAGATCCTGTTCGGCAAGCTCGAGCACGGCGGCGAGGTGTTCGTCGACCTCGAAGACGACGAGCTGACCTTCGAGTACGAGCCGGGCGAGCCCGAGGAGGAAGACGAGGCGGAGGCGGAAGCCGAGCCGGTCTGAGCGTCTTGACGCCGCCCGCGCGAAATTGGCACGCTTGAAGGCCCGCACCGCGGGTCATCGGAGACCGCAATCCTGCCCGAAGCGAACCGGGGCGTGCCGGCATGCGTGCCATCAGATCGTTGGTCGTCTACATGATGTTTGCAGCCGGCGTGGTCGGACTCGCCGCTCCCCCGCCCGCCACCGCCCAGTCCGGGGAAGACCCGCTGGCCGCGATCGAGGAGCGCCAGGAAGAGTTGTTCGAGCAGCTTGCTCCCTCGGTCGTCTTCATCTCGCGTGCCCGAGGATTCGGCTCGGGTTTTTTTATCTCGCGCAACGGCAAGATCCTCACCAACGCCCACGTCGTCGGGGATGAGAGCGAGGTCGACGTCGTCCTGCACGACGGGCGCTCGACGACCGGCGAGGTGCTCGAGCGCTCCGAGAAGCTCGATCTCGCGATCGTCGAGACGGACCTCGACGACGTCTCCGTCGTCGATCTCACCGGCATGGGCGAGCTGAAGGTCGGAAGCTGGGTCGCCTCGGTCGGCCACGGCAGCGGCGGCATCTGGTCGTTTACCACCGGATCGGTCTCGAACATCTATCCCGACGGCGAGGAGCGGCCGGTCTTCCAGACGCAGATTCCGATCAACAAGGGAGCCTCCGGTGGCCCGGTCGTCGACCGCAAGGGGCGGGTCGTCGGCATCGTGACGGCCGGACTCGAGGGGGCGAACGACATCAACTTTGCGATTCCCGTCCAGATCGGCATGAAGCGTTTCGGTGCCCTCGCCCGACACTGCGACTGTCTGGTCGTCGAGGCCCCGAAAAAGACCCCGATCTTCGTCGACGGGACGATGGCCGGGACCGGGCCGCGGCTGGTGATCCCCGCCGAGGAGAAAACCTACGAGGTCTTCTCTGTCGTCGACGGCGAGAAACGCAAACGCGAGGTCGAGTGGCCGGAGCAGCGAAGCGTCGATCTGACCGACCAGCAATGAGGGAGGGCGCCGTGGATGATTCCTGGAGATTCGAGTGGGTCGCGGGGCTCGCGGTGTTCGTCTGCCTGCTCGCTGGGTGTGGCGATGCGACGGAAGAGAACGTTCAAAGGGTCTCTAAGTTCAAGGGCACTGAGGTCCAGTTTAGGGAGGACGGCGATGGGCGCCATTTTATCGACGAGTCGAGTCAGATGACGTCCTCGGACGCAATCGTCGAAGAGCGCGTTCGGTACATCTTTACCGCGAGTGGCTCCGGCACCGAGGATGAAATCGAGATTGGTGTCGCAGGTGTCCAGGCGGGCACGTATCGAAATGAGAACATCAAAATTGCATTCCGTAAAGATATCGAGGGTCAGAAAGTCGGGTATGAGTCGAAACCGGACGGGAATGAGAATTGCCCCGAAGACGGACGCGTCACCATCGAGGGGGAGCAATACGGGCTGACCCTCGGCACTTTCTCGGCGACGGTTTGCACTGATGACGAGGGTGAGCCGGGGCCCTCGAGCATTCCCGTCGGGGGGGAGTTCGCCACTTGGCTCGACAAGCTCGACGAGTACCGCCTACCATCGGATCTGCACGGCTCCCTGCCATCCTCCTTTCGTCGGGGCGACTGACCAACCGACGTCGAGATCGTTGCTCGCCTCCTCCTCTCGAATTTCGGTGTCCCCGCCGGAGGCTTTCTCCTGGGCTTTTTGCTGTGCCGCTTTGCCGAGGTCGTGCCAGGAGAGCGGGTGGGGATTGCCGACCATCGTGAGTGTGGTGATCGTTGCACCGACTACGAAGATTGCTCCGCCGGTAATGACGACGACGGGGATCCCGCTATCGCGAGATGAATCGCCAGAGGAGGAAGACGGTGAGGAGTCGGCCTCGTCGGCGCCTTGTTTTTCGGCAATGCAGTTTTGTTCGACGCTGTCGAAGTCGCTCTCCTCACACTCCGGGTAAATTGCGGGCGGATCGCCGGTCGTTGATTGGCCGGAAATCGTCGTGTCATTGCCGTCCGAATTGACCAGCCCGATGCCGCCGACTGCAAGTCCGGCGACGCCGGTGCCGACGCCGATCCAGCGGAAGGTCTTGCGGGTGCGGAGGTTCGACTCGTACTGATCGGCGAGTTCGGGGCGGTCGAGCCACCGGTAGATCTCAGCCCCCTTGTAGCTTCTCCCCTTCTTGCGATCGGTGACCTTCCAGTTCGGCAAGGCGGAGAGGACGAACCGTGGCCGGCTGCTACCGCTTCCGACCCCGCCGCCGCCTCCCGCCGAATCGATCGCATCGAGGGTCTTCTGGGAGATGCCGCGTCCCGCGGAGACGTCGTCGTCGATCTCGACAGGCTCGCCCTTTCGGACGCTGAAGCCGGCGACGGCCACTCCGTCGGGCCCGTAGCCGGAGACGACGGCGTTGGGCGCTCCACCACCGGCAAAGATCCGCACCACCACGACTCCCTCGACTGGCAGTTCGGAGGCCGCCTCGACGATCTCACGGTCGGGTTGATCGGAGACGTCCCCCAGGCTCGAGCCGTCCATCACCAGCGGGGCCCCCGCTTCGTCGAGCGACGAGCGCAGGGCATCGGCGGCGGCGCGCGCCCGGTCGAGGCGATCGCCGGCCTCGACGACGACGAGTTTCCGCCCGGTCAACGCCCCCGGCAGTTCGGACGGCGGGAAACTCTCGGGCCATCCACTCGTTTCCGTCTGCTTCCCGCTCGATTCGTCGCCCGATTCGGCGTGGGTCGGGACGGCCGGGAGGCAGAGGGCCAGGAGGATGCCTGTCGCGGCGACGAGCATCGCCCGAGTTGCTATCGTTGTGCGTCGTCTGGACACGAGAGACCCCCGAATAAGTGGGTCATAGATACGATGATCATAAGACAAATCGACTCGCAGTTGAACGAACCCGGGTCATCGGGGCTGTCACCACCGAAAACCGATGCCGGTGTGTATCCCGCCGTCGGTCGGGACAATCGTCCAGCCGATGCGAGCCGGGCCGGGCCCGGAACGCCTGCGAGCGGCACGGTGGCTCCGACCTTCCGCTCGGCCTTCAGTCTCGGAGTGAGGCCCGCTGTTCTCCTTTATCATCTGTTCAACTCGATCGACCGAGACTGGGTGAATCTTGCGAGTTGCGCCGACGATCATCGTGACCACGCTACCGATAAAAAGCTGGCCGGTGAAAAAGATTGTATAGCCACCGGCCACCGGTTGGTGACCGAGAGAACTGGGGCAATTTTCGAATCCCGTGCCATACTCCTCGGATTCGCATTCCGGACCCGGGATGAGCATGGCGATTCCCGTACCGACGCCTGCGCCCCCGAGGAGGGTCCCAAAAATCCCGCCCGCCACGAGCCAGCCGTTGAGGCGTCGGCGTCTGACGTAATCGTCGGCGAACTCCGGGTAGCCGAGCTGCAGGTAGATGTCGGCGCCGGTGTAGGTCTCGTCGTTTTGCCGGTCGACGAGCCTCCATTCGTCGGTCGTCGAAAAGTCGAACCGCCGGCGGCCCTGCGCGCCGTCGTCGCTCGTCTCCGGGGGCGCCGACTCGATACCCTCGACGCTTCCCCCGGAGACGCCGGAGCTCGTCCCACCCGACGGATCGCCGCCCATCGACTCACCCTTTCGGACGTTGAAGCCGGTGATCGCCTCGCCGCCCGACTCGTACGCCGCCACGACGGCGGTCGGCGTCGGACCGCCGACAAAGACCCGCACCACGACGATCGCCTCGACGGGCAAATCGGTGGCGGCCTCGACGATCTCCTGGTCGCCCAGCTCGGCGATCTCCTGGAGACTGTCGCCGTCCATTACGAGCGGGGCACCGGCCTCGTTGAGCGCGCCCCGAAGGGCCGAGGCGGCCACCCCCGCCTCCTCGAGCTCGTTGCCGGCCGCGGCCACGAGGAGTTTTCGATCGGTCAGCTCGTCCGGGAGACTCGACGCCTCGAAGCTGACCGCCCAGCCGTCGGGGCTCGATGTCTCCTCGCCACCGTCGGCGTCGTCGTCATTCTTCGCCTCGCTGCCGGCTTCGGAGTCGGATGCCTCCGAGGCGCGCTCGGGCTGATCGGAATCGTCGTCGGAGGATGCCTCGGCCTCGGCTTTGTCGGAGGGTGGCTCCTCGGAGTCGGCCTCGCCGGTAGCCGCGTCAGACGCACCCGGCACAGCCAGGAGCGCGACGAGCGTCGAGATGACGACGAGTGTCGACGATGTCGGGAGAGGTCGATGGAACATGGCAACTGGGTCGTGATTACTGAAATCGTCGCGACGAACTGAGATCGCACACCTCGTGTTTACCCCCGGGCGCCCGGCGGGCATCGGTGCCCCCCGCCACCGACGCGTACGTCGGTGAGTTCGCTCCCGGGGCGTGGCGGCTGGCCTGGTGCGCCTCGTAGTAGCGGTCGTAGGCGCGCTTCAACTTCGGCAGGTGGGTGCCGACGAGCGAGTCGGCGCGTGTGTCGTACGACTGCGGGAAAAACTCCTGCATGGCGTCGGCCAGGTGGGTGTCGATGCGGTCGAGGCCGGCCGACGCATCCCGCCCCAGCGCTCGCCAGACCTTGTCGGCGACGGCGGACCCGGAGTTGTAGCCGACGTACATCAAATACAGGTTGTCCTCGTAATCCTGCGCGAGGCGCTCGATGTACAGCGCCCCGGCGCGCAGGCTCCTGGAGCCGTCGAAGCGGGCGTCGGTGAGGTCACAGGGGAATTTGTCGTCGAGGCCGGGAACCTCCTCGCGCCGACCCGTCTCGAGTGCCCGCTCGACGCGGTCCGGCGTATGGCAGTTCGGCCCGCAGCCGCAGGTGTAGATCGCGCCGGTGCCGAAGATCCGCCGAAAGGGCGCGTTGCGGGCGGTGCCGGAGCAAAACTGCATCAGCCCCGCGCAGCCGGTGTGGCTGACGGCGAACTGGCGGCCGCCGGACTCGACCCACATGAAGGCTTTGACGTAGGCGAACGTCTGTGGATCCCCGTCGGCGAGTTTCTGGATCGCCGGGTCCCACCGGTCCATCATCGGTCGCTCGCCCGTCGGGTCGGGGGGCTTTTCGGGGCCCTCGTCGGCGACGTCGGCGTCGGGGGCGACCTCGCCGGGGCTGACGCCGCCTTCGGATGCGACCTCGTCGACGAGGTAGCGCCGGTACGCCCCGGCCACCGAGTCGACCAGAAACCGGCTTGCCGTCCCGTCGGTCAGGTTCGCCGCGCGGTGCAGCCAGTCGTCGGCCTCGGTGTAGCCGCGCACCAGCGTCGGTTGGATGACGAACGGCACCAGCACGAGCGTCACGCCGACCGTGAAGATCGTCCGCCCGGCGATGGAGAGTTTCGGGCGGCCCGAGGTCAGTCCCCGGAAGGCGCCGATCAGGACGTTGAAAAAGGCCTCGATCTGCGCTTTCAGCCACTCGAGCGGACCCCAGGCGACGTAGATGACCAGTGTGTGTAGCGACCCGTAGATCGCGATCCGCCAGTAGACCGCCTCCAGGCCGGTGTTGGCGGCGATCCACTGCCACCACAGGTCGATCGAACTGAAGCCGAGCCAGCCGACCACCACCCCGGTGCCGAGGTGGAAACCGAAGGCCATGCAGGCCAGAAACAGCACCCACCCCATCAGGTAGGTCGTCAGGATGTTGTAGATCCCGAGAAATATCCGGCCGATCGCACGCATCCGAGGCCCCGTCGAACGAGCAAGAAAGTCATCTTCAAGGCATAGCGGATCGTGGGGGTGGGGCGAAAGGCGTGTGGGAGGTCAACCTGATCGCCCCACCCGAGCATCGCTACCTCGAAATGTCGGAGTCGTCGCGGGCGGTCGGGTACTCGAATAGCCACTCGGCGAGGTCGCCGGCGCCCCAGCGGCCGGCCGGGCGGTTCTGGACGGCGCGCGAGATGCCGACCAGCGCCGGGAGGTACAACAGCACCATCAGCGGTGTGAAAAGCCCGGAGACGAAAAACGACAGAGCGAGCGCGAGGTAGAAGGCGAACCAGATGACGGCGGCCGCCTTGGCGTGGTGCAGCGACAGCGGATGCTGGCGGCGCACCAGGGGAACGAGAAAGACCGGCACGCCGAAAAGCACGCTCATGTGGCTCAAGATCGCCATGGTGGCGGGGCGGCCGAGGATCCGCCCCGGCTCCTCGTCGGACTGGTCGGACGGCTGCGCCTGCGGCCTCGACGACTCGCGCCGGGTCGGCGGCCGGTCGTCGGCCTCGGGGATCTCGGAGCCGGGGCCGGGCTCGCATTCGGCGGTTCGCTCGCCGGTCGGCTCCGAGGAGCGATTGCGGTCGGCCCGGGGACAGGATGTCGGGTCGTGGCTCGCCATGACGTCTCCCACCATAGCGGTCCCCGGGCAGTTGTTCACGGCGCGACCGGCGCCCCCGGACCGAAACCCGCAATACCGACAGGTTCGCGCCGACCGCTGGCTGCCGCCTCGTCGGCTCTCGGGGCCCGGTTCGCCGTGTGAGCGGCGCACGGGTTTGGATTTTTCGGGCGTTTCCGTACGATGCGCGCGACGCGTCATGCCCGAGGCGACCCAGTCGCCGTCGGTGGCTTTTTTACTCGAAACTGGAGGTTGATCGATGTCGACGCGCACCGAACACGACAGCATGGGTCCGGTCGAGGTTCCCGAGGACGCCTACTGGGGGGCGCAGACCCAGCGGTCGCTCGAAAACTTCGCGATAGGCGACCACACGATGCCTCGCGAGATGATCAAGGCGCTCGGGACCGTCAAGTGGGCGTGTGCCGAGGCGAACGCCGACTTCGGGCTGCTCGACGCGAACAAAAAGGAGGTCATCCAGCGGGCGGCCCAGGAGGTGATCGACGGGGAACTCGACGAGCACTTTCCGCTGAAGGTCTGGCAGACCGGCTCCGGGACGCAGACGAATATGAACACCAACGAGGTGATCGCGAACCGGGCGATCGAGATGACCGGCGGCGAGATCGGCACCAAGGAGCCGATCCACCCGAACGACGACGTCAACATGAGTCAGTCGACCAACGACAGCTTCCCGACGGCGACCCACGTGGCGGTGGTCGACATGCTGATCGCGGAGGTGATCCCGGCGGTCGAGAAGCTTCGAGACGTGCTCCGGGAGAAATCCGAGGCGTTCGAGGAGGTCACCAAGACCGGCCGGACGCACCTGATGGACGCGACGCCGATCACGCTGGGCCAGGAGATCTCGGGGTGGGTCGAGCAGCTCGAGTACGGGATTCGTGCGATCGACGATGCCCTCGATCTTTTGTACGAGGTTGCGATCGGCGGGACGGCGGTCGGGACGGGGCTGAACACACCCGAGGGCTTCGACCGGGCGGTCTGCGAGGCGCTGGTTTCCAAGACCGGCTACGATTTCACGCCGGCGCCCAACAAGTTCGCCCAGCTCGCCGGCAAGGAGCCGTTGATGGAGGGCCACGGCGCGCTGGAGACGCTGGCGACCTCGCTCAACAAGATCGCCAACGACGTGCGCTGGATGTCGAGCGGGCCGCGGTGCGGCATCGGCGAGATCGAGATCCCGACCAACGAGCCCGGATCGTCGATCATGCCCGGCAAGGTCAACCCGACTCAGGGCGAGGCGATGACAATGGTCTGCGCGCACGTCATCGGCACCGGTTCGACGATCGGGATGGCGGCTTCGGGCGGGAACTTCGAGCTGAACGTCTACAAGCCACTTTTGGCGCACCACGTCCTGGAGTCGGCGCGGCTTCTGTCCGACGCCTGCCACTCGTTCACCGACAAGTGCGCCCGGGGCATCGAGCCGATCCACGAGCAGCTCGAGGAAAACCTCGACAAGTCGCTGATGCTGGTGACGGCGCTCAACCCGCACATCGGCTACGACAAGGCGGCGGAGGTCGCCAAGAAGGCGCACAACGAGGGGATCACGCTGCGCGAGTCGGTCGTCGAGCTCGGCTACATGTCGGGCGGGGAGTTCGACGAGGCGGTTGACCCGGCGGAGATGGTGGCGCCGAATGTCGAGGCCGAGCGTGGCAGCTAAGCAGCTGGGCGACCGGGCAGCTGAGCATAACTGCGGGAGGCCTCCAAGCAACTGAGCGGCTGTTAGGCTGTTAGGGGGGTATTTTGCCGAGCTGCCGAGCTGCTCAGCTGCCGTACTATCCTTGCGTTCGAGGGGCGTGGGAATTACGAAACGATCGTGTGACCGACGGGAAGTCGCGAGGAGTAGGTTCGAGGAGAGGAGACGACAACGATGTCCGACGAGACGACGACCATCAGTATTGCGCGAGGCGACGGAATCGGCCCCGAGATCATGGATGCGGTCCTCCAGATCCTGGAGGCCGGCGGGGCGGACCTCGCTTACGAGGAGATCGCGGCCGGCAAGGAGGTGTACGAACGCGGTATCAGCGCCGGTATCGACCCGGACGCCTGGGAGACGATCCGCAAGAATCGAGTGATGCTGAAGGCCCCGATCACGACGCCGCAGGGCGGGGGCTACAAGAGCCTCAACGTCACGCTGCGCAAGTCGCTGTCGCTGTACGCCAACGTCCGGCCGTGCATCTCGTATTCGCCGTTCGTCAGCTCGAAGTTCCCCGGGATGGAGGTGACGGTCATCCGGGAGAACGAAGAGGATTCGTACAGCGGCATCGAGTACCGCCAGAGCGGGGAGTTGACCTCGGCGCTGAAGTTCATCAGCCGGCCGGGCACTGAGCGCATCTGTCGGTTCGCCTTCGAGTACGCCCGCAAGCACGACCGTCGCAAGGTCACCTGCATGACCAAGGACAACATCCTCAAAATGTCCGACGGTCTGTTCCACGAGGTCTTCGAGGAGGTCGGCGAGGAGTACCCGGGCATCGAGAGCGAGCATCTGATCATCGACATCGGGACGGCGCGGGTGGCGACGAACCCGAACGAATTCGACGTCGTCGTCGCGCCGAACCTGTACGGCGATGTCCTCTCGGACATCACCGCCGAGCAGTCCGGATCGGTCGGGCTGGTCGGGTCGGCGAACATCGGCGACGAGTTCGCGATGTTCGAGGCGATCCACGGCTCGGCGCCGGACATCGCCGGTGAGGGCATCGCCAACCCCTCGGGGCTTTTGCACGGGGCGTTGATGATGCTCGACCACCTGGGGATGGGCGAGGCGGCGACGCGGGTCCACAACGCCTGGTTGAAGACGGTCGAGGACGGCGTGCACACGCCCGACATCTACAAGGACGGCCGAAGCGAGATGCTCGCCAACACCGACGCGTTCACCGAGGCGGTCGTCGAGCGGATGGGCGAGAAGCCCGAGCGGTTCGACCCGGTCACCCACCCGGACGGCGAGCTGCCGGTCAAAGGCGAGATCAGCCAACGGGTTCCGCCCGAGCGCGAGGAGAAAAAAGAACTGATCGGCGTCGACGTGTTCGTCGAGTGGACCGGCGGGAGCCCCGACGAGCTCGGCGAGCAACTCCAGGCGGTCGAGGGGCCCGATTTCGACCTCGAGACGATCACCAACCGGGGGATGAAAGTCTGGCCGGACGGGATGCCCGAAACCTACGTCGTCGACCAGTGGCAGGCGCGGTTCAAGTCGACCGAGGGCCCGCTCGAGGTCTCGGACGTGTTGCAGCTACTCGGGCGCGTCGACGAGGCGGACTTCGATCTGCTGAAAACCGAGCATCTGTACGATTTCGACGGCGAGCGGGCGTACACTCGAGGGCAGGGCGAATAAGGCAGCGGCTGGGCGGCTCGAGCTGCGTCTTACCCGAGATCCCGTGTCTCTTCGACGATCGGCCGGATCTCGTCGGCCAACTCGGCGGCGGCCGCGGCGGTGTCGGCGTGGAGGGTGACGTGGCCGATCTTGCGGCCGGGGCGGGGGGATTTTTCGTAATCGTGCAGACGAACGGCGGGGTGCGAGAGGAGTTCGCGGCGGTCGGGCCACTCGCCGATGACGTTGAGCATCCGGGTGTGGCCGACCGCCTCGGTGCTTCCGAGCGGGAGATCGGCGACGGCCCGGACGTGGTTTTCGAACTGGCTCGTCTCCGTCCCCTCGATCGTCCAGTGCCCGGAGTTGTGGACGCGGGGCGCAAACTCGTTGGCCAGGAGGCCGGCGTCGGTGTCGAACAGCTCGAGGGCGAGGATGCCGACGTAGTCGAGTTCGTGTAAAAGCCGGCGGCAGTAATCGCGGGCGGCGGTGCGGGTCGCCTGGCCGACCTCCGGAGCCGGCGCGTGCGATTCGACGAGAATCCCCTCGCGGTGGATGTTTTCGACGAGCGGGTAGATCTGTTTGGAGCCGTCGGCCGCACGGACGCCGATGACCGACAGCTCGCGGTCGAACTCGACCATCTCCTCGGCGATCGCCGGGCGTTCGCCGATTTCGCGCCACGCCTCGTGTGCTTCGGTCGCATCCTCGACGACGGTCTGGCCCTTGCCGTCGTAGCCCATCCGACGGGTCTTGACGACCAGGGGCGTGCCGATCGTGTCGGTTGCCTCGGCAAGATCGGAGGCGGAGTCGATGGTGGCGATGCGGGCGGTCTCGATTTCGAGCCGGTGAAACAACTGCTTTTCGACGAGCCGGTCGCCACTCGTCTCGAGTGCCCGGGGAGGCGGGTGGATCGGCCGGCCCTCGATGCGCTCGAGGGACTCGGCCGGGACGTTTTCGAACTCGTAGGTCAGCCGGTCGGCCCTCGCCCGGAGGCGGTCGACGGCCTCCAGGTCGTCGTACTCGGCGTGGAGGTGCTCGCAGACCTTCGAGGCGGAGACGTTCGGCTTCGGGTCGAGGACGTGGAAGGCGATCCCGAGGCGGTAACCTTCGAGAGCGAGCATGCGCCCGAGTTGGCCGCCGCCGAGGATGCCGATGTGGCAGTGGGGGTCGACTTCGCCGCTCATGGGTCAGGAGGCGTCGCGGGGGTCGGGATTGTCGAGGACGTGTTGTTCGCGCCGGTCGCGAAACTCCTGGAGGGCTTCGCGATACTCCGGGTGTTGGTTGCCCAGGATCGAGGCGGCCATCAGGGCGGCGTTGACGGCGCCGGAGCGGCCGATCGCCAGGGTGCCGACCGGGACGCCGCGGGGCATCTGCACGATCGACAAAAGCGAGTCGACGCCGTTGAGGACCCGGGATTTGACCGGGACGCCCAGCACCGGCACCGTCGTCTTCGAAGCGAGCATACCGGGCAGGTGGGCAGCCCCGCCGGCGCCGGCGATGATCGCCTCCAGGCCGCGCTCCTCGGCCGATTCGCCGTATTCGTACAGCAAGTCGGGGGTGCGGTGGGCGGAGACGACCCGGATTTCGTGCGGAATATCGAGGTCGTCGAGAACATTGTGTGCATGCTCCATGGTACTCCAGTCGGAGTCGGAGCCCATGACGAGACCCACGAGCGGATCCATCGATAATACCTTCGCTTTCGGGAAGACCAGAGACGTCGGTCGGGTTTCGATGCGCGCGGCGTTCCCGGAGAACGGAGACGGCCGACGGGCCGTCCGGGAGACGCCACCGCGTAATGTAGTCCGGGGGCCCCGCAGCGTAAAGGCAGTAGTTGAAAACTCGGCTGGAACGATCTACGCGTGGCATTGACAGACGATGAAACGACCGACCGCGGAAATGTTGCTCGCCGGGTACGCCCAGGGGATCTTTCCGATGGCGCATCCCCGCGAAGACGAGGAGATTTACTGGTACGCCCCCGATCCGCGCGGCCTGTTGCCGATCGAGTCGTTTCACTGTCCGAGTCGCCTCGAGCAGACCGTCCGCCAGGAGCCGTTCGAGATCGCGATCGACCGCGACTTTCGGCAGGTGATCGAGGCGTGTGCCGAACCGCGAAGCGAGGACAACGCCTCGACCTGGATTTCGGAGGGGATCATCGAGGCGTACACCGACCTGCACGAGATGGGGTTTGCGCATTCGGTCGAGGCCTGGGACGGCGAGCGGCTGGTCGGGGGGCTTTACGGCGTGGCGCTGGGGGGGCTGTTCGCCGGCGAATCGATGTTTTACCGTGAGAGCGACGCCTCGAAGATCTGTCTGGTCCACCTCGCCGACCGGCTCGACGAGCGCGGCTCCGGCCTGTTCGACGTCCAGTGGGTCAACTCGCATCTCGAGCAGTTCGGCGCCTACGAGATTCCGCGCGAGGAGTACGAGCAGAGGCTGCAGAAAGTCATCGAATGGGACGTGAGTTTCGTGTGAGGAGATGGGAGTCATGGACAAGCGCAAACTGACAATCACCCAGGGCGACATCACGTTGTTGCCCCTCGAGGGTGGAGCGATCGTCAATCCCTCCAACACGGGGATGATCCTCGGCAGTGGAGTCGGCGAAGCGATCACCCGCCGGGCGGGGCCGTTCATCCAGCAGACGCTGCATATGAAACGCTCGACGCTGGACGGCAACCGCCTCGAGCCCGGCGAGGCGATCGAGACGGAGGGGGGCCAGCTGTCGGCGGAGTATTTGATTCACGTCTCGATCCTCGGCGCCAACGACGTCGACAAGCGCCTGATCTCGAACTGCATCCTCAACGCCTACGACCTGGCCGACGCCCTCGGCGTCGAGGTGCTCGCCTTTCCCCCGCTCGGCGTCGACCTCGCCCAGTTTCCGATCCTGGATTTCCTCGATCTGTTCGCCCGGATCACGGCCGAGGAACTGCCCCGGGCGGATCACCTCGAGCACGTCATCCTGTGTTGTGAGGACGAGCACGATTTCGAGGAGACCGCCGAGTATTGTGAGCGCCACGGCGAGGATCTCCCCGAGTCGATCGAGCTCGAGATCAGCGAGTCGGGGCTCGGTTCGAGCATGCTGTGAGACGATCGAGCGGAGACGTTCGATCGAAGACCGGGCCGGGCGGGGCCCGACGACAGTCCGTGAATCGATGCATCCGAGAGGGGAAGACCAATGAGAGATGGCGGGCGTGGAACCGGCAACGGCAAGCTGATATTGTTCGGCGAGCACACCGTCGTGTACGGGACGCCCGCGATCGTGGCAAGTCTGCCGGAGGGGGCGAGTGCCGAGGTCGAGTGGGCGGAGGAAGGGGCGTCGTCGTTCGAGCTGCACCTGCCGGAGGGGGTGGAGTCGACCGAGGCACAGCGTCGGAATGTCGACGAGGCCTTCGAGGCGATCGTCGGGGAGTTCGACGGGTTGCTCGAGCGGCCGGTCGCCCTCGAGGCGAGCGTCGAGATTCCGGTCGGCGTGGGGCTCGGGAGCTCGGCGGCGGTGTCGGTCGCCGCCGCCCGGGCGCTGGCAGAGTTGACCGGTGGATCCGATCGCATCGAGGCGGCGGCAGCGGCCGGCGAGGACGTCTTTCACGGCGATCCGTCGGGGATCGATCGACTGGCCGCACTCGAGCGGGGACTGCACTTTTATCATCCGGGAGAGCTCGAGGAGGCGGCGCCGATCGAGACCGATCCGTTCCACCTGGGCGTCTGCGTCGCCGGCCCCCCGTCGTCGACCGCGGAGATGGTCGAGCGGGTCGCCGGGCGGCGCGAGCGTGAACCCGAGCTGTTCGAGTACCTGAAGCTGCTGGTGGGCGACGCCGCGCGATTCGGCGCCCGGGCCCTGCGCGAGGGCGATTGGTCGCGAGTCGGCGAATTGATGGAGATGAACCACGGGGGATTGGTCTCGCTCGGGGTCTCGACGGCGGAGCTCGACGAGGCGGTCGACCTCGCGGGGCGGGCCGGGGCGCTCGGTGCCAAACTCACCGGGGCCGGCGGCGGCGGGTGCGTCGTCGCGCTGTTGCCGCCGGAGGGCGGGGAGGTCGTCGAGGCGTGGCGGAAGCGGGGCTGGGAGGCGTTTGAGGTGGAGATAGGGTAAAACGACAATGGGCGGTTAGCCCGGCTTTTGGAGGTTTTTATGCAAGCGACGGCCATCGCCCATCCGAACATCGCCCTCGTGAAGTACTGGGGCAAACGCAACCTCGAGATGAATCTCCCGGCGACGGGGAGTCTCTCGGTGACGCTCGCCGGGCTCGAGACCGAGACGACCGTCGAGTTCGACGATGGACTCGAGTTCGATACGCTGCAGCTCGACGGCAATTCGATGGGCGAGTCCGGGGCGCGCGACCGTGTCGAAAGCTTTCTGGATCTGGTGCGCGAGCGGGCCGGGATCGAGATGCGAGCCCGGGTGGTGACCCGCAACAACTTTCCGACGGCCGGGGGATTGGCCTCGTCGGCCTCGGGGTTTGCTGCGTTGGCGAAGGCGGCGACGGCGGCGGCCGGGCTCGAGCTGGGCGACGAGCAGCTCTCGGCGCTGGCCCGGCGGGGATCGGGCTCGGCGGCGCGCAGCATCTTCGGAGGATTCGTCGAGATGCTGCCCGGGGCCGAGGACGACGA
Source organism: uncultured Bradymonadales bacterium (assembly GCA_964600555.1). Classification (GTDB taxonomy): domain Bacteria; phylum Myxococcota_A; class Bradymonadia; order Bradymonadales; family Bradymonadaceae; genus CAJXPB01. The sequence continues at coordinate 39,850 of CAZRLK010000001.1, forward strand.
GCAGGGAGCCCACGCCCGCCAGATCGCGAAGGCCTCGCACTGGAATCTGCATTGTCTGGTCGCCGAGACCGACAGCGGCGAAAAGAGTGTCGGCTCGACCGAGGGCATGATGCACACCGAGCGCACCTCGCCGTACTTCGAGCCCTGGCTCGAGGTCGCCGCCTCGGACGTCGTCTCGGCGGCAGCCGCGGTGCGCGACCGTGATTTCGAGACACTCGGCGACATCGCCGTGACGAACGCGATGCGGATGCACGCCTCGGCGATCGCCGCCGACCCGCCGCTTCTGTACTGGAACGGGACCACCGTCGAGCTGATCCGCATGCTCGAGGAGCGGCGCCGGGAGGGCGACGAGCTATTCTTTTCGATCGACGCCGGGCCTCACGTGAAGGTCTTTTGTCCCGGGGATGGCGTCGAGCACGTCTTCGAACTGCTTGAGGGGGTCGAAGGCGTCGACGAGATCCACGAGACGACGCCCGGCCAGGGGGCGCGGCTGGTCGACGGGGCGCAGATGTAAAAACGGCAAAAAGGCGGGTGAACCGCGAAGGACGCAAAGGCACGCAAAGGTAAAAAAGCGTATGCAGTTGCTAAAACGGTGTTGGGCGTCGTCACTTCGAGACGTCGAGGAACGGTCATGACCACCGATATCCAGGTCACCGCCCCCGGAAAATTGTTTCTGTTCGGCGAGTACGCCGTGCTTGCCGGCGGCTGGGCGATGGTGGCGGCGGTCGACCGGCGGGTGAAGATTCGACGCCGGACCGAGGCCGGGGAGTATCGGGTGATGGGTGCCGACGAGGCCGATACGCGGCTGGTCGAGGCGGTCCTGGAGGCGATGGGGGAAAACTGGCAGGCGGGGGCGGTGCTCCCCGGGTTCGAACAACTCGTCAAACGGGGGAGTCAGTGGCAGCCGGGACATTTCGAGTCGGATGTCGGCGAATTGTACGAGGGGGGCGAGAAACTCGGCCTGGGCTCGTCGGCCGCCTCGGCGGTGGCGTTGACGGCGGCGGCGATGGTCGATCAGGTCGAGGCGTTGGACGAGCGAAAAACGCGCGAGGTGCTCGCTTTCCTCGCCGACGCCGCCCACCGTCGGTTTCAGGGAGGGACGGGAAGCGGGGGAGGAATCCTGGCTGCGACATTCGGGGGGATTTCGGCGTTTCGGCGTCTCGAGCCGGTCGAGCCGTTTTTGCGGCTCGACGGCGAGACCGCCGAGCGGGTCCGACGTGGGACCGAGCGGCGGGAGGTTGCGCTTCCCTCCGAGGTCGAGATCCGGACGGTCTGGCTCGGCGAGAGTACGTCGACGCGGAGTTTCATCGGGGCGGTCGAACGGCAGCTTCAGCTCGAGCCGGCGCCGGTCTACCGGGCGCTCCGCCGCATCGCCGACAGTGCCGAGCAGGCGATGGAGGCGTGCAGCGAGGATGACGTCGAGGCGTTGCTCGAAGCCGCCAGGAGGGGCGATCGGGCGATGGAGGCGTTGGGGGAGGCCGGTGGCATCTCGGTTGTCACACCGGCGCACGAGACACTCAGACGGGTCGCCGGCTCTCACGACGTGAGTGCGAAGCCCTCCGGGGCGGGCGGAGGCGAGTTTTCGTTGCTTTTCGGGTCCGAACGGACGGACTGGCAGGCCGTGGAGGCCGAGCTGGCCTCGGAGATGCGGATGATCGACGTCTCGTTCGGCGCCGAAGGCGTGACTGCAAGCGAAGGAGCGAGCAAGTGAGCCACTTTGCTCACTCGCTCATCAAGCCGATTTACTCGGCGTCGGCGTCCGGCCCGCTGCGTTTGAAGCCGGCGCGCAGGTACTCGCGGCGCAGCCGTGAGATGTTCTCGAGTTCGATGTCCTTCGGGCAGGCGGCCTGACATTCGCCGATGTTCGAGCAGTTGCCGAATCCCTCGTCTTCCATCTCGTGGACGATGTTCAGCACGCGGCGTTCGCGTTCGGGCTGGCCCTGGGGGAGCATCGCGAAGCGGGTGACCTGGGCGCCGGCGAAAAGCGACGCCGAGCCGTTCGGGCACGCCGCGACGCAGGCGCCGCACTGGATGCAGGTGCCGGCGTCGAAGGCCTTGTCGGCCTTGTGCTTCGAGACCTTCAGCGAGTTGGCGTCGGGCTTGGGGCCGGTGCCGACCGAGACATAGCCGCCGGCCTCGACGATGCGATCGAGCGCCGCTCGGTCGACGACCAGATCCTTGACGATCGGGAAGGCACTCGCCCGCCACGGTTCGACAACCAGTGTTTCGCCGTCCTCGAAGCTGCGCATGTGCAGCTGGCAGACCGCCGTCTCCAGCTCCGGGCCGTGGGGCTGCCCGTTGATCACCAGCGAGCACGTTCCGCAGATTCCCTCCCGGCAGTCGCTGTCGAACTGGATCGGCTCGTCGCCCCGCTCGATGAGCCGCTTGTTGACCAGATCGAGCATCTCGAGAAACGACGAGCCCGGGGCGATGTCGTGGGCGACGTTCGGGTAGTCGACCAGCTCACCGGGCTTGTCGGGGCCGTCCTGTCGCCAGACTTTCAGGTGAAAATCCATCGTGATTCCTTTGGGTCTTCGCGCCTTGGCGGCGATTGCGTGCGGCTTTTACTCGTAGCTGCGCGTCTTCAGTTCGACGCCTTCGAACTCCAGATCCTCTTTGTGCAGGTCCCAGTCCATCCCATCGTCCTGCCACTCCCAGGCGGCGACGTAGGCGAACTCCTCGTCGTTGCGCAGCGCCTCGCCCTTGTCGGTTTGATGCTCCTCGCGGAAATGACACCCGGCCGATTCGTCGCGGTGCAGGGCGTCCTTGGCCATCAGTTGGCCGAGCTCCAGAAAGTCGGCGACGCGGCCGGCGACCTCGAGGTTTTTGTTGAACGTCTGCGTGTCGGTCGGCAGGACGACCGTGTTCCAGAACTTCTCGCGCAATTCGGCGACGTCCTCGACGGCCGCCTCCAGGCTGTTCTCCTCGCGTGAGATGCCGACCTTGTCCCACATGACGTCCCGCCCGAGTTCGTAGTACAGGTCCATCACGGTGTTTTGCTTCTCGGAGGGCTTCTCGCGGTTTTCGTTCGAGGCGTCGACGAGCTTCTGGATCTGGTCGCGGACGTTGTCTTCGGCGTCGTCGAAGACCGTCTCGTCGGTGTCGATTTCGTCGATGTCGTGGCGGTTGCGCGCCAGGTAGTCGCCGACGGTGTACGGCAGGATGAAATACCCGTCGGCCAGCCCCTGCATCAGGGCGCTGGCGCCCAGGCGGTTGGCGCCGTGGTCCGAGAAGTTGGCCTCGCCGCCGACAAACAGGCCGGGGACGTTGCTCATCAGGTTGTAGTCGACCCACAGCCCGCCCATCACGTAGTGGACCGCCGGGAAGATCCGCATCGGACGCTCGTACGGATCCTCGTCGGTGATCTTTTCGTACATGTCGAACAAGTTGCCGTACTTGTCGTCGATGTACTCCTCGCCTTTCTCCTGGATGGCCGTCTCGAAATCGAGGTACACGGCGTTGCGCTGGGGGCCGACCCCGTAGCCGTTGTCGACGGCGAGTTTGGCGTTGCGCGAGGCGACGTCCCGGGGCACCAGGTTGCCGTACGCCGGGTACTTGCGCTCGAGGTAGTAGTCGCGGTCGGATTTCGGGATGTCCCGGGGGTCTTTGCCGCAATCCTCCTTGTTTTTCGGCACCCAGACCCGGCCGTCGTTGCGGAGACTCTCGCTCATCAACGTCAGCTTCGACTGGTGCTCGCCCGATTCCGGGATGCACGTCGGGTGAATCTGCACGTAGCACGGGTTGGCCATGTAGGCGCCTTTCTTGTGGCAGCGCCAGGCGGCCGTCCCGTTGGAATTGAATGCGTTGGTCGACAGGTAGTAAATCCGGCCGTATCCGCCGGTACACAGAACGACGGCGTCGGCCTCGTGGCGCTCGATCTCCCCGTTCCAGAGGTTCCGCGTGACGATCCCCCGGGCCCGACCCTCCTTTTTGACCAAATCGAGCATCTCGCGGTTGGGATACAGATCGACCGTCCCCGCCTCGACCTGGCGCATCAGCGCCCCGTAGGCGCCGAGCAGAAGCTGCTGGCCGGTCTGGCCGCGGGCGTAGAAGGTCCGCGAGACCTGCGCGCCGCCGAACGAGCGATTCGCCAGCTCGCCGCCGTACTCCCGGGCGAAGGGCACGCCCTGGGCGACGGCCTGGTCGATGATGTTCGAGGAGAGCTGGGCGAGGCGGTAAGTGTTCGACTCGCGAGAGCGGTAATCGCCCCCCTTGATCGTATCGTAAAACAGCCGCCAGATGCTGTCGCCGTCGTTCGGGTAGTTTTTCGTCGCGTTGATGCCACCCTGGGCGGCGACGCTGTGCGCCCGGCGCGGCGAGTCCGAGATGCAAAAGGACTTGACGTTGTAGCCGAGCTCGCCGAGTGAGGCAGCAGTCGAGCTGCCGGCCAGCCCCGTGCCGACGACGATGATCTCGTAGTCGGGTTTGTTGTTCGGGGCGACGAGCTGCATGTCTTCCCGTCGGTTGTCCCACTTTTCGTGAAGCGGGCCTTCCGGTACGCGTGAATCGAGCGTCATGATACAACTCCAGACAGGTATCGAATCGTCGTCAGTCGTCTCGGTGCAACAGCTCGAAGGGGGAGCCAGTCGGCCGGTCCGGTCAGCCCGCGAGCGGGAAGACATCGAAGTACAGTCCGACCGGCAAGATCAGAAAGCCGATGGCCAACAACACGGCCACTCCCACGCCGATGCCGTAGATACTCTTTTTCCAGCGGTTGTTCATGGTGCCGATCGTCTGGAGCATGCTCCAGAACCCGTGGCGCAGATGGAAGCCGAGAAAGATCATGACCACCGAATAGGTGATCACCCAGATCGGATCCGCGAAGGCGGCGTCGACCAGGCTGTACAGCTCGTGGTAATATTCCGCGCCGACGTCTTCACGCCAGTACGGCGCGAGGCGAAACTGGATGATATGCAGAAACAAAAACATCAGCAGGACGAGCCCGCTGATGATCATCGTCGTCGACGAGAGATTGTAGTTGCTGGGACCGCCTTTCGACTGCTGGCCGGCCCGGTACTCGTCGTCGCGGCCGCGAGCATTTTCGATGGCGAGTTTGATGCCGATCCCGGCGTGGACGACGATCGCCAACAACAGGAGGACCTCGGCGATGTACAATACGCCGCCCAGGGCGTGGAGTTTTTCGGAATAGGCGTTGAAGGCCTCGGGGCTGATCAGGAGGGTGAGGTTGCCGCCGAGGTGGCCGATCACGAAGGCGACGAGCCCGATGGCCGTCACGCCGTTCAAAAACTTCTTCCCGATCGAGGAGGTGAGGACGTCTTTCAAGTTCAACATCGTGTACGGCTCCGAAGCGTCTGGGGCGTGTCCCGGACTGCGACTAGCAAGCAAGTCAAAAAGAGGCGACCGGGTCGGGCGGATTTTTAACATGAATGTCGGCGGGGCAAAAGGCGGCATGACGGCAATGGACGACATGTCGAGTCCCATTCGTCTGGAGCGTCGGCGGCCTCGCCGACGGGGTTGAACGAACACCGTCAAACGACGTGAGTGAGATCGACGACAACCCGGAGGGAATGCGGTCGATTGAGGCCGGACCGGCGGTGGGGATTGCGGGGTACGGCCACGAGGATTCGGTCTACCGGCTGGTCGTCTGGTGTTTCGTGGTCGCCTCGGTCTCGCACCTGCTGTTGGCGGACGCCTGGCAGTGGAGCTGGCTGCCGGCCAATCTCGTCTACCTCGCCGGGCTCGGGTTTCTGATCTGGCGAGGGGCCTTCGCCGGCTGGGTCCTCTCGGCGGTCGGGCTTGCGGTGCCTCTGCTGTTCCACCGCGACCAGCTCACCCAGTCGCTGTATTTGCTGTTCGTCGCCACGGGCGGGGCGCTATCGACCGGTTGGGCGGCCTGGCGGCTTTTCGTCCGCCAGGCGGACGAGCGAAGCGGGGCCAGGCCCTCTCCCGAGACGTGGGCGTTCTTGCGGACCGTCCAGTGGCTGACGATTCTCGCTTACGCCCTCGCGTTCTTCCACAAACTCAACTCCGATTTTCTCGATCCGCAGACGAGCTGTGCCGTGTACGGGTTGCGCGAAGTGACCGACTACTGGCACCTGCCGTCGTTCGAGATGTCGGCGGATCTCGCGACGGTCTTTCCGCTCGGCATCCTCCTCGCCGAGGCCGGCATTGCGGTTCTGCATCTCGTGTGCTTCCGCCGTGTCGCGTGGACGATCGCGTTGTTGTTTCACGTGTTTTTGACGTTCACGATGGCGCCGGCGTTCGTGTTCGTGATGGCCGTCGGTCACGCCGCCTTCGCCACCGGCGACGACCTCGTTCGGATGAGGACTGCTCTCGAGCGTCGCGGGGTCTGGATCGGCGCCGCCGCGACGGGCGTGACGGCGGTGAGTCTGTGGTTGCACGCCGGCCCGCCGATGCAGTGGTCGATGATTCCCCGGGAGTGGCTTCTGTGGGGGACGCTCGGCCTGCTGCTCGTCGCGTTTCCCCCGTGGCGCGGCATTGCCTGGCGGATCCGGCCGTCGCGTCGGCCCCGATCGCAGCTCTCGCGGTGGATGCCCGCCGTCGCCGCGACCGTCTTTCTGGCCAACGGTCTGACGCCGTATCTCGGTGTCCAATTCCAGCACACGGCGGCGATGGTCAGCAACCTTCGAATCGACCGGGGATGTTGGAACCACCTGCTGGTGCCGGAGTCGGTCCGGCTGCGCGACGAGTACGTCCGCATCGACGAGGTGTATTTCGGCGAGCCGGGAGCCATCCCCGACTACGAGCAGACCGTCCGCCGCCAACTCTGGAGCCCGCCGCGCATCCGGCAGATGCGACGAAACTGGTGCCGTCCCGAAATTCGACCCCTGTATCTGCGCGGCACGCATCTCGGGGAGCCGTTCGAAATCGACGATCTGTGTGCCGGTGAGCCGCTGCCGTTCGGAGAGGGGCGGTTGTTCGGCGAGGCGGTCTTCGGAGATTTTTTGCGCTTCCAGAAAAACCTCGAGCGCGATTGCCCGCAAAGGTGCATTCACTGACTCGAGCGGCGTTCGCAACTCGGAAGCTGCGGACGCGACTCAAAAGTGCTGGCCGGTCCCGAACGATATCGTCGAGCGTCCCTCGCCGAGAAGGGGCCATCCGAAGTCGAACCGCAGTGTGAAATCGTGAAATTCCGGAAAGACGGTTCGGAGCCCGGTGCCGGTGGTCACGCCGTCGGCCTCCCACATCTGGCTGGCGCGCTCGGCGACGCCGGTCGCATCGGCGAAGGCGACGTGTTGGAGGACGAACTGGGAGCGGTCGATCGAGGGAAGGCGCCACTCGAGGTTGGCGAACCAGTAGTGGCGTCCCCGAAATCGCGAGTCGAGGAAGCCGCGCACGTCCGACAGGCCGCCGATGAACCGCTTTTGCTCCGGATGCACCGCGTCGGAGAGGCCGTAGGAGAACCGGCCGGCGAGATTCGACGAGAGGGGAAGGATTTCGAAAAACTTCACTTCCCCGCCCGTTTGGGTCGTGGGCCGGCCGGCGCCGCCGACCGGCCAGGTGCGCGAGACGTCGTGCCGATACGTCGTTCCCCGAAGCAGGGCGCCCTCGGGGTCGATGCCGCCGAATTGTATGTGCAGGCCGGGGGCGAGGTAGCGTTGATCGGGCGGGAGTCCGCGCTCGTGTTGCAATTCGGCGACGTTCGGGCTGACGACGTCGAGCGAAAATCGGTCGTCGATCCCCTGCACCGACAGACCCGTCGCGACGTCCTCGCTCCACGACCATGTGGCGGCCGCTCGGGCCGAGAGGCGTCGCCGCAGATAGCCGCCTTCGAGTCGGCCCGTCCCCGCGTACAGTCGGCGCGGCCGGTTGGTCCAGCCGAGTTCGATCGAGGCTGACAGACGGCGGGTCAGCAGGTACGGGGTGTGGGCCCAGACCTCGACGCCGTTCGTTGACGCGAGACGTCGGTATCTCGCTCCCAGTTCGAGGAAGCTCCCGAACGCGTTCGTGTCGCGAACGCCGACGGTGAAGCTTTCGAGAGCTCCGGTGCGGTCGAGACTGAGTACGGGAAGCGTCGTCCAGCGCTCTCCGAGATCCAGATGCAGCACGCGATGGTCACTCGGGCGGGAGGTCCCGTCCGGGAGGGGTACGGTTTGATTAAGCAAGGTTCGATCGATGTCGTGAAACGCGCCGGTCTCCCGGAGGCGGGCCATTGCGCGGTCGAGTTCCTCGACGGTGACGCGCTCGCCGACTTCGAATCCGAGCAGACGCCGGACCGAGGCGCGGTTCGTTCGCTGGAGCCCTTCGATGAACAGGGCGTCGACGACGTACCCCTCCGGCGGTGTCTCTCGGTCGTCGGGCTCGGGGGCGGCTCGCAGGGGGCCCACGGGCAGGAGCGTGGCGAACAGCCCGGCGAGAAAGACGGTCCCGAGTCGGCGTGGACGCTCTCGTCGGTCGACTTTCCAAGCCGATGCCGGTCCGCTAGCTTCGTCCATCGGGTCGCCCATTTCCTCCGTGGAAGCCATGTCGTCTCGGTTTCTGTTCGTCGCCCTCTTATTGCTGCCGTCTTCAACGATGGCGGCGCCTCCCGCCGACAGGGACGTCGCGGGTCGACACGCCGAGGTCGTCGCGGAGGACTCGGCGTGGACCGAGGCCGACCTCGCTTCGATTCGCCGCGGAGCCGAGGCTGTGCCCGAGGCCATTCGCCGGGCGGTCGGTCCGATCCGGTTCGAGCGGATCGATCGGGAATGCCCGTTTGCAACGGGCGCCTACAGCGCGACCTGTCCGAGCTTCGCCCCGGACGACCCGGGGACGTTCTACATCTACAACGCCCCGCCGATCCAGGGAGTCGGTCCGGTGCGACGCCTGAGCGTGCTGAATGCTTCGGAGCGGCGCGACATCCTGGTGCGTCGTGCCGTCGTCCATGCCTTTTTCGCCCGGCTCGACCGGCGCCTGCGATGGTCCGGGTCCTCCGAGTGGCGCCGACTCAACAAGTGGCGGGGAGGAGAACGGCCTTTCAACCGTAATCCCCGGGGGTTCAGTCGCTATCTCGGGATGCGATCGGCCCATCTGGATCTGGTGACGTTTCTCGAGGAGTATCTCGTGCGCCCCGAGAAGGTGTTGAGGGCCTCCGAGGCTGACGATGCCGCCGAACGACTCGCCGAGTTCGACGAAGCGATGGCCGTCCAGTGCCAGCACTTCTCGAAAAGCCGGTTTGTCGCCGCCAAACTGACCGAGGTGGCCGACGGGTGGCGTCTCCCCGAGGATCTCGACGAGTTTCCGACCGGCTGCGAGGCGTTCGACCGGTGGGCTCGGCTCGAGCATCTCGCCGGCATCGATGTCGTCTTTGCGGCGGCCATGGCGGACCGTCCCCAGTCGTTGTGGGGACACCTGTTGGTGCACATTCGCCACGAGAACACCTCCGAGGGATTCGAGTCAGTCTACCAGTTCGGCGCCGTCACCGACACCGACATCGCCCCGTTCGCCTATCTCACCCGTGGGTTGACCGGCGGGTTTTACTCAGTGTTCGACCCGAACAACTTCCGGACCGTCGACCGGGTGATCCTCCAGTACGAGCAGCGGTCGTTGCGGCGGTATCGACTGAATCTCACCCGTGCTCAGACCCTTCGATTGTTGCAACGGATCTGGGAGGTCGAGCGGCGCCATCGGCTTCCGTACTGGTTTTTCGACGAGAATTGCGCCTCGTTGCTGGCCGAACTGGTACGCTCTGCACTGGTCGGCGTCGAGATTCCGGCGCCGAACGAGTTGGTGGTCGCCCCGACCGACGTGCTCGATCTGCTGGCCGGCGTCGACAACGGCGATCGGGGAGCCCTCCTGGAGAAGCGGCCCGGCGACGCCTTCAGCAACCGGGCGTTTGCGGACTGGGCGACCGAGAGACGAGACCAGGCACTCGAGCAGATGCTCGCAGCGGGTTCGACGAGGACGGCGAACGGAGACCGGGAGGAGATGAAGGCGGTGGTGAAGCGCCTGGAGAGTCGGCGCCCCGAGGTCCGGTCAGCAGCCTACGAGCGGATGGCGACATTGCTCGTCGATACGCTCGAGGGAGGTCTGCCGCACGAAGAGGTGAAACGACTTCGAAGACGGGCGCTTGCGGTGGTGTACTACAGCGTGCGCATCGAACGCTACTACGTGGAGACGCATCTATACCGAGCTCGTGAGATCCTGGCCGAAGCACGTCTCGATCCTCCCGACTACACGGCCGACGAACTGCTCGAGCGGCGACGCGCGCTGTATCGCCACGAAGACTTCGCCCGGCGGCGACGCAAGCGGATACGGCGGGAGCAGCGCAAGTTGCTCGACTTCGACGAGGCCGAGCGCCGTCCCCTGAGCGAGGAGGAGCGGGCGGTCCTGCAGCGAGAACGCCGTGCCCGGCGGGCCTATCGAGCGGCGATCCGGGCGAAACGCCGGCTTCAGGAGCGGTTGAGTCCCGAAGTCGACCCGGTTCGATTTGTCGAGCGAGAGGACGAGCGGCTTCGCCGTGAGCGTGCTCGCCACGATGCCCGCTCGCTCGGTGCCAGCGGCAAGGGGCGCCTCGCCGTGGGCGGAAGTTCGGCGGACGGGCGCCGCGGAGGTGCCTGGTGGTTGGGGCTGGAGGCGGCGTTTTTGCACGAGCGGTTCGGCTCTCAGCGACGGCGGGGGTTTCGCCCCGACATCGAAACGGAAGTCTTCGGGCTCGAACTCCAGGCGCCGGTCGCCGAGGGACCGTTCGACGATCTCGATTTCGAGGCGGTCCTGTTGCGCTACCTGACCGTCGAGCAGCTTTTGCCCCCGGCCCGCGAGAACCTCTTCGACTTGTTCGGCTACGGATTCGACCTTCGCGCCGGCCACGATGGGAACCGCAACGTGGATGCGAGCCTCCAGGGGGCCGCGGGCCTTCTGTATCCCCTCGGGTCGAGCAAGGAGTTCGCGAACCATCTCGTGGTCGGGCTGTTTCCGGTCGCCCGGTGGTTGACGACCGGGGCGCGCGACCTCGTATTGAGCGGGGTGTGGGCGAAGGTCCACGCTCGGGCTCACCTGTACGGCGATTTCGCGAACTCGCTTCGGCTCGACCTCGGCGCCATCCCTTTCTGGAAGATGCCCGGTGCGCAGATTCGTTACGAGGTGAGGGCCGAAGTCGCAACGACCCATCTGTTGGGAACGTTCGAGACGGGGGCGCTGTCGCTTGCGCCGTACGTTCGAAGCGAGTGGACCGACCTCGCTTTCGAGGGAGCGGCCGGCGGGATGGAGTTGCGTGCCGGTCTGCGCTTCGTCTTACCCCTCTGAGGCGCCTGGATGCAGGAGCGGGCGGATCTGTGCTTCGAGAAAGCCCGCCTCGACGAGATCCCGTTTCAGGGCCGGCGAGCGTCGCATCTCCTCGACGACGGTCCGGATGAAATCGTCGACGGCCCCGCGCTCGGCGTCGACCTCGGCGACGATCGGTCGAAGATCCGGATACAGCCGGCGGAGGAGGATCCCGAACTCGCGGCGGTTGACCTCCGAAACCTCGAAAAACGAAGCGAGGTCGTCGACGACGGGCCCGGCCCCGGTACTGACATCCGAGTCGAAGGCGACCGTATTTCGGCGGAGATACAGCTCGAGCGCCGCGCTCTTGTCGGAGGCATTTGCGATCGCGATTCCGATCGTCACCCCGACGCCGATCGTCGTCCCGAGCGAGGACGCGAGCACGAGTGTGCCCACGAGGTCGGAGCCGCCCGCATCGCCGTCGTCCGTTTCGGTCGTCTCGCTGTCGGACGGCTCGGTGTCGGAATCGTCGTCGGGTTCGGTCTCGGCGTCGTCGTCCGGCGCGCTGCTCTCGCTTCCGGTCGACGCCGAGGTCTCCCGAGAGGTCTCCTGGCTCGATTCTTCGGAGCTTTGTTCGGGATTGGCCGTGTCTTCGGTCGACTGCTCCGAGTTGCTGACCATCGGGTCGGGCTCGCTGCTGATCGCCTCGACAGGGGCACTCGAGCCCGATTCCGCGGAGACGTTCGTTGCGAGGATCGAGAGGGCGAATCCCCATGCGACAGCGACGCTCCGCGGGCTCGGCTTGCTCATCGGATACTCACTCCAACGTCTCGACAGACCACGTCGACGAGCTTACCTCCACCAGGCGTACCGGTCAATTTCGGTGCGGACTTCCCTTCGAGATGCCGCGAACGCTCGCCCGCCTCGGCTCGGGGACCACAGGGGATGGTCAGATCCGAAAGGGAGAATCCGACGAATTGCGGTCGGAGCCTATGTGGCGGCTGATTTGCATCGGTCGGCGGCATCTTTTAGGAATAAATCAGGAGTCTCGAGAGACGAGAAAAGTTCGCGAGATTGTCGTTGCGACCCATTCGGGCGCCCATGAATCCGACGTTTACAACTGGATGCATTTCGCTCGCTGTGGGATTGATCGTGATGCTCACCGGGGGGGGCACGGGCTGTATCTTCGCGACGAGTCCGGCGAGCCAGGAGGTTGCCGAGCGGGATGGAGGGAACTCCGATGCCGGGATGTCGGATGCTGCCGACGAGGGGGAAGACGACGTCTCCGGTTCCGACACCGGGACGGCGCCGGATGTCGGAGACGTCCGGGGCGACGGGGGAGTACGGGGAGACGGCGGAGAGCCGGACGGGGGCGCCGGAGACGACACCGGACCCGACGCCGCCCCGCCCGCGCCGCCGACCGACCTGCTGTATTTCTCGTCGGGCGGGGGAATCTCGGAGGCGGCCTCGTCGGACTATCAGATCCGGATCAGCGTCGGCGCTCCGTCGCCGCGGGGGCGCTCCGAGGCGGCGAGTTCCGACTACACGATTCGACTTGCGCCCGTCAGTCCGTGATGCGAGACGACCGAGAGATTGCCACGATTCTCCGCCATTTTGGTAGCGAATCAGGAGTTGCTGTCATGCGAAGTCTGTCTGCGATGCTGTTCGCAGCCGCATTGTTGCTGCCGGCTGTCGCCTCGGCGGAACAACCACCGGCGAAGGTCCCCGTCCAGGCGTACCTGACCGACGGGGACGGGATGCCGATCGACAGCGACTCCGACCTCACGGTCGTCGTCGAGTTGTTCGACGGCGAGGAGGCCAGCGGCCCTCTGCACAGCGAGACGTTTCAGGTCCAGCCGACAGCAGGGTCGTTTACGGTGTATCTCGGGGCGAATACCTCGCTCGATTTGAGCCTGTTCCGCGACGAGCCGACGCTGTGGGCGGAGGTGACGGTCGAAGGTCAGATCCTCGAGCCGAGAATCGAGATCGCGACGGCTCCGTACGCCGCCTCGGCCGGGTATGCCGAGCACGCGGCCAGCGCCGACTCCGCCGACAATGCCGATTCGGCCGACTCCGCCGACAACGCGGAGAATCTCGGCGGCAATCCCCCCGAGGACTACACCTACACCGACGGCACCGGGCTGTCGAAAAACGGTCAGGAGTTTTCGGTAAAACAAGCGACGATCGAGGGCTGGATCGACGGGTATCTCGGCGACTGCGGATCGGGGGAAGTGGCAGTCGGACGCAACTCGGACGGCTCGTTGATGTGCAATTCCGTCGACACCGCCCACCTCGCCGACGACGCCGTGACGAACGACAAGATCACCGACGGGGCGGTCGATCGTGACAAGATCGGTTCCGGCGAGGTGACCGGCTCGGAGTTGGCCGACGGCGCCGTCGAGCGCAATCACATCACCCAGGGAGAGGTCATCCACTCGAAGCTCGCCGACAACGCCGTCGAAAGCGAGGAGCTCGCCGACGGCGAGGTCGTCCACTCGAAGCTCGCCGACGACGCCGTCGCGAGCGAGGAGATTGTCGACGGCGAAGTGGAGCATGCGAAGTTGGCGAACCAGGCCGTCGAGGAGGACAACATTGCCAGCGATGCGGTGACCAACAGCGAAATTTCCGATGATACAATCGAGACCGGGAACATTCGCTCGCGCGGCGTGAAGCGCGGAGATCTGGAGCCGTACGAATGCGAGGATACCGGGGGGAATCCCGGAGATACGGTGCTGCTCGCTCCGGAAGGCGGTACGACTGGGCCGGGGTGCCCCCTGGACAACGCGGGGCGGGCGGGATTCCTCCCGAGATGTGACGAGGCGCCGGTCGGGTCACTCTGTCGGTATACCGGGAATTGTGACAACGCCAGGACACCGACGGAAATGGGGGACTGCAATGGAACAGACGTGGTCTTCAAGGGCGAAGAGTGACGCCCGAGCCCGCTACGCTGACAGGCGCTGGGTTTCGATCAGCTCGTAGTATAGGCCGCCCCGGTCGAGTAGCTCGCCGTGGCTGCCGGATTCGACGACGCGGCCCCGGTCGAGGACTACGATCTGGTCGGCGCCCGAGACCGTCGACAGCCGATGGGCGATGATCAGGGTCGTGCGCTCTTCCATCAACCGCTCCAGGGCCTCCTGGACGAGCGCCTCGCTTTTGACGTCGAGCGAGGAGGTCGCCTCGTCGAGGATCAGAAATGTCGGGTCCTTTAGGAGCGCCCGGGCGATGGCCACGCGCTGTTTTTGCCCACCGCTCAGGCGCACTCCCCGTTCGCCGACCACCGTCTCGAGCCCCTCGTCGAAGTCCGAGACGAACTCCCAGGCATTCGCCGCCCGCAGGGCCTCGACGACCCGCTCGTCGGGCGCCTCCAGATCCCCGTACAGGACGTTCTCGCGCACACTTCCGGAAAACAGGACCGGGTCCTGGGCGACCACGCCGGTGTGCTCGCGCAGATGCTCCGGGTCCCAGTCGCGCAGGTCGGTCTCGTCGATCCAGACCGTTCCCTCGTCGGGGTCGTAAAAGCGCAACAGAAGGTTGGCGACGGTCGATTTGCCAGATCCGGAGGGGCCGACCAGTGCGAGTCGCTCCCCCGGGGCGACCGAGAAGCTGACATCCCGAAGGGCGGGCCGGTCCCGGCGGGTCGGGTAGGTGAAGTCGACGTCTTCGAATTCGACTCGTCCCTCGAGCGGGGTGCGGACCGGCTCGTCGGGCACCGACAATTTCGGCAGACGGTCGATCAACTCGAAGACCCGCCGCGCGGCGCCGGTCGCCTTCATGAAGTCGGTCCACAGTCCGCTCAGGGCCGCGAGCGCGAAGGCGACCATCAAGGTATACAGGATGAATGCCGTCAGCTCGCCGGGAGTGATCCCGCCGTTGGTGACGAGATAGCCCCCGTACAGCAGAATCAGGCCGATGGTAAAATAGCCGAGAAAGGTGACGCCGCCGCTGAAGATCCCGCCGAGTCGGGCGCGCTCTCTGGCGAGGTCGAACGACTCCTCGATCGCCTCGTCGTAGCGGTGGATCTCGTGGGGCTCGCGGCCGAACCCGCGGACGGTGCGGATCCCGGCCAGCGCCTCCTCGGCGAGGGAGGTCGAGTCGGCGAGAGTGTCCTGGAAGTCCGACGAGAGGCGGCGCAACTTGCGGCCGTAGTACACCGCGGCGACGACGACCGGCGGGACGGTCAAAAGCATGACGGCGGCGAGGCGCCCGGAGGTGATCACCATGGCGACGATGCCGCCGAAGGTCTGGACCCCGTACCGAAGCGCCATCGAGACGTTCGAGGTGACCGTATTTTGCAGGGTCTGGGTGTCGGAGGTGAGCCGGCTGGTGATGTCACCGGTCTTTTCAGCGTCGAAAAAGCCGATCTCCTGGCCGATAACGCTCCGGTACACCCGGGTGCGCAGGTCGGCGACGATGCGCTCGCCGACGACGGTAAACAGGTAGTGGCGCAGGCCGACGAAAAACGCCTGGAGGAAAAACAACACCGCGAGCCCGATGCCGATCGTCGTCATACTCCAGTCACCGGCGTCGGCCAGCACATCGTCGATCAACAGGCGGGCGGCCTGCGGGTACAACAGAGCGACGCCGGAGCCCAAAAACAGGGCGACGGTCGCAACGGCGAGGGCCTTCCAGTGCGGTTTGGCGAGGCCGACGAGCCGCCGCAGGCTCACCGCGCTCGCATGCTCCGAATCGGCCGTCTCGTCTGGCTGGGTCATGGCACTTACCGGTGGGTTCTCTCGATCGGGCGCGCCCTACCCATAGAGAAACGCCGGAGGAATGTGAACATTTCTGGGGCGCAATGAGCGACGTGGGCGGGAATGACCTGTGCTCGGGAGATCCGGCGCCGAAGTCCGGCCCGCCGGCCGGTGGTTGGCTTTTTGGGTTGACCGTCTCGAAGCTGGCGGCAGCCCCCGGTCAGACGGGTCAGCGCAGCCACCACCCGAGGTCGAGATTCACGCCGACCCCGGGACCGCCCGACTGCGCACTCGGAGGGGCGTGCATCCTCCAGAGGGCCTCGAGCCCGACGTTGATCTTCAGAGACTCCCCGAGTGGGGCCGCCCAGCCGACCTGTCCGCCGAGGCCCCATTCCGGGCCGCGGTGAAACTCGTAGCTGCCGGAAAACGTTGGCCCCATATACAGCTGGCCTCCGCCCTCCGAAAACGGGGCGAAATACAGTGGGACGCTGTGGCTGAAACCGAGACGTTCGGTGTGGAGGGCGTCGGAGTGGCGCATCATCGCCAGCGTCGAGGTCCGCAGCCCGACCTGCGAATTGAGGCGAGCTTCGACGGTGAGGGGAGCAGCGTTGAAAATGACGGCGGGCGGGCCCTCCGGTGAGATACTCGAGTAGCCGACTGTCGGAGAGAGACCGACGAACCAATTTTGCTGTGGGTCGTCCGCTGAACTCTCGGACGATTGAGCGAACGCGGACGTCGCGCTCAGCAATGCCGTAACGGCAACCAGCAACGCAATGCGGCGGGCGGTGAGCATTCCGATCCCCTCGACAGACGGATCCTGCAGCCAAAAAGCTTCCTCGCTTCAAGTATAGTCCCGTTGCCAGACGGCGCAAGTCGGAGATCGGGAAGCTCGGGCCGGCTGTATGGGAGGATCGGACAACAGGGGGTGGGTCAATCGCTTGCCTTTCCGTCGAGCATCACCCCCAGTCACGCGCCGAGATATTCGGCCCGGGGCCGGAGGAGCTGGCCGCGCTCGTATTGTTCGAGGGCGTGGGCGATCCAGCCGGCGGTGCGGCCGAGGGCGAACAGTCCCGAGGCGGAGCCCGTCGGCCACTCGCCGACCCGAGCGAGCACGGCGAGTCCGCATGCCAGGTTGGGGGCGCCGAGGTCCAGCTCGTCGGCTGCCCCGGCCAGGGCGTCGGCGGCGGCGATCGTGCCGTGATCGTCGTCGCCGACGGTTTCGCGGAGCGTATCGACGAGCAGTCGGTAGCGCGGATCGCCGCCGGGGTAGAGTCGATGACCGAAGGTCGGCGTCGGACGGCCGTCGCGGAGTCGTTTAAGGTGGGGTCGGCCGGGCTCGTCGGCCCGCAGGGCGTCGCCGAGAAGTTGTCGGCCGTGGTCGGTGGCTCGGCCGTGCTGAGGGCCCGCCATCGCCGCCAGGGCGGCCGTCGCACACGCGTACGGGTCGGCGTCGGTCGAGGCGGTCACCCGACAGGCAAACGACGAGGCGTTGAGGCCGTGCTCGGCGACGGTGACGAGCGCCGTCTCGACGGTGGCGACGGGGAGGCCGCCGAGGCGGGTGGCGACGAACGCGGCGATGGATTCGCCGGGGTCGGGGGGCGCGGGGCCGGTTGCGACGGTGGCGACGAAGGCGCGAGCCAGTCCCCGGAGCAGGCGGCGGGCGAGGCGGAGGCGGGCCTCGCGGGTGGTGGTGTGGCGTCGCCTGTCGCGGAGGGCGAGCGTCGAGGCGGCGTGGCGCAACAGGTCGACGGGTGGGGTCTGGAGCGACGGGCCGATGTCGAGGCCGTCGGCGAGGAGCGCATCGGCTTCGCGCCGGGCGGTCTCCCAACGCTCGGCGTCGTTCACCGACTCGCCTGTCCAGAGCAGCTCGACGGTCTCCTCGAACGAGGCGCCGGCATCGGTGAGCCGGCGCAGCGAGGTGCCCCGGTACGACGGGCCGGTCGGGCGAATCTCGCTGATGCTCGTCTCGAGCACGGGCGCCCCCCAGTCGAGGGCGTTGGCGGCCGCCGGCCCGTGGCCCCGGGTCGCGTCGCGCCGCCGGACGAGGCGCTCGAGATCCGACCTGCGATAGCAGCGCCGGCGGGCGTCGTCCGGATCCTCGACGCTCTCGAGGATGCCGCGGCTGACATACGCGTACAGTGTCTCGGGTTCGACCCCGAGGAAGTCAGCGGCCTGGCGGGAATCGAGCAAGTCCATGGGAGAAGGCTCTCGGCGTCGGGGAGCCACGTTCGCCGGCGCGTCAGAGTGCGCAAGATACAAAACGAGGCGGAGGTTGATTCATTGATCAATGTTTATGCTACCTCCAGCGACCTGTCTAATCCGGAGACACGAGGGGGGACGATTGGCCGTGACTTCAGACCGAGGAGACGAGCATGACGGACGAGCAACACCAGGAGTATTCGCCCGGACTCGCCGATGTCGTCGCCGCCGAGACGCGACTCAGCCGCGTCGACGGGAACAACGGCCGGTTGGTGATTGCCGGCTACGACATCGAGGAGTTGGCCGAGCAGTATGGTTTTGAAGAGATCGTCGGGAAATTGATGGGCCGGGATGCTCCCGATCTGGGTCCGGCGCGCGTCAAGGCGTTCGCCGACCTTGCAGACTGTGCGCTCGAACAGGATGATTCGATGGACGCCATCCGTGCGGCACTCGGCTGCACGCCGTCGACCGGGAGCTTCGAAGACGACGCGAAACGCGCGCTGGCGACGGTGCCGGTGGCTGTCGCCGCGTGGTGGAGTTTCCAGCGCGGCGACCCCCCGACGCCGCCGGACGAGACGCTCGGCCACGCCGCCGATTATCTCCGGATGGTCACCGGCGAGGCTTCGGGCGACGAGGCCAGATCGCTGGAGCGTTATCTCGTAACGGTCTCGGATCACGGGCTCAACGCCTCGACATTTACGGCCCGAGTCATTGCCTCGACGCGCTCGGATCTGATTTCGGCCACCGCCGGCGCGGTGGGGGCGCTCAAAGGCCCGCTGCACGGCGGGGCGCCGGGGCCGGTCCTCGAGATGTTCGATGCGATCGGAACCGCCGACCGGGCCGAGACGTGGCTGCGCGAGGAACTGGAGGCCGGGAACCGCATCATGGGGATGGGCCACAGGGTCTACCGGGTGCGCGATCCCCGTGCGGCGGTCTTCGAGGAGACCGTCGCGGCATTGTCGGAGTCGGCCGGATCCCCGGGGCGCATCGATCTGGCCGCCGAGGTCGAGCAAGCCGCCGAGGAGGTACTCGCCGAGAAATATCCCGACCGCGAGTTGCGGGCGAACGTCGAGTTTTACACGGCGGTGTTGCTGGAGGCGGTCGGGCTGCCGAGGGAGCTTTTTTCGGCGACGTTTGCGGTCGGCCGGATGGCCGGCTGGTGCGGGCACGTCCTCGAGCAGCGCGACCAGGATACGCTGATTCGCCCGAGGGCGCGGTACCTCGGCGAGACCCCGGATTCGACTCCGTAGTGGTCAGGGGATCCACCAGCCGATGCTCTCGTGAAGCTCCAGCCAGACTTTGCGGGGAACCCGCCAGAGGTGCGGTGCACCCTCCAGACCCCCTGAAGACCCAGGGTCGCCTGCAGGTGCTCCCCGAGGGGCGTCGATCAACCGGCTTCGACCCCCGGCCCCCAGGGCTGGCCGCGATCGGAGTCGACTCCTCCCTCGACGAGCGGGCCGGCGTATAGCTCTCCGCCGTCCTTCGGGAAGACGTCGAAAGACAGGGGAATGGCGTGCTGGAGACCCACCTTTTGACGAGTCAATCCAACAGAAATTCTTCGGCCGGCTCGCGCAGGTTGTACCGCGAGGCCATCGCCCGGCCGTAGGCGCCGGTCTGGGCGATCAGCACCACGTCGCCGGGTGCGGTGTCGGGAAGGCGGCGGGCGTGGCCGAGAACGTCTCCCGACTCGCAGATCGGCCCGACGACTTCCGCGTGCATCGCCGGCGGCTCCCCGAGCCGCGTCAGGTTCACGATCTCGTGGTAGGCGCCGTACAGGGCGGGGCGGATCAGGGAATTCATGCCGGTCTCGACGCCGACGTAGTGGATGTCGGCCTTGCGCTTGGTCTGGGTGACTCGCGCGAGAAGCGCGCCGGCGTCGGCGACGAGAAACCGGCCGGGCTCGAGCCAGATCTCGAAGCCCGGGTGGGCCTCTCGAAGCGACCGGAGGCTACGCGAGACCTCGTCGAGGTCGAGCGGCTGCTGCTCGGCCCCCGAGGCGACGCCGAACCCGCCGCCGAGATTGAGGATCTCGACGCCGTCGAAATCCTCGGCGATCTCGGCCAAATACGCGCCGGTCTGCGCCCAGGTGGTCGGTGAGGTGATGCCGCTTCCGAGATGGGCGTGCAGGCCGACGATCGAGAGGTCGAGATCGCCGGCCAGTCTTCCCAGTTCGTCGAGTTCCGACGGGGCGACGCCGAATTTCGAGCGCGGGCCGGCCGTCTGGACGTACTCGTGATGGCCCCGCCCGCGACCCGGGTCGACGCGCACCAGAATCTCGCGCCCCTCGAACAGATCCGGCCACTCCCGCAGTGGCGCCAGGTTGTCGACGGTCACCCAGATCGCTTCGTCGAAGCCCAGGGCGTACTCGTCGCGGGGTGCGAAGTTCGGCGTGAAAAGCACCCGCGAGCGGTCGATTTCGGGAAACAGCTCGAGCACGTGGTGTACTTCCCCGGGTGAGACGCACTCGAAGCCGAGCCCACGGGCCTCGAACAACTCGAGGATCTCCGGGTTCGGGTTGGCCTTGACGGCGAAAAAGCGCCGGTCCGATCCGTCGATTGACTCGAGGGCGTCGACCGACGCCTCCAGCGTCTCCCGGTCGTACGCGTAGACCGGCCCCTGCGCGTCGACGAGGTCGATCAGCTCGTCGCGCCGCTCGCTCCACCAGCTCTCGGCGTAGGTCGCCTCCGCCGTCTCGTCGTCGCCGGTCAGCTCCTCCCAGGTCGGCCCCAGCAGCCGGGTTTCGCCGCGCTCCCCGAACAGCAGCGCGTGCAGCTCGCGGACCAGCCGCTCGACCTGCTCCTCGTCGACGACGAAGCTGAAATTCAGGTCGCTCGCCGCCTGGGTCACCAGGTGGACGAACTGCTCGTCGAAGACCTCGAGGGCGGGCCCGAGCTCGTGGAGGATCGAGCGGATGTGGCGTCCGACCAGGCTGACGACCGCGCACGGGCCGATCTCGTCGGCATCGCAGTGGTCGTCGAGGTCGTCGAGCAGGTGCTCGATGGTCTGGTCGTCGAGGGCGTTGGCCGTCGGGTCGAGCGAGACGGTGACGTTGGTCTCGGAGGTGGCCATCAGGTCGATCGAGAGGCCATGTCGTTTGAAACACCCGAAGGCGTCGGCCAGGAAGCCGACCTCCTGCCACATGCCGAGCGTCTCCATCGAGATCAGGGTGACGTCGGTCTTGGCCGAGATCGCCTTGACCTGCGGGCCGAGTGCCGGCGAATCGTCCGAGATGCGGGTATTCGGGGCCTCCGGGGCCTCGATCCAGCGGATCTCGAGGGGAATGCCGTGGCGGCGGATGGGGTCGATGCATCGGGGATGCAAAACCTCGGCGCCCATCGTCGCCAGCTCCTGAGCCTCCTGATAGTCGAGGGATTTGAGCAGCCGCGCCGAGGGGACGTCGGCGGGGTTCGCCGTGAACATCCCCGGGACGTCGGTCCAGATCTCGAGGCGGTCCGCTTCGAGCTTCGCGGCGAAATACGCCGCCGAGGTATCCGAGCCTCCCCGGCCGAGCAGGACCGTCTCGGCGTCGGCGTTCCGGGCGATGAACCCCTGGGTGAGATGCAGGTCGGCCTCGGAGTCGGCGAGGCGTCGTTGCAGCTCGGGGTCGGCGTCGAATCGGCAGTGCGCAGACAGGTACCGGCGGGAGGCGTTGCTCGGAGCCGTGTCGGCCGCGGTCAACACCTCGCGTGCGTCGAGCCAGTCGACGGCGAGTCCCTGCCGGCGCAAAAACGCCGCGCCGAGCCGGGTCGACAGGAGTTCTCCGGCTGCCATCACCCGGGCGCGGAGTTTCGGACTCGCTTCTTCGATCAGAGCGGCCCCTCGCAGAAGCTGGCGGAGCTGGTCGAACAGCTCGCCGACCTCCTCGCCGACTTCGATCTCGAGCTCCCGGGCCAGGGTGCGGTGCCGGGCAACGATCGCGGCGAAATCGCCCTCCCAGCCCCCGCCCGTCTGGGTCTTCTCGAGGGTCGCCTCCAGGGCGTCCGAGACACCGCTGATCGCCGAGCAGGTGACGACCGGATGCTCGCCGTCGTCGACACGGGCGTCGACCAGTTCGGCGATGCGGTCCCACCGCTCGCGGGTGGCGACGCTGGTGCCGCCGAATTTTAAAACCACGTGCGTCGGCTGTTGCATCGATTCGAACAGATGGGCGAGGGGAGCAGTGTGCCGGTGACGCCGCCATCGTGGTTACCCGAAAACGGCCGGTTCGAACAACCATCGGGTTCGCCCGGAGGCGCAGGTGGGCCCGGCGGCGGCCTTTTGCAAGTGGCCAGCGGCCCCCACCTTCCGTATGATCCCTGCGCACCAGGCTGGATGTCTCTCAAACGCACCGACATGGACGAACTGTTGCTCGAAGATGCGCTCGACGACGATCGGGGGCTTGCGCCACTTCGCGACGACTACGATCTCGGCGCTTCCGGCGAGGAGGGTCGTTTCGGCGACCGCGCGGTCGAGCGGGAGAGTGGCGATCCGGTCGACATCCAGCTCTCGCCGATCGATCGCCTCGCCGACGATGCCGAACAGCGCCTCGATCAGCTCCGGGAGCTGACCCACCCGGGGATCGCCGACGTGCTGGAGAGTTACCGCGGGGATTCGTTCGTCGCCGTCGTCTTCCAGGCGGTCGACGGCGAGTCGCTCGATGGCGTCGCGGCGAACGAGAGCTGGTACGAGCACCCGAAACGGGCCGCCGAATTTGCCTACGACGTCGCCAACGTCCTCGCCTACCTGCATGGGGAAGGCGTGTTGCACCGGGACGTGCGCCCGGAGACCGTCGTGCGCGACGAACGCGGTCGCGTTCGTCTCTTGAACCTCGGCTGGGCGGCCTGCACGGACGACGAGACGAACTCCGAGCAGCGTGCCCGCTATACGGCGCCGGAGGTCGGGGAGCACGACGGGCAGCTCGGCCCGTGGACCGACCTGTACGCCTTCGGCGCCTGTCTGTACGAGGCTCTCACCGGCGAAGATTTTGCCCGCGGGACCTCCGCCTCCGACGGGCCGTTTGCGGACGGCGGCCCCCGGCCACTCCCGTCCCCCCGGGCGCACAATGCCGATTTGCCGGCCTTTATGAACCGGGTGATCGAGCGGCTGACTGCCGAGGCGCCGGGGGAGCGCTACCAGTCGGCCGAGGAGCTTCGCTGGGACGTCGAGACCTTCCTCGAGGCCCGCCGCTCGGGGATCGACGAGATCTGGTGGCGCCCCCGCGCCTGGGATCCGGCGCCGAGCGAAACCGAGGTGCTGCGCGTCCCCCGGCCCGACCTCGAAGGCCTGCTCGAGGCGCCGGAGACCGCCGAGACGAACGAGGTCCGGATCGCACTCGTCGCCGGCGAGTCGGGAATGGGCAAAACACACGTGTTGCGGCGCGAGGCCGAGCGGCTCGCCGACGGGGGGGGCGTGCCGGTGTACGCCTTCGGCTCGAGCCACCCTGCCGGGACGGCCCTCGTCGAGCACCTCGCGCGAGGCGCGCTCGAGGCGATCGTCGACGACGATCAGCGGCTCGGCCGGTGGCGCGACTTGTTCGGGGAGGCCTCGCCGGCCTGCAGGGCGCTCGTCGACCGGCTCCCGGGACTCGGCGAGTTGGTCGAGCGAACCGCGGTCGAGCGGGGGAGCGGCGAGGCCGACAACCCGGTCATGCGCGCCGTCGCCGCCTGGCGAGAGCTGTTCGAGGTGTTGCTGCAGGGGCCGCTCTCGTTCGTCTGGGTCGTCGACGAGCTCCAGGAGGCCGACGACCTCTCCCGCGAGATCCTGACCGAGTTTCTGTGCCGGCGCTCGCTCCCCGGCCGGTGGCTGATGAGCTACACGCCCGGCGAGCATGCGACCGGCGAGCGCTGGATCGAGGCGAACATCGAGGCCTCCGATCGGTGTGTCCGGCGGATCGAGCTGCCGGGGCTCGAGCGCCAGCAGGTCGCCCGGGCGCTGGCGCCGGTTGTCCACGCCAACGACGAGGCTCGCGAGCGGCTGCTCGACTGGCTGCTCGACTTTTCCGGCGGTCGCCCTCGGGGCCTGCAGATTGCGTTTCGCCAGTTGCTCGACCAGCAGGTCGTCCAGTTTCGGGCCGGCAAACCGCGGTTTGTCGCCTCGATGATGGACGACGCCGAATTCGCCGAGTCGCCGGGGAGGTATCTGCGCAAGATCTGGCAGGATCTGGCCCCGGAACCCCGGGAGCTGGCGACGCGTCTGGCGCTCGTCGGCGACCCGGTCCCCGAGCGGCTTCTCCCGGAGATACTCTCGCAGGAGGAGATCGTCCCCGACGCGCAGCTTCCGGTCCTCGTCGCCCGCCGCGTCGTCGAGCAGTTTTCGGTCGGCGACGACCGATGGGTCGGCATCGCCGACGAGCAGATCTGCGAGGAGATCGTCGACGGGCTCGACGGCTCGGAGCGCGAGCGTCAGCACCGCATGCTGGGGTTTGCGCTCTCGGAGGTCCACGACAACTGGGAGCGGCGCCGGCTCGATCGCGGTTGGGTGAGCGTCCACGCGGCGTGCCAGTGGCTGGCGAGCGGCGATTCGGGACGCACCGTCGGGTGGTTTGCGCGGGCCGGGGCGGTTCGCCTGCGCGAGGGGCGCGTCCCAAACGCGCTGGGGCTTTTGCGCGAGGCGGAGCGGCGGGCCGACGATCCGGCCTCGGCGGGCGACGAGGCGCGCCCATTGCTGGAGCTTCTGGGCGATGCCCTGGCGGCGGCCGATCAGGCCGGCGAGGCCGACGCCTACTATGAGCGCGCCCTGGAGTCCGGCGGGTTCGAACCCGACGAGTTGCGCCAGCGTCGCCTGCAGCTCAAGCGCGGTCGCATGCTGCACCGCCAGCGCAAATTCGAGGGGGCGCGCGAGGCCGTCACCGCCTACCTCGACTCCGCCGACCTGGAGCTTCCCGAGGTCGACGCCCGGTTCGATTCGGCCTTCGTCGACCTGGTGTTTCGGTTCATCCTCCTGCAGGCCGGCTTTCGGTTCGGGCTGCTGCGCCCGGAGCGCCAGTCCGACGAGCTGGTCGACCGGGAGCTCGAGTTGTTCGAGGCGGCGCGTCTTCTCTCCTCGACGCTGATCGACGACCCGTTTTCACTCTCGCCGAGGCTGCAATACGCCTTCGGCCGCCGGGCGATGCAGACCCGCGACCCGAGGCTGGTGGCCGTCGGCCGGGCCACCCAGAGCTACTCGCGGGCCACCGGTGAGAGCCGGGAGAGCGGGGCGGCCAGGCGCCACCGCGACGGGGCGGTTCGCTACGCCGACCGCAGCGAGCACGCCGGGGTCGGCCCGCTGGTCGGCGCCTGCACCGCGTCGGTCTCGCTGTGGCTCGGCGAGCGCGACGAGGCGTTCTCGCAGGTCGAGTCCTTTCGCCAGACCGCCCTCGCCGCCGGTCGCTTTCCCGAGTACGCCCAGATGCTCGACGTCCTCCTGTACCTCGCGGTCTACGCCGGCGACCTGACCGCCGTCGACCGCCTCGTCGAGCGGTATGCCGCGGATGCGAATGCCTTCGGAACCGTCGAGGTCCGCCACCGGATCCGGTGTTTCCGGGCGAACGCCGCTCTGCTGCGCGGCCGCGATGTCGAGGCCCGCGAGTTGGTCGACGCGGCGAGGGGAGTGAACGTCCAGTTGCAGGATCCGGCGCGGTCGGCCGAGATCGACGGCATCGACTTTCTGCTTTTGTGGTGCGAGGGCCGCCGTCGGGATGCTCTGGAGCTTGCGCGCACGGCCGTGAATGCGATCGATGAGGATCTGCACGCGCACGCGCTCAGCGAGACGCTCGCGCGGGCCGCCCGACTCGGCTGCTGGGCGGCCGCCGAGGCCGAGCGCGGCGAATACGACGGCTCCGCCGAAAAGCTGCTGTCGTTCGCCGAGCGGGCCCTCGATCTCGCCGACGAACGCACCCGCGAGTTTGCGATGCTCCGGCCGCTCGTCCGCTGTGAGGCGGGACGTCTGGCGGCGATGCGCGACGACGAGGCGGGCGCTCTCGAGGCGCTCGACGAGGCCACCCGGCTCGCCGACGAGACCGGGCAGCTGCGCTTCCAGGCGCTCGCCTGCGAGATCCGGGCGCGCCTGCAGGTCGACTCGGCACCGATGCGGGCCTGCGCCGACACCCGGCGCGCGCGAGCCCTGTACCGCATCTGCGAGTGCTGGCGGGGCGTCGATCGCGTCGCCGGCATCGAGGAGCAACTCCGGCAAGACGGCGCCGAATTCGCGCCCCTCCCCCGCGACGACGATCGGGCCGAATCGAGCGCCTCCGAGCATGACTCGACCCACCCGCCCGACCTCCCCGCCGACATCGGCGCAGGAAGCACCATCGAGCTGAGTCCCGACGAGACCGCCGTCGAGATCGTCTCGGAGGCCGACACCTCGACGATCCAGCACCGCGCCGAGCCCGAAACGGACCGCTGGCCGCTGCCGACCCCCGCCCGGACCGAGTCCGAAGACGACGAGGAGGCGACCCCCGATCTGAAAGCGTGACGCCGGAGACGCCACCCGCCCGAGCTTTTCGCTCCGGGCCTTCTGCTCCGAGCCAATTGCCCGGAGCCGCTTGCTTCGAGCTTTTCGCCCCGGGTCGTTCGCTTCCCAGTCGTTGGCTGCCGTACCCCCATGCTCCAGTTCATCAACCTCCATTTCACCGAGATCGTCAGCACGCTGTGGACCCTGACGGCGACGCTGACGACCTTCCACATCGTCCTGTACAAGCGGGAGACGCGATCGGCGATCGGCTGGATCGGGCTGAGCTGGTTGACGCCGGTCGTCGGCAGCGTCTTTTACCTGCTGTTCGGGATCAACCGCATCGAACGCCGCGCCGAGTCGCTTCGAAGCGGGCTCGAGGAGTACCACGCGCCGGAGAGCGTCGAGCCGGTCCCGGTCGAGGAGGTCGCCGATCGACTCGCCGACAACGTCTACCATCTCGGAGCCCTCGCCCGGCTGGTCGACGATGTCGTCAAACGGCCGCTCTTGCCGGGCAACGAGGTGACGCCGCTGGTCAACGGCGAGGAGGCCTACCCGGCGATGCTCGAGGCGATCGAGCAGGCCGAAGAGTCGATCAGTTTCTCGACCTACATCTTCGACAACGACGAGTGGGGCGGGCGGTTCGTCGAGGCGTTCGGCGAGGCGGTCGACCGGGGGGTCGAGGTCCGCGTGCTCGTCGACGCCGCCGGGCTGCGGTATTCGTTCCCGTCGGTGTTTCGGAAACTGCGCAAGGCGGGGGTGACGACAGCCAGGTTTCTCCCGTCGCTGTTCCCTCCGCATCTGATGTCGGTCAACCTGCGCAACCACCGCAAGGTGATGGTCGTCGACGGCCGCCACGGGTTCACCGGCGGGATGAACATCCGCGACGGCCACGTCGTCGACGACGCGCCCGACGACCCGATCCAGGACATCCACTTCCGGGTCGAGGGCCCGGTCGTCGCCCATCTGCAGGAGGTGTTCGTCGACGACTGGAAATTCTCGACCGGTGAGAATCTTCGCGGCGAGATCTGGTTCCCGGATCTCGAGGAGGTCGGGTCGGTGATGGCCCGAGGCATCCGCGACGGACCCGACAAGGATCTCGAAAAGCTCCCCTGGACGCTGCACGGAGCGATCGCGTGTGCCCGGGAGTCGATCCGGATCGTCACGCCGTATTTTCTGCCCGACGAGGCCCTCTCGGCGGCGCTCAACACGGCGGCGCTCCGGGGAATCGAGGTCGACATCGTCCTGCCCCGCGAGAACAACCTGCCGTTCGTCCAGTGGGCGACCTTCGGCCAGATCCGCCCGTTGATCGAGCGCGGCTGCCGCGTCTGGCTGACGCCGCCTCCCTTCGACCACTCCAAGGTCGCGGTCGTCGACGAGCGCTGGTCGCTGGTCGGCTCGGCGAACTGGGATCCGCGCAGCCTCCGACTCAATTTCGAGTTCAACGTCGAATGCTACGATCGCGCCCTGGCCGAATACCTCGACGGCTGGGCCCTCGAGAAACGCTCGCGGGCCGAGCCGCTCACCCTGGAGGCGCTCGACAACCGCCCGTTCGGTCAGCTCGTGCGCGACAACCTCGCCCGTCTGGCGGCACCGTATCTGTAACGAGTCCGCCGCGGCGTGGTGGTTCGTCGGCTCACCACGCGGTTGAAACCGGCGTCTGAACCGGTCGTGTCCGAATCGGCGCGGGCTAAAACCCGGCCGACCCGGTCGACATCCCGTCTGATTGCTCCGACGCGACTGGGACGGGCGTAAAGCTCCTATCGGAACGTGACTTGCAACTAGTAAAACGGACACATCTGACACGGTTGTTTTGTTGACGTCTCCGCCGCACCATACCGCCTACCGATGACGAACCGAGGGATGGATCGATTCGCCGAGGCGTCGCTTCTGGTCGTTGCGCTCGGGCTGTTCGTGCAGTTCGGCGTCGTCTCCGAGGCCGAGGCCATCGACTTCGATCGCCGCGGCGTGGCGGAACTCGACGCTGCATATGCCGAGGGCTTCGAGCAGGATCTCCGCCCCGGCGACTACCTGACCGGCGAGGGAGGAGAGCTGGAGTACGACGCCGAGCGGTCGCTGCAGGGTGAGCGTTCGATCGTGGTCGGGGACGGCACGCCGCGCATCTTTCTCGAGATTCCCCGGTCGGAGTTCGAGGGACGACGCATCAACCTGCGGATCTGGTACCGCGCCGACGGGACCGACGTCGTCGGCCGGCTGGTCTGGGCGAACCGCACCCTCGATTCACTGCAGGACGACGTCCTGTCGCTCGGAGCGGCGAGGCTGTCGCCGACCGGGCGGGCGACCAGCGACGGGTGGATCGAGCTGGAGACCGGCCCGGTCGACTGGGAATTCGCCGCCGCGGGCGGGCCGATCGGTCTGTTGATAAGCGATTCGCAGTACTCCCGGCGGGGCATGCGTCCGAACGACGAGCTCGACGCGCGGGTCGACGCCGTCGAAATCGAAGATCTCGGCTCGGCCGCGGTGCCCGATCGTTCCTGCAACCTGCCAGAGGAAAACGCCCGGTGCGGCCCCCGGGGCATCTGCTGGCTGGGGCGGTGTGTCGATGCCGCCGCGGCGCTCGGCTCGATCCCGTCGGAGGGATTCCGCGAGGCGTACCTGCAGCGGCGCGGCTTTTTGATCGAGGAGACGCTCGCCATCCGCCGCACCCGCCCGCAGCTCGAGACCTTCCACCAGATCCTCGACGGCCTGCGCGATGCGACGCCGAAGAGTTTTTGGACGCGGATCGTCTCCGCCTGGGAGCGCCTCCGAGACGGCCACGCGAGCCCGCCCAGCGGCAAGACCATCCAGGCGACCAGCCCACAGGGGATCTGCCTCGGGCCCGGGCGCGCCGACCTTCTGCCCGAGGAGCGCGAGGCGCCGGTCCCGATGGTCTTCGAGCCGGGAAGCTCGTCGCTCGAACCGGGCGACGTGCTGACCCGGATCGACGGTCTGGAGGTCGACGCCTGGAAGCACGCCGCCCGCCGCTACCTGTACTACAACGGCGATCCCGACGGTCGCGAGGCCCTGCAGGTCAACGATGTGTTGCGGGCGGCGGTCCAGACCGGGGCGACCGTCGAGTTCACCCGCTGTGCGAGCGACGGCGACCCGCCGCTCGAGGCGTGCTCGCCCTCCGAGACGACGAGCGTCGAGATCGACTTCGCCGAGACGGTCGGCGCCGAGGTCTGGGAGGGCGGGGAGACCGACGCGCTCGACGAGGAGACCGGTCGGTACTGTGACTTCCGGTTCGACTCGCTTCGGCCCGACGACGAGGGCATCGGCAGCGGGGCGGTGTATTTCTCGGAGCTCGACAGCGGCACCGTGCGCGCCGAGTACTTCGACATGCCCCAGCCGCGCAGCCGGGACGGCGAGCCGCTCGCTTCCTGGGAGGAGGGCTGGTCGACGAATCTGTCGGACGAACCCGACCAGATCATGGTCGACCAGCGGCTCGGCTTCGGCGGCGGCTTCGAGGCGGTCCATTTCCTGGGCGACCTGTTTTTGAAGGCCGCCTCGAGCGTCCGCGAGATCGGGTTCCCCTGGTACGGCTCTACGCTGGGCGCCGATCAGATGCAGGGTCTGCGCGAGTGTCTGGACGGCCAGGAGAGCGACGCCTGCGGCGGCCTGTTCGTCAGCGGGGTCGACGACAACGACCCAACGACGCAGCTCGGCGAACAGGCCCGGCTGGCGCTGGTGACCGCCAACGCCGTCTCCGGCAACGACTTTTTCGCCAAATACCTGACCTTCCGCGAGGCCGAGACCCGGATTTTCGGCTACGCGCCCACCGTCGGGGCGTTCGGAGCGGTGCGCAGCTTCTCGGGGCTTCCCGGTGAATCGCAGGCCCCATCGTATCAGTATCACGACACGCGATTCGTCTCCGCCGATCAGGGCCTCTCGCAGAGCCGGTTTTCATCCGGGCAGGGTGTCGACCCCGACGAGATCGTCTATCAGCGCCAGTCCGACGCCCGGCGGGGGGTCGACTCGATCATCTCCGCCGCCGAAGCGTGGCTCGACGATTCCGGCTCCGACGAGTGACCTGCGAGCTTTGAGACACTGACCCGTGTTTTGCCTCCGAACGATGGACGTTGTCATGGATCTCGCACGACGCCTCGGACTTTTTGCGGTGAGCGTGTCGGTCGCACTGGCGTTGAGCGCCTGTGCCGACGACACCGGTGAGACGGACGACCCGATCGAGGTCGACCTCGACGCCGGGTCGAGCGATGTCGAGCGTGGCGACGCCGGGGGAGTCGACGACGCCTCGCTCGCCGACGCCGACGGATCGGAGACCGGCGAGGTGGTCCGCCGCATCGTCGAGCGGGAGATGTTCGGCGAGATGCCCGTCGACAACTACGTGCTCGACCCGTCGTTTCAGTCGTACCGAACATGGCTCGCTTACGAGGTCGAGGGCCAGCAGACGACCGGGTTTTTGCACACCTCCCGGCAGGTGTATCCCGAGACGCCGATGAACTCGGCGGTGCTGCACGTCTCCGCCTCCGAGGGCGGGGCGGATCTGCAGGTGATCGGCAGCGTCTTGTTCCGCCCCGAACCGCTCGACATCTCGGTCTGGATCGGACGGCCCGCCGACAGCGACGCCCGCGTCGAGGTCCGGCTCTCCGGGGTCCGCGACGACGAGCCCTCCGAGCTGAAGAGCGCCCGCCTCGAATCGGTCGCCTCCAGCGAGCGGACGATCGGCGATGTCCGATGGACTCGCCACCAGGTGACCGTCAGCGGCCTGTTCGGCCCGGGCTACATGTTCGTCCGCGGCGGTGGCGACGAGGAGATGTACATTCACGGCGCCGTCGTCGCCTCGCAGCAGGACGCCCCGACGGCCCTGCGGCTGCCGCCCGTCGAATTGCAGCCTGCCTCCCGGTACGAGCGCGACCTCGTCGAGCGCGTCCGCGAGTGGCAGCGCCGACAGCGCCCCGACCCGAAAAATCAACTGTTCCGCCCCTCGGTCGACCCGCTCGAGGGCCTGCTGAAATGACGTCGACGGCGGGGGAGCCAGTTGATCTACACCTCGGGTTCAAAAAACCCGTCGGCCGCCGTATGGTGCCGTTCGCCAGTGGAATGCGCGCCGCGCATTCGTGGAATCGGCGGTGGGGTCCGACGCCTCGCGCCGGGTCGATGCCCGGTCTAACGAACGCGGCGGTTTCGCACCAATTCACTTCCCGGACAGTGGTGGACGATGGCCGACGAGCAGCAATCCCAGGAACTCGCCCGCGAGATGGGCTTTCTCGAAGCCTATACGATGGGCGTCGGGACGATGATCGGCGCCGGCATTTTCGTGTTGCCCTCGATCGCGGCCAAAAACGCCGGGCCGGCGAGCATGATCTCGTTTGTCGTCGGGGGGTTGGTCTCGCTTCTGGCGGCGCTGTCGCTCTCCGAGCTGGCGACGGGGATGCCCCGGGCGGGCGGGAGCTACTACTACGTCAATCGCTCGCTTGGCAGCTTTTTCGGCTCGATCGTCGGGCTCGGGATGTGGGCGGGGCTGATGTTTGCGACTGCCTTCTACATGCTCGGCTTCGGCCAGTACATGACCTTCTTTTTCGGGGACCTGCCCGTCCAGTACGCCGCGCTCGGGATGGCGGCGCTGCTGGTGATGATCAACTACCGGGGGGTCAAGGAGGCGAGCGTCTTCCAGAACTTCATCGTCGTCGCGCTGATCGGGCTGATCATCGTCTTCGTCTCCTTCGGGGTCTTCGAGGTCGACATGTCGACCCTCCGGCCGTTCAACCCCGAGGGCTGGGGCGCGGTCGGGGCGACGGCGGCGACGTTGTACGTCTCGTTTATCGGCTTCGAGGTCATCGCCACCAGCGCCGAAGAGATCAAAGATCCCGGCCGCAACCTGCCGCTGGCGATGATCGTCTCGGTCGTGACGCCGATGATCCTGTACGTGCTCGTGATGTTCGTCTCGACCGGCGTCCTGCCGATCTCCGAGCTGTCGGTCTCGGAGATCCCGGTCGCCGACGTCGCCGCCGAGTATCTCGGCACCTGGGGGCCGCTGATGATGGTCCTCGGTGCGGTGCTCGCGACCATCTCCTCGGCGAACGCCTCGATCCTGTCGGCCGCCCGCGTCAACTTCGCGATGGGTCGCGACAACATCCTGCCGAACTGGCTCAACCAGGTTCACGAGACGTTTCGGACCCCCTACCTGGCGATCCTCGTTACCGGCGGGGTCATCTTGTTGATGATCGGCATCGGCGTCGGGGTCGAGACCCTCGCCGATGTCGCCAGCTTCTCGTATCTGGTCACCTACGCGCTGGTCCACGTCGCGGTCATCGTCATGCGCCGGGCCGATCCCCCCGACTACGAGCCCGACTTCAAACTCCCGGGCCTGATGTATCCGGCCGTGCCGTTTCTCGGGCTCGCCTCGACACTGGTCGTGCTCGCTCAGATGCGCTCGCTCGTGCTCGCCATCGGGAGCGGTCTGG
>CAZRLK010000001.1:72743-86110 GCA_964600555.1 uncultured Bradymonadales bacterium
GTCCTGCTCGGGATCGCATGGTTCGCCGGCTTCGCCCGAACCCGGGCCACTGCCACCAGCATGGTCGGCGAAGCGATCGTGCGCGTGGGCGGGATGCGCGCCGAACCCGACCAGGGCTTTCGGATCGTCGTCCCCGTCGCCAACCCCGAGACGGAACGGTCGCTTTTACACCTGGCGGCGGCCTGCGCCCGCGATCACGACAACCCCGAGCTGATCGCGGTCAACGTCATCGAGGTGCCGGTCCAGACGGCGCTGGCGCAAAACATCGAATTCGAAAAAGAGCGCGTCCAGGCCCAGCAGGATCTGCTCGATGCCGCCTCCGAGGTTGCCGAGGAGTTCGGAGTGGGGATCCGCACCCGTGCCATCGTCGCCCGCGACGTCAGCGGCGCCGTCCTGGATGTCGTCGACGACGAAGGGGCCGACCGCCTGATGGTCGGCTGGGCCGGCCGGCGCAAGCGCCGCGATTTCGTGTTCGGCAGCAACATCGACGCGATGGTCCAGAATTGCCCCGTCGAAGTGAGTCTGGTCAAGGTCCGCCGCGATGCGGTCGGCGACGTCGTCGCGCTGGTCGGCGCCGGACCCATCTCGCCGCTGGCCGCCCGCCAGGCCCACGAGATCGCCTCGAGCGAACCTGACAGCAGATTGACCTTGGCCAACGTCCAGCAATCGGACGCTGACAACCCCGACCAGGCGGGCACCGAATTGATCGAGCGGGTCGCCGAACAGGCGGGCCTCGAGGAGGACGACTACGAGCCGCGGGTCGTCGTCGGGGATGAGGTCGAACGCGAACTCCTCCGGGCGACCGACGGGTTCGGGACGGTTTGCATCGGGGCCTCGCGGGATGCGGCTTACAAACAGGCGCTGTTCGGCTCGATCCCGGAGGAGATCGGCGAACGGGCCGACGCCAACGTCATCATGGTCAATCAGCCCTATCAGCCGCGAACCGTCCTCGAGGCACTTCTGGAGCGGCTCGGCGGCTAAACGCTCTTCAGCCGCTCCCCTTGACGCCGCTCCCCCGCCTGCGTACCAACAGGCAACGCGCTATCGGAAACGACACCTGCTGTATTTCCTGCGAGGATGTCATGGCCGAACAAGGCTCTCGCGAACACTGGTCGGGCTCGCTCGGGTTCGTGCTGGCCGCCGTCGGCTCGGCGGTTGGGCTCGGCAACGTCTGGAAGTTTCCGTACATGGCCGGCAACAACGGCGGCGGGGCGTTCGTCGTCGTCTATCTCGGCTGCATCGCCGCGATCGGGCTGCCGATGTTGGTGACCGAGATGGTCATCGGGCGCAGAAGCGAGAAGGGACCGGTCGGCGCCTACCGCGCCCTGGCTCCCGAGGATCGCGGCGGCGGCCTGTGGGGCTTCTGGGGCTTTTTCGCCATCCTCACCGGCTTTCTGCTGTTGAGCTTCTACAGCGTCGTCGGCGGCTGGACGGTCGGCTACGTCGTCAAGGCGGTCGGCGGGCAGTTCGCCGCCACGCCGACCGCCGAGATTCCGGCCCTGTTCGGCGAGCTGGCCGGCAGCCCCTGGTGGGCGACCCTGTACCACGGGATCTTCATGGGGGCGACGATCGGCGTCGTGTACGGCGGCGTCACCGACGGCATCGAGCGGGCGACCACGATTTTGATGCCCGCCTTCGGGGTGCTTTTGACCGGCATGTTCATCTACAGCCTCACCCTGCCCGGCGCCGGCGAGGGGCTGGGCTTTTTATTCGCCCCCGACTTCGCGGCGATCGACGCCGAGGTCGTCCTCGATGCGATGGGCCAGGGCTTCTTTACGCTCAGCCTCGGGATGGGCGCGATGATCGTGTACGGCAGCTATCTGGGATCCGACGACAGCATCCTCGGATCGGCGGTCTACGTCGCGATCTTCAACACGCTCGTCGCCATCATGGCCGGGATCGTCATCTTCGGCGTCGTCTTCAGCAAGGAGGGCGCCGAGCCGGGGAGCGGTCCGTCGCTGGTCTTCGAGACGATGCCCCAGCTTCTGGCCGGGTTGCCGGGCGGCTATGTGCTGACGATCGCCTTTTTCGTGCTGCTCGGCTTCGCCGCGCTCACCTCCGCAATCTCGCTGCTCGAGGTCGTCGTCTCGTATTTCGTCGACGAACTCGACCTCGACCGCGGCGTGGTCGCCACCGGCATGGGCACGCTGATCTTTTTGGCGGGCATCCCGAGCGTTCTCTCGTTCAGCACGCTCTCGGAGGCGACCATCGAGCTGGCCGGTGCCGATCGCAACTTCTTCGGCGTGCTCGACTATCTGGTCAGCAACTGGGCGCTGTCGCTCGGGGGCTTCGGCGCCGCCCTGTACGCCGGCTGGGCGGTTGACGCCGACGAGTGGTTCGACGAGATGACCGGGCCCGACTCCGGTGTCGACCCCGACTCGGAGTGGTTTCGCTTGATCGTCATGGGGTGGATATGGATCATTCGGGTGATCGCGCCCGTCGCGATCCTTGCGATTTTGTACAACTCCGCGATGTAGAGACGCAGTAGACCCATCTCCCGCGATTCGACCAACGTGACGCCTCTCTCGCCGACGCGAGTCGTCTGGACCGGCTTCGAGCCGTTCGGCCGGCACGAGTACAATCCCTCCTGGGATGCCGCCCTCTCGGCGACCCGGGCGATGCGGCCCGACCTGTCGGTCGAGGCCGAGCGCCTGCCGGTCGATTTTTCGTACGTCCGACGCTGGGCCGGGGAGCGTCTCGGGGCCGACTCGCCGGTTCTGGCGATGCACCTGGGACTGGCGGCCTCGCGCTCGACGCTCGACATCGAGGTCGTCGCCCACAACCGGACCGGCGACCGGCTCGACGAGGCGGGCGGCCTCGGCGGGATCGGCGACCGGCTGATTCCGTCGACCTCGTCGACCTACGATACGCCCTTTCCCGCCGAGAACTTCTCGCAGCGCCTCGGCGAGATTCTCGATCGCCACGGTCTACCCGAGCCGACCATCAGCGAATCGGCCGGCTCGTACGTCTGCAACGCCCTGTATTTTCACTCCCTGCGCCAGCTCGTCGACGGTCCGACCCGCCGCCCCGGCTCGGCCTCGGTCTTCATCCACGTCCCGCCGATGGATCGCCCCGACGCGATGCGTCTCGGCGCCGTCCTGGGGGCGGTGACCAACCAGTTGGTCGGGTGAAGCCTCGCCCCAGATAACCGATCGATTCAACGAATGACGGCACGTCGGCATTTGTCCGTTCCGTCCGATCCGTCCGTTGCGTCCGATCCCAATCCTAAATGGCTTCCGCGTATCACTGCGCCCGATCCAGCCGAATCAACGGCGGGTGCTTCCCCTCGCTCGTAAACCACAACGCCTCTCCCTCCAGCCCGTATGCCAGCGCCTCGCTCTGGATCGTCACCCGCGGATACGACTCGACCGGATCGGCCTCGAACGCCGACTCGAACGACCCGCCGTCCCCGGCACAGAAGGTGAAGACCTTGACGTAGGTTCGGATGCTGAACTCCCGGCCGTCCGGCGAGATGTCGCCGCCGGTGATCAATCCCCCGAGCGTCTGGTCGACCTCGAGCCCACCGACGGGTTCGGCCTGCGCCGGGCCCTCGGCGTTGTCACCCCGCCGCGGCACCCGGTAGATCGTCGACTCCCGGTCCATCGTCTTCTCGACGACGTACGAGGCGGCGGTCTCCGGGTGGACCAGCAGGGTTTCGGCGTTGCGCGGTCCGTCGGGATACTGAAACTCGACCGTCGTCGCCTCGCCGCTCACCCAGCCGGCCGGCCGATCGTCGGGCAGGGCGGGTTCCCGGACCCGCGTGATCGAGACCGACTCGCGCCGGCCTCTGTTGTCGCCGATGTCGGCGGCGTAAATGCACGAGGCGTCGCCCTCCGAGGAGCACGGCGCGACGGCGACGTCCTCCCAGTCGGCCGCCTCGACGCCGGCGAGCCGCAGAAGTCCGACGTGCGCGCCGGAGTCGTCGAGCAAAAACAGATGCGCCTCGCCGCCGGAGTCGTTGTGCGTCCAGAAATGCCCGGGATGGCGCCGGCTGGCGGCCAGCCCCGAGGACTCGTCGATTGCTGCGTGCTCGAGTTCGCCAGTTTTCGTCCCGCCCGTCTCCCAGGGCGGGCACGTCTCGCCCGGCTGGGGAGCGACGAGCAGGAGCACGAGGGTGGCGAGCCCGACGCGAAGTGGCTGGGGCAGGGAGTGGAGCATCCGACGTGAGCGTTGAGTCCTTGTGCACGTCGACTATACGCATTAACCGCACTGACGTCAGTCGGCGACCTCGACAGAAACCAGTGCCGGCTGCCAGCCGCCCTGGTGGTGTCGGCGCGGTGATCGAGTGGCGACGGTCTGGGATTCGTTACGCCAAGATCGCCAAGAACGCCAGGCTCGCCAAGTCGTGTGCAGCCGGCTGACGGCACCGGTGGACGGCGAGTGGTTTCTTGGCGATCTTGGCGTCTTGGCGCCCTTGGCGATGACGACACGAACGGTCGGTCGACGCTCGATCGCTCGAAGGTTCCCGTACGCGTCGCCGCGAGGGGGGACGGTGGCGCCCAGATTACGTCTGGGAGCGTCGGCGGCCTCGCCGACGGAAGTTCACGCATTCGAGGAGACGACCATGGAGCCCGGTGACTTTTTGGAGACTCGAGAGGGGGAGAGCCGATACCGGACCGAGGGGCTGGTCGAGGCCGGCCGCAGCTTCCAGATCGTCCGGTGTACCGACACCGCCGAGGGCGACCGGGAGGTATACGCCAAGGCGCCGCGCTACGAGCGGGAGAACGAGGACCGCGGCGAGGAGCGCGACCAGTGGCGGGCGGCCCTCGGGTTCGAGACGGAGGTGCTCGAGCGCGGCATCGATGGCCTCCCGACGTTCGTCGAGCTCCTGGAGGTCGAAGCAGGCGACGACGGAGCGGACGGGGAGGCCGAGCCGGTCCTCGTCTACGAGCCGATTCGGGGCGGCACGCTGTACGATTTCGTCGCAAAGCGGCCCACCGGGACGATCTCGGTCGACCTCGTCCTCGAGCAGATTCGGGCGGTCGGCGAAGTCTGCCGGCGGGTGCACGCCGAGGGGCTGGTCTTTCGCGACCTCGACCCGCGACACGTCGTCGTCACCGACGAGGGGGCGTTTGTCGGGATGGTCGGGACCGGGAACGTCGCCGCCGTCGACGAGCCGCCCACACCCGTCGCCTCGCGGCTCGCCGACGCCCCCTACGCCGCCCCCGAAATCCGCAATGCCCGCTCGAGCGAGACCCTGACACCGGCCGCCGACGTGTACGGACTCGCGGCCCTGGCGAGTTACGCGCTGACCGGGCAGGAGCCGACGAGTGCCGTCGAGAGCCCGCTGACCGGCCAGGCGTACGAGGCGCTCGATTCCGTGATGATCGACGGCCTCGACCACCTGGTGGCGATGGGGTTGCAGCCGGTCGCCAAACACCGCGTCGAACTCGACGAGCTGCTCGATCGCGCCACCGACGGCGGCCTGGCCGAGCTGTCTGATGCCGAGGTCCGCAGCGAACTCGAGGTGCAACCACTGCCCGAACCGTGGGCGGGTGCCGAACCGCCGGGCGTCAACCGCGCCGAGCAGAGCAACCTCTCGCCGGGCCCGCTGATCTCGGTGCCGGGCGACGACGCGGCGACGGCGACCCCCGACGAGCAAATCGAGGGCGTCAAGTCCGCCCCCGTCCGGGAGTTTCTCGGTGAGACCGACGACGAGGCGGATGACAGCGAGTCGTCGCGCACCGACGAGGCCGGCGAGGCGGTGCGCGAGGTGAGCATGGTCGACGAGAACCTCCAGGCCGGCGACGCCCCCGAGCAGGCCGACGCACCGGAGACGCGTACCGACTGGGAGCAACGCGCCGCCGACTCCCCCCTTCCGCCGCTCTCCGAGCTGCCACTCGCCTGGCGCCTCGGCCTCGCCGTCGGCGTGCCCGTCATCGCCATCGGTCTGGTCGTCCTCCTCGGCCTGCTCGGCGCCTACTGAACTCCGAACTCTCCATTCCGAAAGCCCGTTGCGATGACTACCGATCCGACCCCCTCGTTCCACCACGTCGACGAGCTTCGCGACTCGTGGTCGTCGCTCGATGCCCGCGAGCGTCTCGAGACGTTTCGCGGCCTCGATCGCGACGAAGCCAGTGAGTTTTTCCTGAGCTGCTCGCCCCGGGAGCAGGCCGAGATCGTGCGCGAGCTGCCCGAGGCCGAACAGACGATCTGGATGCGCATCCTGCCGCCCGACGACGCCGCCGACGTCCTCCAGGAAGTCGACCGCGAGCGCCGGGGGGAGTGGCTCGAGCTGCTGGACGAGGCGACCCGCCGGGAGGTCCGCGCGCTGCTGACCTACGCCCGGGAGGAGGCCGGCGGGATCATGAACCCGCGGTTCGCGCAGGTGCAGCCGTCGATGACCGTCGACGAGGCGATCCGGTTTCTGCGCGAGCAGACGCGCCAACAGGTCGAGACGATCTATTATATCTACGTCGTCGACGAGGACGACCGACTGCGCGGCGTCGTCTCGTTTCGCGAGCTGTTTCAAGCCGAGGATCCAACCCCGGTCGGCGAGGTGATGAACGCGGAGGTCATCGCCGTGCCCGAGGGGATGGATCAGGAGGAGGTCGCCCATCTGTTCGACGTCCACGATCTGATTGCGCTGCCGGTCGTCGACGACGAAAAGCGCATCCAGGGGATCGTCACCTTCGACGACATCGTCGACGTCGTCCGCGAGGAGGCGACCGAGGACGTCCAGAAGATCGGCGGGATGGAGGCGCTGGAGGCGACCTACCTGGAGACGTCGTTCGGGGCGATGCTCAAAAAGCGCGCCGGGTGGCTGGCGGTGCTGTTTTTCGGGCTGTTGTTCACGGCCAGCGCGATCGAGCTGTACGAGGAGGCACTCGCCGAGGCGGTGGTGTTGTCGGTGTTCATTCCGCTGATCATCGCCAGCGGCGGCAACTCCGGCGCCCAGGCCTCGACGCTGATCGTCCGCGCGCTGGCGGTCGATGACCTGCAGTTGCGCGACTGGTGGCGCGTGATGGGTCGCGAGCTTCTGGCCGGGGTGTGTCTGGGAGGGCTGCTGGCGGTGTTCGGCTTCGCCCGCGTGTACGGCTGGGAGGTCTTTTTCGGCGCCTACGGTGAACGGGCGGCGCTGATTGCCATCACCGTCGGACTGAGTCTGATCGGCGTCGTCGCCTGGGGGACGCTGGTCGGAGCGCTGCTGCCGTTCGGCCTCGAGAAGGTCGGTTTCGACCCGGCGAGTGCGTCGGTGCCTCTGCTGGCGACCGTGGTCGACCTCTCCGGCCTGCTGATCTATTTCAACGTCGCCCAGGTCGTCCTGGGACTTTGAGAGAGCGAGTCTCGAAACGCTCGAGCGGGGGGCCTACCGCGTAGCGGCATAAACTCTCGCGTCCGGCACGACAATCGGCGTCACCGAATCTCGACGATACCTCAGGCAACTCGACTTGCCGATCTCCCACAACCGTAGTCACCACCTGCGTCGCATCTTGCCGTTCGACCCCCCGTCTCCCCCGGGACCGCCGGCGATCGAGACGCCTGGCACGCCATGTGCATCTAGCTATGGGTGCAAGTGAACGAACATTCATTCCCCTGATCTGGAGAGGCGACGATGATTTGGACGACGACGAAATGGACGGCGATGGCGCTGGCGGGATTGTGGCTGGTCGGATGCAGTGCGGCGATCGACGACGCCCCGGCGGCCGGCGAGTCGAAGCCGGGGGTCGACGCCTCGGCCTTTCAGGACGGCAAGGGCGATTTTGCCGACCGGGCGGAGCTGATCGACGACATTGCGCTCGACTCGACGATTCAGGGAGAGTTCGACCCGAGAGTCCGCAACTACGGCTACAGTTTCGAGGCGAAAAAGGGCGCGGAGTTGCGCATCGAGCTGTCAGCGAGCGCCGGGGACGACGCCCGGGGGC
Source organism: uncultured Bradymonadales bacterium (assembly GCA_964600555.1). Classification (GTDB taxonomy): domain Bacteria; phylum Myxococcota_A; class Bradymonadia; order Bradymonadales; family Bradymonadaceae; genus CAJXPB01. Next base: position 80,609 of record CAZRLK010000001.1, read on the forward strand.
TCGACGAGGGCGAGGTGCTGGATACGGCGATGGCGCTGTACCAGGGCTACGACGGGGCTGGCGAGATCGGCGAAAAGATCCGAGAGAGCGACGACGGGGAGGAGTCGGTGGCGGCGCCGGCGATCGAATTCGAGGTCGAGCAGACCGGCACCTACTTTCTGGCGTTCACCTCCTACCAGGACACCGGGACCGGCGACTACGAGCTCGGGGTGAGCTGCGAGGGCACCGACTTTCAGTGCCAGCGTCCCGACTACGAGAAGCCCTGCGAGGACGAGGAGCTGTACGTGCGCGGCGGCACGATCGACGAGGACACCACCTGGGAGGCGTGTGACGTGAAGCTGCTGGAGACGGCGACCGTCGCCGAAGGGGCGATCCTGACGGTACGGCCGGGGGTGACCGTCGAGGGGAACTTCCTGCGCGACGACGGCGACCATTACTACGGCAACGTCACCCTCGACGTCGAAGGGACGCTGCAGGCGGCCGGGACGAACGACGACCCGATCGCCTTCACGGCGCTCAAAGACCGGGGCTGGGGCGGTCTGAAGCTGAGCGGGGAAGGGCACACCCTCGAGCACGTCTTCGTCGACCGCGCGGGGGTCGGACTCGACCTGCGGGGAACCGATGCGGCCGAGATTCGCCACGCCGTCATCGAAGGGACCGCCCGGCTCGACGACGAGACGACGCGGGGCATCGCCGGAGTGCGCGCCGACGCCGAAGCGCAGGCCGAGGTGAGTCACTCCCTCGTCAAGGGCTACAACCGCGGGGTCTCCACCCGAAACAACGACGGACTCGCCGTGCGCGACTCCGTGATTCGCGACAACGAGACCGGGGTCTTTCTCGAGGGAGAATCCGACCTGTCGAACCACGAGATTCGAAGCTGCGACGACGAGACGAACGTGACGGAGTACCGCGACCCGGTCTTCGAGCACGTCGACATCCTGGAGAACGACGACTGGGGCATCCGCATCGAGGGAGACAACATCTTCCTGCAGGTCGAACACTCGAATCTCGTCGACAATGGTCGCGGGGGCCTGTCGCTTCACGGTGTCGAGCTGGCCGACGAGTCGTTTCTCAACGGCAACAACATCTACGGCAACAACGGCCAGACCGACGACAACAGCGCCGTCCAGATCCAGAGCTACCACCGCAACACCGTCGAGCTGGAGGAAAACTACTGGGGCTTCATCTCGGATCCGGAGCTCGAGGAGAGTTGGTCGCTGAGCTGCGCCGACGAGGGTGGCGAGATTTCGTTCACCGGCTTTGCGCCCGAGCCGATCGAGGAGGCCGGGCCGCGCACCGATGAGCTGCGCGAGGAGGTCCGCGAGGTCAGTTGGGCCGAGCGCGGCGAGTGACGGTCGAGCCCACGAGCCGGGGGGCGGAGGTTGGACGGAGCACCGGTCGCGCCTCGTGCGTGGCCGGTGCTTTTTTGGATGGGCGATAGGCGCGGGATCTGCCGGGTCAGTGCCCCGACCATCGTCTCAAGAGCGGGGCCTGGCGGTCGATCAGATCGCCGATCTCGGCCATCTCCTCGGCGAGGAGTTCGAGGATGTCGTCGATCGAAAGCAGCCCGACCAGTTCGCCGGAGTCGGCGGTGACCAGCAGGCGACGGCGTCCGTGCGAGCGCATTTTGGTGAGGGCGTCCTCGATGGCGGTCGATTCGACGACGGTGACGGGCTCGTCGGACATGATCTCGCGGACGAGGGTCTTCTCGGGATGCCGGCCGGCGGCGACGACCCGCATCGCGAGGTCGCGGTCGGTGACCAGCCCGAGGGGCCGACGATCGTCGCGGTCGACGACGACGAGCGTGCCGACGTTGTGCGATCGCATGCGTTCGGCGGCCTCGCGGGTGGTGGCGTCCTGGTCGGCGAGCAGGACTTCGCGTGTGCAGACGCGTCCGACGCTCATGGGGCCTCCGGGGGTCGAGAACGGGACGTCCCCAATTGGTGCGCGAGGGCCGTCGATTCAATCACGGCGCGGGCGTCTTTGGTCGGCGTTGGTTCAGATCACCGATCGCTGCGATCGTCCCCCGAGGCGAGCCTCGGGGCTACATCCAGGCCGAAAATGACGTACGACACGGCCGGCGAGCCGGCCTTCGAGTCCGGCGTTCACCCGTCGGCGCTCGGCGAACACACCGTGCGAGTGTTTGAAGTCGGGCGGTGTGTGCAGTAGGCAAGAGCCAAGCAATCAGTGGAAGTGACGAGTCGTCGATGTCGAGCAATCGTACGGGAGTGAGTGATGGGGATGTCGGAGAGTGCAGTGTGGCGTAGGGTCTCGGTGCTGGGGTTGGTGGTGGTCTTGGTCGCATCTGGGGCGGGGTGTTCCGGGGGTGATGGCGAGGGTACCGGGGAGTCGAGCGGCGATCCGTGCGAGGAGGTCGACTGCGAGGCGGGGGTGTGTGAGTCGGAGACCGGGGAGTGTGTCAACGCCGTCGAGTGCGACGCGGAGTCGGATTGTCTGGAGGGGTTTCACTGCAGTGACGGGGGTACGTGTGTGGCCGGGGAGAGTTCGGAGTGCGACATCGACATGGACTGTGAGGCGGGGACGTGCAACGACGCTCGCGAGTGTGTCGAGGCGGAGTCGTGTACGAGCCGTTCCGATTGTCCCGAGGAGATGTACTGTGCGGGCGGGGAGGGGGCCGAAGGGACCTGCGAGCCGGATCCGTGCGCAGACAAGACCTGCGCCCGGGGCTTCTGCGAGCCGCAGTCGGGGGAATGTGTCTCGGACACCTGCACGCCCGACACCGAGCTGACGGCGTGTTTGCCCGGAGAGAAGTGTGCGCTGGGGGGGGACGGCGGGATGGGGGTGTGCGCCGGGCCCGAGACGTTTTGCGACGAGGTCGAGTGTCCGCGCGGGGTCTGCTCGTTCGAGGGGGACGAGGCGTGTCGGGATGCCGACGATTGTGCGGGGGACGACACGTTGTGTCTGGAGGGGCGATTCTGCAACGACAGCGACGAGTGTGCCCCGAACCTGTGCGTGCAAGACGACGTCGAGTGCGGGGACGACGAGGAGTGTCGACCGGCGACCGGCGAGTGTCAGGCGACGAATACCTGTGAGATGGCGGGGGACTGTCCGGACGACCCGAACCACTGGTGTTTGCAGGGGCATTGTGGGCTGGCGTCGACGGCGTGTGGCGACGAGGGTTGTGCGGGGGCGAAGACCTGTGAGTACGACGAGCAGAATCTGACGGCCTCGTGTGTGGAGCCGGAGACCTGCGAGTCGGCGTTCGACTGCAACGATGGGCGCGAGTGCGTCGACGGGAGTTGTCGCGAGCCGGAGACGTGTTCGGCGGACATCTACGAGCCGAACGAGACGAGTGACGAGGCGACGAGGTTTTCGGACGCGGCGTCAGACGGGAGTCTCTCGGCGTCGGTGTGTTCGGGAGACCGCGACGTGTATCTCGTCGACACGACGGAGCTGGGCTCGGAGGACGAGTCGGGGGTGTTGACGGTCGAGGTCGAAGTGCCGGCGAACCAGCGGGGGCTCGGCGAGGTCGAGTTCAGCGTGGCCGATACCGCTGGATCGAGGGTGGCGATGGAGTCGAGCGGGCCGCAGGGCGAAGATGCGCACCTGGAAGCGACGGTGATGGTCGGGGTCCCCGATCACGGGGGCTATCTCGTCGAGGTGGAGGCGGGGGACGACGTGAAGATGGCGGGCGTCGACTACGACCTGACGGTCACGTTCGACTGACGCGCGCCCCCGGGGCGTTTCTTCGCCACCCGCCCGTTGCGACGATCACGACGACTGCGAGGGGAGCGAGGGGCGCGGGTCCGGGGGTGGTGGTCGAGCAGCCGGCGGGGGCGGCGGAGGAGGGTTCGGAATCGGGCGAGTCGGAGGAGTCGGTGATGTCACCGGCGTTGGCGTCGTCGGAATCGGCGGAGGTGTCGTCGGAGGCGCCGCCCGGCGAATCCTCCTCCTCGAGGGCGATCGAGGCGGTGAGCGTCTGCTCGAGGGTCTGGCCGAGCAGGTCCGAGAGGTCGGTTGCCTCGACGGTGTATTCGGTGCCGGGATCGAGCGGAGAGGTGGCGAGGACGACGTGGTCGTCGTAGTCCTCGTGCAGGCGGGCGTCGGTGACGGTGGTGTCGGGGGCGACCGAGAAGTCGTCGATCTCGATCGAGTCGGGGGCGATGCCCTTGTTGAAGTCGAGCTCGAGGCGGTCGGGGGCCGGGGCCTCGAGCGAGTCGATGGCGATCGGCGTCGGGGAGGTGTCGCGGCGGGCCTCGAAGGTCGCCTCGTCGAGCGTCGAGCCGTCGAGGGCGATGGCGCGATAGTCGAGTTTTTCGGGGCCGAACGACAGAAGCTGGACGTGGTGGCTGGCGGTGGCCATGCCGGGGCTTTCGAGAAACCAGCGGTCCTTCGGGCTGCGTTGTTTGACGCCGAGCCCGCCCTCGCCGACGTATACGATCCCGTCGTCGGCCTGCTCGCCGTCGCGGATCGGGACGGTGCGTTTGAGGACGTGGCCGTCGGATTCGAGTACGAGATCGACGTCGTACTGCTCGAACAGCGGGACCCAGTGCTGGCGGGCGGCGCCGGCGCGCTTGACGGCGGGGTAGGCGGGGCGGTGGTAGCTCGGGATCACCCAGGTGTACTCGTCGGTGAGCGTCGCGAGCTGCTCGTCGAGCCATTCGCGCTGCTCGCCGCCGAGGGTGCCGTTGGTGTCGAGGGTGACGATGGCGATTCGGCTGCCGATGGTGGTCGTCCAGTAGTCGTTGTCGGGGCCGCCGGGGAGGCCGAACATGCCGTTGTAGTTGTCGAGTTCGTCGGTCGCCTGGGCCGGGGAGAACTCGTGGTTGCCGCGGGCGGGGACGATCGGGATGACGCCGCCATCGTCGGCGTTGGTCAGCTCCCAGTCGTCGAGCCACTGAGCGAGCTGGTCCCAGATCAGGGCCGTTTCGACGTAGTCGCCGCCGTGGATCATGCCGATCAGCCGGTCGTTTTCGTCGAACAGGGTGCGGATGCGGCGGTTGACCTCGCGGCGGTTTTCGGGGTTGGAGCGCGAATCGCCGCCGTACAGCAAGTCGACGGGGCGGTCGTCGGCGGGAGCGGTCTCGAAGTGGCGTTCGGGCCCGGTCTCGCCGTCGGATTCGACGGTGAAGTGGTAGGTCGTCGAGGGGTGGAGATCGTCGAGTTCGGCGTGGTGGAACCAGACGTTGCCGTTGGTCTCCTCGATGGTGCGGGAGGCCTCGATTTCGTGGCGGTAGGCGTCGGTCTCGCCGTTGCGGGGCTGGGTGTCGAAATAGGCGCGATGGTCGTCGCCGGGGTCGTCGGTGATCCAGACGAGGGTGGCGGAGTGGGCGGGGTCTTCGAGCCAGATGACGCGGGGGTGTTCGGGGGTGGTGTCGGCGGAGGCGGTGGGGGATTGGAACAAAACGGCGGCAAAAGCGAGAAAAGTGCAGGCCAGGATGGCCTGCCGACGAGCCAGACCAGGGATGGTCTGGCCACGGGAGCGGCGCGGCTAGGAGCTGGCCTGCCGGTGAGGCACGACGGGGCTAGACTGGCCGCGGG
>CAZRLK010000001.1:86120-99521 GCA_964600555.1 uncultured Bradymonadales bacterium
CGAGCCAGACCGGCGAGCGAGGTCGGGGATGGTCTGGAACCAGAAGCGGCGAGCCATGTCGGGGATGGTCCGGAAACAAAAGCGGCGGAGAGTCGAGCCAGACCGGCGAGCGAGGTCGGGGATGGTCTGGCACCAGAAGTGGCGGAAATCGGAGCTACGTGCGTCCGGGCTCTCTCGTGTCATCGTCTCGGTCCGCGTCCAGGTAGAGAGTCATCATCAATAGCGCCAGGGGGCCGCCGGCGTTGGCGGCTCGCACGAGCGTCGACGGGTAGGCCCACGGGCCGCCGTGGACGGTCCTCGCCAGGGCGGTGATCGCGCCCCAGAAGGCCATGTAGCCGAAGACCGCCCGGGAGCGCAGTCCCGCCAGGACTGCGATGCCGAGCACCACGTCGATGGCGCCGATCACGATCAGGATATAACTCGCGGCGCTCTGTGCCAACGGCCATCCGAGTAGCCGGCGCGAAGCGAGCAACAGGTAGTCGAGAAACCGAGGGTGGAGCTGGAGAGCCTCCCAGCCGTGGGCGAGGAAGGTGAGGGCGACGCCGGCCCGGAGCAGCCGCCGGGTCCAGGTGAGGGCGAGGTCGGACGGAGCCGTCGCCTCGGGGTCCGGGAGCCAGACGAGGGCGACGGGGGCGAGGAAACGGATCGCATGAGCGGCGAGGGCGAGGCGAAAGAACGGCTCGCCGCCGAGCTGCATCTCGGCGGCGGCGGAGAGGGCGAACCAGCCGCCGATCAGGTAGCCGAGCGTCGGGAGACGCTTCAGGCACAGGGCGATCGAGGCAGCGAGCACGACGACGGCGCCGCCGCGGGCGACGAGCAGCGAGGTCGACTCGTCGAGGTCGGCGACCAGGAACATCAGCTCGAAGACCGCCGTCTCGCCGAGAAGCGACTGCGAGAGGTAACCGACACACTGAAGGACGACGGTCGCCTGCAGTACTCGCCGTAGATACGTCATCGGAGGGTCCGGTTATTCGGCTTCTGCCCTTCGGGTCGCCTCGGAGCTGCCGGCGGAATCGCCGGTCTCGTCGTCGGGGGCGTCGGCGTCTTCGGATTCACCGGCGGTTCGCTCGGTCTCGTCCTCGGCGGCGGCGTCGGGCTCGTCGGCCGGCTCGCCTTCGGACTCGTCGTCGTCGGGCTTTTCGGCCGTCGTCTGCTCGTCCGCGTCGGTCTCTCCGGCGCCGGCCTCGGGCGTGTGGAAGGTGAGTTCCTCGCCGCCTTCGGCGACCTCGACGACCACGTGGTCACCTTCGCCGAAGTCGCCCTCGAGAATGTCGATGGCGAGCGGGTCCTGGATGTAGGTGCCGATGGCTCGGTTGAGGGGCCGGGCACCGAATTCGGGTTCGTAGCCGACCCGGGCGAGGAAGTTTTTGGCGTCGTCACTCAGCTCGATGGTCATCTTCTTGTCGGCCAGAAGCTGGCGCAGCTCGCGCTGTTTGATCTCGACGATCTTGCGGATCGTCTCTTCGCTCAGGGACTTGAAGACGATCGGCGAGTCGAGACGGTTGATGAATTCGGGGCGGAAGTGTTCGCCGAGGATCTCGTCTTCGACCATCTCGGTCAGCTCCTCGTCGCTCACCTCGCCGGTCATCTCCATGATGCGGCGGCTGCCGACGTTCGAGGTGAGGATGACCAGGGTGTTCGAGAAGTCGACTTCGCGGCCCTGGCTGTCGGTCAGCCGGCCCTCGTCCATCAGTTGCAAAAGGATGTTGAAGACGTCGGCGTGGGCCTTTTCGGCCTCGTCGAACAGGACGACGCTGTAGGGATTGTGCCGGATGGCCTCGGTCAGCACGCCCCCCTCCTCGCTGCCGACGTACCCGCGGGCGGAGCCGATCAGCGTGTTGACCTTCGATTTCTCCATGTACTCGGACATGTCGATGCGGACGAGCGCATCCTCGCTGTCGAACAGAAACTCCGAGAGGGCCTTCGCCAGTTCGGTTTTGCCGACGCCGGTCGGGCCGACGAACATGAAGTTGCCGATCGGGCGGTCCGGGTCGCGCAGGCCGGCCCGGGAGCGCCAGATCGCCCGGCTGATCGCCTCGATGGCGTGGTCCTGGCCGACGACCCGGCGGCGGAGCCGATCGGGCATGTTCAGCAGCTTCTCGCGCTCGGACTCCATCATCTTGCTGACCGGAATGCCGGTCCAGTCGCCGACGACCTCGGCGACATCGTTTTCACCGACGTAATCGCGCAGGAGCCGCTCCTCCTCGTGGATCTCGTCGAGTTTTTGTTCGGCCTTTGCGATCTCGTCCCGGATGTTCGGGATGGCGGAGTATTTCAGCTCGGCGGCGCGGCCCTTCTCGCCGTCGCGGCGGGCCTGCTCGATTTCCCTTTCGGTTGCCTCCAGTTCCTCTTTGAGCGAGGTCACCTCCTGGAGGGCGTCGCGCTCGATCTCCCAGCGCATCCGCAGCCGCTCGGCCTCCTCCTCGAGACTTTCGATTTCGTTTTTCAGCTCACTTCTGGCCTCGACGGTGTCCGGGTCGGTCGCCTCGGCCAGCGACTCGTGTTCGACTCGGAGCTTGTCGAGCCGGCGCTCGATGGCGTCGAGTTCGGTCGGTTTCGAGTCGATTTCGATGCGCAGCCGGCTGGCCGCCTCGTCGACCGCGTCGATCGCCTTGTCGGGCAGCCGACGGTCGGTGACGTACCGGTCGGTCATGTTCGCGGCGGCGATCAGCGCCGGGTCGGTGATCTGGACGCCGTGGTGGATTTCGTACTGGTGTTTGATGCCGCGCAGAATCGAGATGCACCCGTCGACCGAGACCTCGTCGACCTGGATGGTCTGGAAGCGGCGCTCGAGGGCAGCATCCTCCTCGATGTACTCGCGGTATTCGTCGGTGGTGGTCGTGCCGACCATCGAGATGGTGCCGCGGGCGAGTTCGGGTTTGAGCAGGTTCGAGGCGTTCGAGGAGCCGTCGCCGCCGGCGCCGACGATCTGGTGGATCTCGTCGACGAACAGCAGGATTTTGCCCTGGCTGTCGACGATGTTCTGGACGATCGCCTTGATGCGCTCCTCGAACTGGCCGCGCAGGCTGGTGCCGGCGACCAGGGAGCCGACATCGAGCCGAAACAGCCGCTTGCCCTTGAGGCCGTCGGGGACGTCGCCGTCGACCATGCGCTGAGCGAGGGCCTCGACGATGGCGGTCTTGCCGACGCCCGATTCGCCGACGAGTACCGGGTTGTTTTTGGTGCGGCGGCTGAGCACCTGGGTGACCCGGCGGATTTCGTCGTCGCGGCCGATGACCGGATCGAGTTTGTCGTTGGCGGCGAGGGTGGTCAGGTCTTCGCCGTATTTCTCGAGGGTCTCGGAGACGTCGACGTCGCCGGAGGAGGCGCTCGAGGCGGGGGAGGTGTCGGTCTGGTCGATCACCTCCTCGAGGTCCTCGGCGGTGGCTCCGTAGTCGGCGAGTGCCCGGGAGGTGTAGCTGTCGGACTGGCGGGCGAAGGCCAAAAGGAGGTGTTCGACGTTGGTGTAGCTGTCGCCGTGCGAGTCGGCCAGTTTGCCGGCGCGCTCGAGGGCGGAGAGCAGCGGTTTGGCGACGTAGATCTGGTCGTCCTTCGAGTAGTTTTTCGGTTTCAGCTCCAGCTCGTCGATCAGATCGCGGCCGAGGGCCTTGGTGTCGACGTCGAGTTTGCGCAGGATCGTCCCGGCGACGCTGTCGTCGTGCTCCAGCGCGGAGACGACGACATGCTCGAGGTCGACGTGTTTGTGCTCGAGATCGGCGGCCAGATCCTGAGCGTCGGAGAGGGTTCGGCGAGCCTGCTTGGTGAATTGCGACAGATCGAAGGTTTTCGGCATGGTCTCCCTTGGACGGACGTCCCATCAGTCGGACACGGGCAAACGTCGCGCCGGTGCCCGGCATTCCAGCGTGCGCAGTGGGGGCCGATTATGGCGGAAAGGGTGGGGTTTTCAACCAGTAAACGGTCGTCGGGCCTCGGTCGTCGGGCGTCGGGCGTCAGACGTCGGTCGTCAGGCGTTGGGCGTCGGTCGGCGGGCGAGGGGGAAGAAGGCCGCGAGCAGCACGGCGGGGAAGGGGACGGGGCGGCCGGGGGAGGTAGTGCAGCCGCGGGAGGGGTCGGAGGAGCCGGTGACGCTGACCGACGGTGTGGCGTCCGCAGGGACGGTGTCTGGCGACGAGCCCGTATCGGGTGCGGGGTCGGCGTCGGTGCAGGTGCCTGCATCGCAGTTCGTGGCGTCGCACTCGGAGTTTCGCCGGTCGGGGTGGTCGGGGAAGCACCAGGAGTCGCCCTGGAACGAGACGCAACTGCCCTCGGGGCCGCAGTCGCGGTCCCTGTCGCACGAGCAGGTGCAGATGCGGTCGCCGTCGGTCATCACCATGCAGCCGTCGGCGTCGGGGCCGCACGCGGCGCCGTCGTCTCCACACGATTCACCGAGGCTCGGGCAGCCCGACATCGAGGCGTCGGCAACGCCGGCGTCGTGGCCGAGCGTCGTCGCCGGGAGGAGGCACAGGACGAGCGCGACGAAGAAAAATACCGAGCGGCAGACGGACATCATGCAGAGCGGGTTCGGTGGACCGACGAGCCTCGAGCGGCGTGCGCCGTCGCTCGGCGGCACGCGGGGCGAGCCTTTCGCCTACCGTATGTTAATGCAAGAGCCGTACCGTTGAGATGCTATCGGCGCTCCAACGTCGCGAGTGACTACTGCTCGGGCGCCTCCTCGGAGCCGTCGTCGCCTGCGGAGGCAATCTCGTCGACGGACTTGAAATCGAGGGCGGCGGAGTTGATGCAGAAGCGTTTGCCGGTCGGCTCGGGGCCGTCGTCGAAGACGTGGCCGAGGTGGCCGCCGCAGCGGGCGCAGTGGATTTCGGTGCGCTTCATGCCGCGGCTCTCGTCGAGTTCGGAGCCGATGCGGTCGGGGTGGTAGGGGGCGAAGAAGCTCGGCCAGGTATCCTTTTCGAATTTCGCACGCGACGAGAAGACGGGGTTGCCGCAGCCGGCGCAGTAGTAGACGCCCTCGCGTTTTTCGTCGAGCAGGTCGCCGGAGCCGGCCGGTTCGGTGCCGTTTTTGCGCAGAATCTCGAACTCCTCGTCGGTGAGCCGCTCGCGCCACTCGTCTTCGGACAGCTCGAGGCGGTCGTCGGCCGGGGGGACGTCGCCGGGATCGAGGCGCTGGTCGGGCTCCCAGTCGACGGAGGCGGAGGGCGGGCCCTGCTCGGACCGGTCGGATTGAGTGGTCTGGACGTCGTCGCCCTCGGAACTCGGCGTATTCGACTCGGCGGTGGTGTGGCCGTTGCCGCCGCTCTCGCAGGCGGCGGCCGAGATGAGCAAGACAGCGAGCACGAGGGCGACGGGCCGGGGGTTTGGCATGGCAGATCTCTCCGGAGCGGGGCATTCGAGTCGAACGTCGGGAGAAGACAAGGTATTCGTTGTGGCGGGTGGGTTCAACCCGGGAGGCGGGTTCGGGGGCGGCCAGCGAGTGGCGTCCCGGCGCACCGCGACACGGAGCGGCGAATCCGGCCGCACGCGGCGGGAGGCGTGTCACTCGAGGTCCGGCTCGAGGCTGACCGCTTCGCCGGGGTCGACCGCCAGGGAGGTCGACCAGGGATCGCGCTCGTCGGGGTCGATGGTGATCTCGTAGCGGCCGGGTTCGACCCAGGTGGTGGTCGGGGAGTCGTCGATCTGCTCGTCGTCGAGGCGGACTTCGGCGCCGTCGGTGGCGTCGATGCGGATGCGGGCGAGTCGCTGGAGGCGGTCGAGTCGTTGCCGGGCGTCGCGGAAGTCGGGAGCGCGGTCGACGAGACGTTCGAGGATGTCGATTGCTTCGCCGATCTCGTCGCGGTCTTTGGCGCGACGGGCCTTCAGATACTCGCGGGTGAGATGGATGGTGCGCTGGCGCGCCGAGATGCGCTCGTCGATCTCGTCGGCGTCGTCGTAGGTCGAGATGACGGTCACCAGCAGGGTTTCGGCGGCGTCGACGCGGTCTTTCGAAGCGAGTTCGTCGACCTGTTCGAGCTGGTCGACGACCATCTGCGGGGGACCGTCGTCGGAGGGCGGGTCGGTCGCCTCCTGGTCGGTCGATTCGGGGGGGATGGGGGTCGGTTCGGAGTCGGCCGGATCGGTCCACGAGGCGGGGGCGAACCAGTAGCCGGCCGCCGCGAGCACGACGAGCGAGCAGACGACGGTGACGGCGACGCCGACCCGGCGGGGCTGTGTCTCGGAGGAGGCCGGGGGCTTGTCGGTGTCGGTCGGCGGGTCGGCGACGGTGTGCGTCGGGTCGGCGTCGGGGGGGCGAGGGCTCTCCGGTGTGGAACGGCGCCGGCGGAGCTCGACGTGATCGGAGGTGTCGGAGGTCTTGCCGAGCAGCTCGGAACTCGAGGCGTCTTGCTCGCTTGCGGATCCGGGCCCGGCGGGTGCTCGCGAGGCGTCTGCGGGAGGAGACGTCTCGGGCATGCGAGCGTCGGTGTGGCGGCCGGCGATCGCCTCCAGGCGGGCGAGTGCGGCGGCGGCGTCGGGGAAGCGGTCGGCCGGGTCTTTCTGCAGGCAGCGGTCGACCAGCTCGAACAGTTCGTCGGGGAGGGCTCCGGGGTCGGGGACGTGGAGTCGCAGGGGCGGCGGCTCGGAGTGGACCTGGTCGCGCAGGATCGAGGCGTTGGAGCCGCGAAACGGTTTGCGCCCCGCGAGCGCGTAATAAAAGAGGATTCCGAGCGAGTAGACGTCGACGCGCTGGTCGATCTCGTCGCCGCGGATCTGCTCGGGCGAGAGGTACGGCATCGAGCCGACGAGGCTGTCCTCGCGGGTGACGTCGTCTTCGCCGGAGACGAGTTTGGCGAGGCCGAAATCGAGGATCTTGACCAGGGGCGGTCGGTCGCCGCGGGCGACGAGCATGATGTTGCTCGGCTTCAGGTCTCGGTGGACCAGCTCCTCGCGGTGGGCCTGGCCGACGGCGTCGAGGATCTGGGCGGCGATCGGGAAGAAACTCCGGGCGGCAAGGGGGCCGCGGCGGTCGACGAATTCGTCGAGTTGTTCCCCGTCGACGTACTCCATGACGATGTAGCGGACGTCCTCGCGGGTACCGACATCGTAGACGGTGACGATGTGCGGGTGGTCGAGGCGGCCGAGGGTGCGGGCCTCGCGCTCGAAGCGCTGGACGGCGGCCCGGTCGTCGAGGCGGTCGCGAGCGAGGAGTTTGACGACGACGTCGCGCTCGAGGCCGAGGTGGGTTGCCCGGTAGACGACGCCCATCCCGCCGACGCCGATCTGCTCGTCGAGGCGATACCGATCGCCGTACACCTCGCCGAGGTTCGGATCCTCGGTCGAGTCGGGGATGGGATCCTCCCGATGTCCCGGGCGCGAGCCTCCGGCGCGATCGCCGTCGTCGGCCCTCTCGTCGTTGTCGTTCCCCTTCCCGCTCATTCGCCCGCCGGGCCCGTCTGTGTTCGTCGCTGACGCGACGGCGAGGCTATCAGACAGGCCCGGGGGCGTAAATTTGTCCGAATCGGAGTCGCGGCGTAGACTGGGGCCGAAGACACCTTCCCGGAGGTTGGCCTCGATGGCGAACTCGTCACATGCGGACCGATCGATCGCCGCGGTGTTTGCGCTGGGGGGCGCCGCGGTGTGTCTGGCGTACGGGCTGATCGACCACGGAATCTACCACCCCGACGAGATCTATCAGACGCTCGAGCCGGCCCACCGGCTGGTGTACGGGTCGGGGCTGACGACCTGGGAGTGGCGCGTCGGGGCGCGCAACTGGACGCTGCCGGCGGTGCTGTCGGTCGGATTCTGGCCCGCCGAATGGCTCGGTTTCGACGGCTCGTCATCGCACCTGGTCGGGCCGACGATGCTGGTGTGTGCGGCGACGGCCGCCAGTTCGCTCGGGGTGTATCGGCTGGCCCGCAGTTGGCGGGTGCGGCCGGTGATCGCGAACACGGCGACGGCGTTGTTCGCGCTCTCGCCGGCGGTGCTGTATTTCGGCCACCGGCCGCTCGCGGAGGTCGTCTCGGCGCCGTTCGTCGTCTGGGGGCTGGCGCTGGCGCTCGATCGGCGGGAGTCGCGCAGACGGTCGACCCTCGGTGTCTCGCTTCTCGGTATCGCAATCCTGCTCCGGCTGCACAACGCGTTGTTTGCACTCGCGCTGGTGTTGATCCACCGGGTGCGAGGCGAGGGCGAGGCGTATCGGCGGGCGGTTGACGTGTTGGCCGTCTGGGGGCTGATCTACGGGGCGATCGACTGGGCGACCTGGGGGATTCCGTTTCAGAGCGCCGGGGCGTACCTGCGGGCAAATCTGATCATGGGAGTGACGACCGACTACTACGCGGCGAGCCCGCCGGGGCTTTTGGTCGGGGCGTTGGTGGCGACCTGCGGGCCGGCGCTCGTCGTCTGGGGGGTCGGGGCGGCGTTCAGTACCCGGCGGGCCCCGGCGCTGGCGTTGGTGACGATCGGGTTCGTCGGGCTCCACCAGCTCTTTCCCCACCGGCAGTTGCGGTTCGTCTATCCGGCGCTCCCGCTGCTGGCGGCGCTCGGGGCGGTCGGCTGGGACGTGCTGGTGGAGCGGTACGCGATCGCACCCCGGAGAGTGCTGGCGGGAGCCTTCGCGGTCGGGATCGCGGGGCTCGGCTGGGGGTTGTACGCGACGCCGAGGCTGACGCTCGGCGACGTGGGTCAGAGCGACGTGCTTCGGGCCGACGCCTCGCGCAGCGCGCACCAGTTCCGCCACGACGTCAACATGCTGTTGAGCCGGGCGGGCGAACGTGACGATCTGTGTGGTCTGTACGTCCGGGAGCCCTGGATCGTGAAGACCGGTGGCGCGACGTATCTGCACCGCGGCGTCCCGATCTACCACCGGCTCCAGCGGCCTCCGAGTCGGGAAGTCTTCAACTACGCGATCCTCCGGGACGAGGGAGGGCGAAAGGAGGAGTCGGCGGCGCGAAAGGTGGCCGGGCAGGGAGCGTTCGCGCTGGTGAAGACCGGTGAAGCGTGTGCCGACGATCCCGACTACGAGCCGCGGGCGGATGCGCTGGAATCCGACGGCTCGGAGGGATGAATCGGGGCGTCAGCGTACCCACCCGTTGAGACAGAACCAGCGGTTTTTGGTGTCGGAGGCCCGGACTTCGAGGACGACATCGCGGGTTTCGCCCTGCAGCTCGGGGGTCGGGATGTCGTGGGGAAACCAGTTCGTCTCGCGTGCCCCGTAGGTGTGTTTGACGCGGGTGTCGTCGCCGATCGAGACGGTCAGATGTACGGGGACGGCGTCCTCGATGACGGAGCCGAGGTCGGTCAGCCCGGCCCGGATCCGGAGGAACCGCTCGAGGGGGACGTCGGGAAAGGTGATGCGCAGGGTGCGGCCCTCGCCGACGGGATGCGCCCAGATGCACTCGTGGGGGTCGTCGGCGAGAGAGGCGAATTTTTCTCCGACGAACAGCCAGCGATCGCGCCCGCCGCAGTCCCATCGCCGGTCGCGCTGACTCCAGTTGTCGCAGGTCTCGACCGACTCGCCGTCGACCCGCTCGACGACGGCCTCCTCGAGGTGGTCGAGCAATTCGTAGGAGGCCTGGATACTCGACGGGACGCGGGTCTCGAAGACGGTGACGTCGCCGAAGCGTTTTTTGTCGGGGCGGGAGGGGGCGTACGGGAGCGACTCGAAGGCCTCGTCGGCGCGTTCGGACTCGCTCAGAATCCAGACGCGGCGGGCGGACTGCAGGTCGCCGGCGACCGGGTCGGTCTGGGGCAAGACCTGGTCGCCGACCGACTCGAGGTACGGAAGTGGGTCCTCGTTCCAGCCCGGCTCCACGAGGATGCGGTCGCCGTCGCGGACGTGCTCGAGGACGTATTCGGCGGGGGCTTCCCACTCGTCGGGGTCGACATCGGAGGGGAACAGGTACCACTGGGCGGCCAGGCTCGTGAGGCCGGCGAGAAGCAGTACGGACGCCGGAATCCACCAGAGAGGCGTGTCTGCCGAAAAGCGGGGCAGGGCGAACCTCGGCGATCGCAGGGGAGCGGGTCGAGCGGCGAATCGACTCGAAGATGGAGGGTCTGCGAGGTCAGGAGGCGGTGCGCCGCCCCGCGCTCTCGTCGCCGTCGGCGACGGGGACCTGCTGGCCGCCTTGCTCGGCGAGTGACTGGCCGCCGAGCTCCATCAGATGGTCGCGGTCGAAAAAGGCCTTGCCGCGCTCGCCGAACGCCGAGACATGCTCGCCGGTGTCCATCCGGATGGCATCGCACGGGCATGCCTCGACGCACAGCCCGCAGTCGATGCATCGAAGCTGGTCGATGACGAAGACCTCCGGGTACTTCTCGATCGAGGGGTCGTCGTGTTCGGCGGCCTCGATGTGGATGCAGTCGGCCGGGCACAGCGTCGAGCAGCACATGCAGGCGACACACCGCACCTGGCCGTCCTCGCGGACCATCAGCCGATGCTTGCCGCGGTAGCGGTCGGGGTAGTCGCGCTGCTCCTCGGGGTAGGCGGTCGTAAAGGTCATGTCCTCGTCGTCGTCGAACCCGAGGTTTTTGAAAAAGTGCTTCATCGTCACGCCGAGACCGCGGATGATCTCGGGGACGTAGCTTTTCTCCAGGAGCGTGCGTTCTTTTTGCTCGAGGGTTTTGACGCGAACGTCACCCATGGCGACTCCAGTGTGGGAGTGAGGCTCAAAAGATCATCACGACCAGGGCCGTGATGAACAGATTGGCGATCGAGAGCGGAAGGAGCACCTTCCAGCCGAGGACCATCACCTGGTCGTAGCGAAAGCGCGGAAGCGACCAGCGCAGCATGAATTGCAGCCAGACCAGCGCGATGACCTTGAAGCACATCGCGACGACCCGCATCGCGACGACCAGCGAGTACGGCAGCGAGATGTGGTAGCTCGCCGCTTCGCCGACGCCGCCGAAATAAAAGCCGTCGGCGTACAAAAACGGGACCTGCCAGCCGCCGAGAAACAACAGGGCCGTCAGCGCCGCCAGAAAGACCGTCGCGACGTAGCCCGCCAGCTCGAAGACGGCGAAGTTCATCGTACTGTACTCGGTATAAAAGCCGGTGATGATCTCCTCTTCGCCCTCGGGCTGGTCGAACGGCGGGCGTTTGGTCTCGGCCATGCCGGCGAGAAAGAAGATGAAAAAGGCGACCGGCTGCAACAGGATGCCCCACATCGGGATCCAGCCGCCCAGAAGCTGCCCCTGCATGCGCGCCATCTCGTTGAGGTCGAGCGTGCCGAACAACAGCAGGATGCCGGCGATCGAGAGGCCGAGCGAGACCTCGTACGAGATCATCTGGGCGGCCGAACGCATGCCGCCGAGCAGGCTGTATTTGTTGTTCGACGCCCAGCCGGCGATGGCGGCGGCGTACACCTCGATGCTGGTGATCGCGAAGGCGAACAACAGCCCCGCGTTCAGGTCCATGATCTGGAAGTAGTTGCGGTACTCGCCGTCGGTGCAGTGGCTGAACGGGTAGTCGGCGGTGACGACGACCTGGCCGGTGCAGTACTGGTCCATGAACGGCACGACCGCCCAGCCGATCAGGACGGGAGCGAACAGGAGAATCGGCGAGATGGTGTGCAGAAACTTGTTGGCCCCGTCGGGGACGGTGTTTTCTTTGAGCAGCATTTTGATGCCGTCGGCGACGAAGTGCGGGAGGCCGCCGAGGCTGTAGCCGAAAAACGTCGCCCGGTTCGGCCCCATCCGGTTCTGGATCTTGGCCGACTGTTTGCGGTCGCCGAAGACCGTCATCAGGCTCGAGACGCCCATCACGAAGACGAACACGATCAGTCCGATCTTCGCCAGGGCGACCATCCAGCCGGGCAGGGGCGGCAGATAGGCGCCCAGCGAGACGAATCCCCACAGGCCGACGGTGGCGGCGGCGAGGAGGGCGAGCAGGAAAAGCGGTATGGAAATCCAGTTCGGCATGTTCGTGTCTCGGCGTATGGACTACTCGATCATTCGGCCGGCGCGGCGGTGGCTGCGTCCGCCGGCGCGCGGGACTCCGGTTCGCGTTCGTCGGGGAGGGTCGGGCGCTCCCGCTCGTCCTCCTCGTCGTCGGCTGGCTCGAACATCTCGGCGCGGATCTCGTCGACGTTGCGGTACGACCACGAGGCGCCGAATCGGTCGGCGAGTTTGACGAAAAGCTGCCAGTCGGGCAGGGAGTCGCCGTGGGCGGGAAAGGCCCGGTCGAACTCCTGGGCGATGCCGTCGGCGTTGACGAACATCCCCTCCTTTTCGGCGTGCGTGCAGACCGGCAGGGCGATGTCGGCCTCCTCGGCCAGCACTGTCTCGCGCCGCGGGAAATCGCCCCGGTGGTCGGGCTGGAATTCGACCTCGCCGCGGTGCATCGACTGGAAGACGAACAACTGGAGCTCGTCGAGGGCGGCAAAAAACCGATCGCGCAGTTCGTCGTCGTCGGTCGGGATCTCCTTGTTCATCATGAACAGCACGTCGAGCTCGCCCGCCTCGAGTGCCTCGACGAGGTCGGTGAAGTCGCCGATCGAGTCGTCGCCCCAGACGAACTCGATGCCGCGACGGTTCGGGTTTTTGTCGGCCTCGATCAGCAGGTCGTCGCTCATGCCCGACGGCCGACCTCCGAGATACAGCTCGTCGGCCTCGAGCGTCTCCTCGAAGAAGCGTCGGCCGGCGTGCAGATCCTCGCAGGTGGCCTGCGGGCTGACGATGGCCCCGATGCGCGCCTCCCCCGGGTCGAGCCGGTCGGTGAGTTCGGTGAGGGCGGTGTGCCACTTGACGCGCTCGCCGTCGACCGTCGGGTGCTCGAGGCGGTCGGTGTGGGCTTCCTTGTAGGTGTAGCGCCCCGGGTCGCACATCCAGTAGTCGTTGACCTCGGGGTTGTAGCGCGGTCGGTAGCGCTGGATTTCGTTGCGGAAGTGGTCGAGGTGGATGTTGCATCCCTTCGAGCAGCCGGTGCAGACGCTCTCGGTGGAGTTCAACAGCCAGACCCGACATTTGAATCGAAAATCACGGGCGGTCAGCGCCCCGACCGGACAGATGTCGACGGTGCACATCGAGTAGTTGTTGTCGAGTTCTTCGCCGGGAAAGGTCCGGATTTCGGTCTTGTCGCCGCGCTGGACGGTCTGCAGTTCGCTCGTCTCGGTGATCTCGTCGCAAAAGCGCACGCACCGGGTGCACAGGATGCACCGCTCGCCGTCGTAGACGACCTCCGGGCCGAGCGGATAGACCTTGACCTTGCTGACTTTTTCGGTCCGCAGGCGAGACTCCTGGGCGTCGTAGGCCATGTAGTAGTCCTGGAGTTTGCACTCGCCGGCCTGGTCGCAGATCGGGCAGTCGACCGGGTGGTTGACCAGGATGAACTCCAGGACCGACTTGCGGGCCTTGACGACCCGCTCACTTTCGGTGTGGACGACCATGTCGTCGGCGACCGGCTGGCGACAGGAGGGCTCCAGGTCGGCGTTGCCCTCGACTTCGACCAGACACATCCGGCAGTTGGCCGGGATC
>CAZRLK010000002.1:0-29134 GCA_964600555.1 uncultured Bradymonadales bacterium
CGGTGCTGCTCCGGCTTCTTTTTGGGCGGTCACACGTGCTTCAGCGAGGACTTACGCAAGAACACACACGACGAGAATCTCGAGATCTTCGACAGCCTCCACAGCGAGAAGGAGACCATCGAGGAGACCTACGGCGGGTCCCTTGAGTGGAGACGCCTCGACGACAAACGGGCCTGTCGGATTCGCACCGACGAGATTCCGATCGGTTACCGCGACCAGGAGAAGTGGGATGAGTCGCTGGAGCCGCTTGTCGACCGGATGGTGCGGCTAGAGGAGGCGCTGCAGCCTCACATCGATGCGTTGAATCTGTGAGTCGTCTGGCCGGGCCGGGGAAAAGGGCCGGCGGTCTGGTGAAGGGTCAGGAAGCGTCGCGCTGCTCACCCAACTCGGTCCGGAGCCCGTCGAAGGTCGCATCGTCGAGATAGCCGGTATTGTTGAGGTGCCGAAGTAGGGCGGTCGTCCCGGTGCCGAGTCTGTTTGCCATCTGGATCGCCTCGTCGGCGGTGGTGAGGTTGCCCTCGAGGTCGTCGAGGGCACGCTCGACGAGGACTGGCGGAAGGAGGAGCATCGCCGCAAAGGCGTTTGCTCGTTTCTCGATATCCTCCGGGGCCCATTCGCCGCTCACGAGTGCGAGGGACTCGCCCAGGCCGCGATCGTAAAGCAGATGGCAGAGTTCGTGGGCGATCGTGAAGCGACGACCTGAAGAGAATCGATTCGAAGGGTGGGATGTGTTGATGAGAATGCCGGGTCGGTGATCGTCACCGGCGACGGCGACCCCCCGAACTTGCCAGTCTTCGAGTCTCTTCTCTTCGATAGTCACGTCGAGTTGTCGGACGAATTCTTCGACGTCGAGACTCTCGGTCTCGTCGTCGATGACGTCGAAGTGTTCGAGCACCTCCAGCGCCAGTTGGTACCCCTGCTCCCAGACTTGCCCGGTGCTCAGCATGTGGTGACGCGCCTCCCGGTCGAGTCGAGCCTCGTCCGAGCTCGTGAGTGAGAGGACGAATTCGAGCAGGGCGAGTTTGTCGACCCGTCCGATATCGGGCGCGACCGTTCCGAACATCAAAGCTGCGGTCGGAGACCCTTCTACGACGAGGTCGTTCGTGCCGGGTTCGAGCAATCGGTCGGCATCGGGGTCGTCCAGTTCGTCGACACAGCTGGCCAAATCGTCCCAGCCTTCGGAGACGGAGTCCTCGTCGGTACCGAGTCCGGCTATCCACATGATGCGGCGACCCTCGGGCGTCTCCTCTCGAATCTCCTGTAAGCGTTCCTGGAGGGCCTCCAAGCGGTCGGAGCCGTCGACCTGTTCGTCGAGGTATTCGACCCCTTCTTCGAGTGTTTCATACAACGGTTCGGCGACTTCCGAGGGTGTGAGGCGCGAGAAACCTTGTGAGTGACTGAACTGAAAGTGATCTGGTTGACCGGCAACTCTTGTCTCCCCCCAGGAGACCTCGACTTGTTCACGCCAACGTCGAAAGACGATGTCGGGGAAAATCCCGCCTTCTCGGCATGCCTGTAGGGCGTGGCGTTGCCACCAATTGGACCACTGGTGTTGCCAGCTCGCAGCTTCGTCCGCACTTCTCTCTCTTGCAGCCGGCGGAAATCGGCTATTTTTCAGTGACTCCCAGGCAGTTGCTCCAGCGACATCTACGGGAGGTCGTTCTTCGTGAAGCAGCGGGTCCCAGTGTTTGGCAAACCATTCGAAGAGGGGCAACAGGTACCAGTGAACCGAGTCGACGCCTTCTTGGTCCTCTTGATGCTCACATAGGTTCCGCCCCTCGACCCAGACTTGAAAACTCCCCCAGGAAGCTTCAAGGGCGGGAGGGTCAGAGGGTGGCATTCCCGAGTCGCCGTGGAAGGCAATTTTGACGGCGAATCGCGACGTATCCCCTGCCAGTCTTTCGAACCTGGTACTCATGGGTTGTCTCTAATGATGGTCCCAGAACTTGTTGATCTGGCGTCGGCGCACTTTGCCGGCGGAGCGCCACAACCAAATCTCGTTCACCTACTTTCGTCGAACTTGGACTCTACCCGCTCATAGAGTTCATCTCCGACGCTTTCGCGGATGTTGATACCCGACTGCTGTGTATCCCAGTGCACGTCGGGATATGTGGACTGCAGCCACTCGCGAGACGCGAAGAGATCGGCGGGGTCTTTCGGGTCTACAAGCGCGTGGAACTCGATGCAGGCGTACAGGGCGTCGTCGCTTCGGTGCGGATGTAGTTGGTCTGGCCAGTGCGGACCAGGATGGCTTCCATCCTCGGTGACGAGGCCGGCGCCCATAATACCTCGAGGTTCCTCGCCCTGGCGCATGAGAAAGACGCGGTCGCCCGCCGAGATGTGTTTGCGGTTGCCGACACTCCAGGTGCGTTGGATGGAACTCTCCTCATCGATGGTGTCAATCCAGTCCCCGCGGTATCGGTTCGGATTCCAGGTCAGGAGGTAGTAGTTCATGGGGGCGCCCCACATCGGTTGCGAGATGCTGTGCGTTGACGCTCGACTATTGTGGGGAGATTTCGGCCAATCAACAACCCGCTGGTGGGGGGCGAATTGGTTGGTCGACATCGACGCATGTCCGGATTCTTGCACTACAAGGTTTGGCCTTCTCGTCCATGCTCTCGGTTGTGCCGGGGGAGATGGCTCCTTCCGGTTGTTGGTAATCGTTTGTTCAGTTGATTGAGACGAAGGAACGTACAATGAGCAGCGAAAACGAGCAGAGTGGCGAGACGGAGATGACCGAAGAGGCGGCGAGTCGGATCCAGTCGCACGCCGACCGCACTGGTGAGAACCAGGGCTTCAAGAGTCGTGCGCAATCGGCGGCGGATACGAACGCGTCGCAGGATGGTAGCTCGTCCGGCGGCGAGGAGGGCGGGTCGGAGTCCGGTTCGAGTCCGGACTCCGGGTCCGACGAGTAGTCGTCGCTTTTCAACCGGGGCCGGCCGTCGCGGTCGGCCCCGATTCGTGGATGAATTGTCGACGAGTCGTGAGATGGGTCGGGAGCATGGAGATGAATGAAGAACAGACTACGGAAAATCGGATGCCCACGGGGGGCGAACTCCTCGGAGAAGTGGTCGACATGTTGAACATGATGGAGATCTACGAGGAGGACTCCTGGAAACGCAATAAGAGAACAGCGCGACGGTATCTGCGGGGAGAGACGCTGGACGACAGTGATCGGCGTGTGGCCGAAGAAACCAAGGCGACGATCCAGCGGCGATTCGTCGATGCGATGATCCCCGAGAATCACATACCGGTGTCTCTCGAAACACTCGTCCGCAATCCTCGGGAGTTTTTGTACGATCTAATCCAACGGAGCTGCCAGTTCTGGACGCGTGTGGCCGCCACGATGAACGGCAAGCAATATCGGCCGCACGACGGCTCACTTGCCTACTATGGACCGGCTCGCCTCGCCACCGTTGAACTGGCGTTTCGATGGGGGGCCGTCGAAGGTATTCGGCAACATGTCGGCACGGAGAACGGCGCGGAAAATCCCACTGTGGGTGCCGAAGTCGACGTCTGGTTTCTAGACCCAGACGCCTTCGAGGCGATTCTCGACGAACATTGGGATGGCACCGTTGCAGAGTTGGCCGACGCCCTGCCCGTAACCGAGAGCACCCTGTATAGCTGGAAGTCCGGGAACAGTACGCCCGGCCCTCCCGGCGTTTCGTCACTGGCCGAGGCGCTCGCGCGGCACAGCGAGTCGGGGGAGTCGCAAATCGCGACGAAGCTGCGGTTCGGACTTCTCGTCTCGCGAGTACACCAGAAACTCCGTAATTTGCTCGGCGACGATCGGGTCGAGGAGCTCCGGGATGTTTTCTGGCTGATCTCGGGGCTCACTTCGTACTACATGGCAGCCGGGACCGGTGAAGACGGCGAGAATACGTTCCGCGTAATGCAGTGTCTCCTCTGGTTGGGTGTCCGAAGCAAAATGGGGATGGAGGTTGCGTCGGACGTCACCAGTTCTCTGATGTCGGACGATGTGAATCGGACAACTCCCATGGCGTTGGACCTAGTGGGCGTGCTGGATTGGGGAGGTCGTCTCGCGTATTGGGATCAGGTCGCCTTCGAGGTCGACACGATTCGCGGAACCCGGGAGTGGCCCGAGATTTATCGGCTGACCGGGGGACTGCTCGACGATGTCGAGGAGGGCGAGCAGTTGCGTCGGCGGATTGTGGCCAACGAATATGCCACGCCGATCTATGAAGATGTCCCCTCGAGTCGAACGTGGAACTCGGTTCCAGACCTGGTGAGACCGGTGACCGAGGAACTACCAGATCTCGAATCGGAAGACGAAGCGCGGTTTCGAGCAACCTGCGCCTACGTGGCTGCTCTTTCGACTAATTCGATCGACAATTTTTCCTTGGCGCTCGAGCAACTCTACAACGCACTCGAGGAGCTGCCGAACGAGCCGTTCTTGCTCGAGCGATACGGATGGTACCTGTTCGAGGTAGCGATGGACGAGGAGAGTCGCGACAAGGTGAAGAGGGCGTTCGACTATCTCCACGAGGCCGACAGCCGGTCATACAAGCGTGCAATGCCGCGGTTTTCCATGGCTCGGATGATGATGGGCCTGGATAACTTCGACGAGGCCGAGCGATACCTGAGGCGGCTCGAAGACAAACTCGGCGGCTACTCTGCTTTTCACGGAGTCCGCGGGTTCAATTTCTACTGGATGGGAGACTACCAGCGAGCTGTCGATTCACTCGAGAAGAGTCTGGAACTTGCGCCGGGATTCGGGGCCACGCATGCCGCCCTGGCACATACGTACATGAAGCTCGGAGAGCAGAAGCAGGCTCAAAAGTACCAGCGCAATGATTTCGAACTTATCGGGATCGACGAGCCGGAGGAGCCGGTCGACCAGGAAGAGGCGGTCGCGGGGCTGACGGACCCACGTGATTTGACGGTGGTTTGACCGAGGCCCTGTTCCTGTTCTCCATAGCGGAACTCAGTCTCTCACTGAGGATGATCCACTCCAACTTGAACGATTTGCGACGAACCTCATAACATCGAGCACTGAGACCATAATTGTCAGCGAAGACCGGTGAGGGAGACAGTGATGAATGAAGCAGCTCCGGAAGATCTGGTCGAAGAGTCGGCGGCCCAAGACGTGGATGAGTCGGGCGAAGATAAGAGATCCGAGGAAGAGAAACTCATTCGGGCGTTGAGCCGAAGCCTGGACGATCTTGTAGCTGAAGCTTTTGAGGAAGAATTCGGAGACGAGGAAATTGCGAGGCTAAACTGGTCGGAGTCCGGAACTGAAGGGACAGACGGTGAGCTCACCATCCAGTTCGAACCTTTGGACGACCGGGAGCGCGTCGACTTTGTGTTCGAGTCCCATGTCCATGATGGAAAAGACGAGCAATTCAAGTGGGATATTGGATACCTGACAGGCACCGCTCAGTTCACGTTTAAACTCGGGGGGAGTACGCTCGGGCTGGACCTGTACAAGGACGAAGATGTCACTGTTTTGAGTGACGAAGAACCCGATTGGGACTATCGGATTTCGACCGCCCGCAGGGATTCGAAACGTCAGCCGAGTGGGACGAATCCGGAGTACTTCGAGGCTGTCTGGTTTTCGGCCGAGGAGGAGTCTTCTCGAGAGCTTCAATACGGCGTGGATCCGACTCATGACGGGGCGTCGGAGATCTGGCCGGTCGGGCCAGTCGGCGAGAAAATGCCGGAGTTGGACAACCGCGTTTTCGAGACACCGGAGCTTCGGTTGAGGGTTGTCGATGAGGAGCTGCACAAGGACGCCACCCTGGAGTTCGAGAACGAAGAAGAGGTTGTTGAAGAGATTGCTGGAAGCGTCGTGGCTTTCATGCTGTGGCGCGTGCTCTTGAAGTTGTATGAACATGACTTCGGGGGGCTCAGTGAAGAACTGGGGTTTCCCGGAGAAGATACCTACCAGCCAAAACGTGCAGTCAATCTCAATCCGCACGAATTGAAGCGAACGCTGGAGCAGAACGGCTACTATTTCCCGTGGCATGTCCTGGAGACTGCCTGTTCGTCGCTCAATTCCGGCAAGCACGTCATCTTTACCGGGCCTCCCGGATGCGGCAAGTCGAAGCTTGCGAAGTCGCTGGCGGAGGAAGCGAATCGGAATCCATTGATTGCGACCGCTTCGCCAGCCTGGACGACGGCGGAGCTGATGGGGCGATATCTCCCGAGAAAGGACGGGGACGGACTGATGTTCCGACCGGGGCTATTCCTTCGGTCGGCCGAACAGAATCGGTGGTTGATTGTCGATGAATTCAACCGAGCGGACATCGATTCAGCCTTCGGTGAACTTTTTTCGGTGCTGGCCGGCGACCGAGCGGTACTCCCGTTTCAGGAGTCGGAGACGGACGAGGACGAAGTCGATGCCGAGGAAGAGACGTCAGAGCGAGTCCACAAGCCTGTCCGCATCGTTCCCTCGGCGGATCGTGAACAAGCACGGGAGACTCGGGGCGAATACCGAGATTACGATGTGCAGCAGTCGTTTCGCCTCATCGGAACGATGAATGATTCAGACCGCTCCCGGCTTCACCAGCTCTCTTATGCGCTACAGCGTCGGTTCAACATCATTCGCGTCGAGGCGCCCGAGCCGGAGGTGGTGAGGGATATTATTAAGGACAAGATCGACCAGACGCGGAAGGCGTTGAGCCTGGACGAGTACGCTTACAAAGTTCGGAAAATTAAGGGAAAACAACCACGGCAGATCGATTTTGAACCCGATGAAGCGTTTGCCGAGGTTCTGGAGTCTCTATTTGCGAAGCGGGACGAGGATCGGTCGGGCGGGGAAACAGATAATAGCTTTCGCGACCTGGTTGCCGAGCGCGTCGTAGGCATCGCAACGGTCGACGACATCATCTCATTCATGGGCGAAGGGCTCCGCAGTTCGTTCAAGAGTCATCGTCTTTACCAGGTCGACGAAGAGCCCAACCAAACCGAAACGGGGCAGTCGCTGGTTATCTCCCACATGGCGATGGCCGTGAAAATGACCGTCTTTCCGCAGCTCGAAGCCCTGGTACAGGAGCGCAAGCGGCTGAAACCGGCTATCCGTCATATTCTGAGCTGCTTTGAGGGGCGATGCATTCATCGGGTAGTCTCGCGGCTAATGTTACCGCAGCCGGAAGACGGCACAATACAGCTGCCGAGAGAGATCAATGAGTTCTCTGAATGGGACCCTTCAGACGTGTTCCTTCGTGTTGATGGTCAGGATCTCGAAGCTGACAAATTCGAGATTCAAGATAATCAGGCGATCGAATTGGGGGACGCGGTCGAATGGATCGATGGTTTTTCTGAAATCGTCCCGGATACCGAGGAAGGGGATACGCAGAGTTGGACGGACAAGAAGGGTCGGCCGGTATTGTCGGTCATTCCAGGTCAGCCCATCGGGGATCTGCTGGCCAAAGAGCTTCTCGTCCACTTCAAAGCTGGCGGGATTCAGCTCGATGAACAATTCTGGCGCCGGTTGGCCGAGGACGGTTTGATCACGAATGACGTGCTCCGGGAGGCCAACCTGTCATGAGCGACAGTGGGGAGGAGGCTGAAAGCGATCCGCTGATCGACTTGTTCATCGAGCATGCCTCATGGTTTGCTCGACACATCCCGTTTGGAACCCGAGGAACCGTCCTGGACTGGGTGTTCGCGAGGCTGTCTAGCGACAACGTCGACCAGATGCGCACGTTTTTTTGCATTGATCGGTCAGAACAACGGGAGGCCGAGCAGGCTGTTGCAAATTTTTTCGAGGCCGAGGAGCGGCCGACTGTTCAACGGCGTGAGTGGACGACCACGACCAAGATCAAGCGTACAACCGACTGGGGACGAACATACGAACAGTCCACGACCTCGGTTCCTACTGAATACTGTTCACGAGAGGTGCGTGACGTTCCAGACGAACGGCTTTTGTCGTCGCTGGCTGGTTTGGCACGCCGCTGGTTGATCCTGCTCGAGAAACTGCAGGAGAAAGGCGAGTATCGTGATCGGATTGACCAGTTGCGGAACGCAGTCCCAAGTCGATTTCTGGGGAGCGCCTATGAGATGTCGTTCGGCCCGGAAGAAATGCGTCGGCTACGGCGCTCCTCGCCGGAGACGGCTGCGAAGCTGGAACCAGTACAACGCTTCTGGAATCGAAGCTTCGGAGATGAAGATGAAGAAGCGCTTCGCAATCTCGCCGGTGAGATCGACCGGTCGAGTGTAAGGAATGACGACACGCTCTTGGAGCTAATTGCAGCCCTGAGCGTGGCACGTGCCGCGGTCGAAGGCGGGAAATGGTCGGAGTGCGATTCGTGGGAGATGGAGCGCGTGGAGATCGGCAGTGGCAAGTATCCTTCAATCGTGCTCGGCAATGGCGAATGTCGATGTGAAATCGCCAAGGGACAGCCGGGTTCACTGAGGCCAAACGGTGGAAAAGAGGATCGGCTGATCGAGATTTTTGGGGAAATGGGACTTAACTCGACGGGCCACGAGCCGGACCTCTTGCTGCGCTTTTGGCGAGTCGGAGAGACGAGCAACAGCGTGTTCGCCCTGGGAGATGCGAAACGGAATGAATCCGATGACGGCGAAGGGTATCTACGCAGTTCAGTCAAAGGGACTGCGACGGCCTACATGGCTGCATTTGGCCACCTGACCGGCTTGACGATGGGGGACCAGCGTGAGGGAGCCTTCGAGCAGGGGCTCGAGCCGGCCGTCACGCTCTTTTGTCGCCAGGGGGTTTCGTCCGTGGCTGGAATTCCCGTGGAGGATAGCCAGGGGATTGTTGAATGCTTTGAAAATGACGAGAAATCACTCCCGCCAATCATGGGGTTCGACCATCGACATCTGGCGACTACGGACGACGAAGGTGAATGGCAGGCGCCCGTGTTGAGCGCGTGGTTCCGGCGTATTGCACGGGGGGCGAGGGAGTTGTTGTAGGGGTTTCGAGCACTTTTCGGTCGAATCTGTGCGCGAGCTCTACTTCTCGCCGGAGGAATCTTCGTCCGATGAAACAAACGGCGGAAGCTGGAAAGCCGGCCAGCCAAATCGACGCGTGACATCTTGCATGTACTCGCGGACGAATGGCCAGACGTGGAACTGAACATTTCCGTCCGAGAAGATTTCAAAGATCTCGTCATTGATGGGGACGGAACTTCGATAGTAGATGAGATGGTCTACTTGGAGATAACCCGCCTCATCCCCTTCCTCGAATAGCTCCGTTTCTTCATCGTAGATGAGCTTCAGCGATGCCGTCGTGAAGACAGCAAACTGTGTCTCATCATCGGAAACCGGTTCATAACCGACAACGTGAAACTCTATTTCAGGGGTACAGTTTTCGTAATCCAGAGTTGGGATGTTTGCCTGGACGTCGGCTGCCGTGAGGTTGACTTCCCCAACTTTCAAACCCTCGATGAACTTGTTGTAGGTTTCTTTATCCACCTCGAACTACCTCACGTTTAGGAAAGCCACCATTGGGCTTTTGTCATCAAGAGGCCGCTGGATAATCGGCGTACGGGTTTTTGGGAGCGGCCGATTCACTTTCGTACTTTTCCGATTCGTCAGACATCTCCGTGAGGGGAATGACTGAGTCATGTTCTCCAATCGAGCCATCGTTGTTTGGATGACAGTGGATTTCGTAGTCCTCGTCGTCACTCACCTGGATGAACTCGGAGGGAGTGAGAACTCCGATGGCGAGTTCAGCGCCGAGAACGTCGAGATACCGCGCGATGTTCTCTAGCGAACTGTCAATATCGGGGTTTTCGAGTTTCGATACCTGAGGCTGCCCGATGCCGAGGTGTTCTCCCATCTCGGTTTGAGTCAGGCCTTCTTCTTCCCGAAGGCGGATCATCTCGAATATGAGTGACAGACGAAGGTGCTCGAGTTTCTCTGAAAGTTGAACTTCCGGGGCGTCCACGTCGTATTCGTACGGACTCTCCGTACCGTCTTCATTCGTGCTCATTGTTCCTCTCCGTGTATTTGATTCCGTGCCTGGAGATCTTGCAGACACCTTTCTGCCCGCTTCTGTTCTTCCGGGTCTTCCTCGTAGTCCTTCTTCTTGTAGGCGTGGAGGATTACATAGCATTCAGGAAGGGCATCGGTGAGGTAAAAGCGTGGGTTTGCATCGCCATTCGTGAACTTCATCAGGTACAGGGACTCGGAAACCTCGATGAGACGGTCCAGCATGTCGAGCCGACGAAAGCCGTTCTTCTTGGTTCGAAGCTGCTCGAGGTTTTTCCGAACGCGACCAAGATCCTCTTTGGAAAGTTGTTTCTTCTTCTTGTCTTCCAGATTCTCAATGTGGTCGCCGAGTCCGGAACATATTTTCCGCAATCCAGAGGGAGGGTTTCCTTGCTCCAATTCATAGAGCCTGATGGGTCGCCTTGTATCGTCCTCACCCAAAACGCGGAACTCCTTTCGCCATATTCCTTAGACGGAATATCAGTGCCGTGCAAGGGACTGTCAAGCAGATGGCATTCATCTTAGTCGGGGTCGAGGCTGGTGCCCGCCAGTGGTCGGGTGAATTCTCTCCTGTAGTCACTTCAGTCTCGGTCGCGGAGTCGTCCTGCTAACTCGCCTCACGTAAAGGTGTCAATTTCGATTCACGAAACGAGAGCAGGCGTTCGCGCAGCGAGTTGGGCACGTTGGTTGGTTCGTAAAAGACGTCGGTGTCGAAGCTCGGGCCAAGATGGCCGAGTTTTCGTGAAAACTTGGGTTTTCTCGTGCGAGAACATCGGGTTCTTGCGAAAACTCTTTCGAAGATCGGGAGGGCAAGGATGCCCTCCCGACGTGGCAGGGCAGGGATGCCCTGCCAACAGTGAGGCCGGCAACAGCGCAGGGCAAGGATGCCCTGCCCACAGTCAACCGCAGGGCAAGGATGCCCTTCCAACAATGTGGCCAGATGCCCTCCTGACAGGCTATTCGACGTCGAGGTCGATATCGTCGGCGGACTCGTAGGCGCGGTTGCGTTCTTCGACGGTCATCTCGTCGTCGGTGACCGTCAGTTCGTAGTCGTCGAGGGGGTCGAAGTCGGGGAACTGGTCGATGCGGTCGAGGACGCCGGAGACGAGTTTCTTGAGGAAGATGCGGGGGGCGATCTGGACGTCGCCGCCGAATTCGCCGGTGACGGCACTGGCGAGGGTGGCGACGTAGTCGTCGTCGGCGCGGTCGAGGATGCGGTCGGGGACCTCGGAGTGGTCGGCGTACAGGTCGCGGATCTTCAGGCCGAGTTCGACGAGCTGGTCGTGGTCGAGGCCCTGGAGGCGGATCTGGGGGGCACGGGGATTGTCGAACTGCGGGTCGGTCGAGAAGTCGGTGTGCAGGCGCTGGGCCAGGGGGGCGAGGCGCTGGACACCCTGGGGGCCGTCGAAGAAGGCGGGGGTACCGGTGATGACGACGTACAGGCCCGGGTAGCGGCCCTCGTCGAGGTAGTCGATGAGCTGGCGGAGGGCGTTGAGGCTCTTTTCGCGGACGTCGGAGCGGACGCGCTGGAGGGTTTCAACTTCGTCGAGGACCATCACCAGGCCGTCGTAGCCGGCGTCGTCGAGGAGCATCAGCAGGCCGCGGGTGAGGTTGAGGGCCCCGTTGTGGTCGTGGGCTCCCTTGAGGTCGGCGGCGCGTTTGACGGCCTGGCCGACGTGGGGGCGTCCCGAGAGCCAGGCGATGAGCCCCTGGGCGGTCGCGCGGTCGTCTTCGCGCAACGCCTGGCGGTACGCCCGTAACACCGCAGCAAATTGAGGGGTAGTTCGGGTCATCTCGGCGAGTCGACGTTCCATCAGGTCGTCGACGGCGTCCTGGACGGCCTCGTCATCCTCTTCTTTGATATTTTCGCGTGCGAGCACGTCGCGCTCGAGCTGAAAGAACCAGCGGTCGACGACGTCGACAAGGGCGCCGGGTTGGGTGTTCTGGGTCTGGAGGCGTTCGACGGCCGACCGGTAGACGCTCTGCCACTTGTGGAGGCGCGTTTCGGACTCGGAGACCTGCACTTCGGTGGTGGCGAAGCCACGGCGGCGGGCACGTTCCTGGAGCCAGCGCGAAAAGAAGGTCTTGCCGGTTCCGTAGGCGCCGCGGACGGCCTTGAAGGAGCCGTGGCCGGAGGCCGTGTGATCGAGTTCCTCTTCGAGCGTCTCTTCGAAGCGATCGAGGCCGACAGCGAGGACGTCGAGTCCGGCGCTGGGGACGGCGCCGCGGCGGAGAGCGTCGAGGATTTCCGTACGACGTTCTGGGGTAATCATGGCGGTACGCTCGTTTGGTTACGTCACCTTCGCGCAGCATGCTACGATACTCGGAGGTTTTTCTCGAACAGCAGTGACACTCGAATGAGTTTTCAGCAACTCCATCCCGACCTCCGACACCACATTGCGAATACGCTCGGGTGGTCCGGCCTGCGCGACGTCCAGAAGCGGGCCATCCCGCGAATCCTCGCCGGCGACAACACCGTGCTTTTGGCACCGACGGCCGGGGGGAAGACCGAGGCGGCGTTCTTTCCGATCATCACGCGGATGATGGAGGAGGGCTGGGAGGGATTGAGTGTACTTTACTTGAGTCCCATTCGCGCGCTTCTCAACAACCAGCTTCCGCGGCTGGAGCGGCTCTTCGGGTTGGTGGGCTACGAGGTCGACGTCTGGCACGGGGACGTCTCGCAGTCGTCGAAACGGCGGACGCGAGAGGAGCCGCCGCACGCGTTGTTGACGACGCCGGAGTCGCTGGAGGGGATGCTGATCTCGACGAAGACGTCCGCGGAGGGGATGTTCGGGGATCTCCAGGTCGTGGTCGTCGACGAGGTCCACGCGTTCGCCGACGACGACCGCGGATGGCATCTGCTGGGCGTGTTGTCGCGGTTGGCGAATCATGCCGGTCGGGACCTGCAGCGTGTGGGACTGTCGGCGACGGTCGGCAATCCCGGGGAGATTGCAGACTGGTTGTCGAGCAATTCGGAGCGCGAGTCGGCCGTCATCGATCCCCCGCGTGGCAGCGAGTCGGAGCCGGAAGTGGAGCTCGACTGGGTCGGTTCGATCGCGAATGCTGCGAAGATCATTGCCAAACTCCACAAAGGGGAGCGGCGGCTCGCCTTCTGTGACAGTCGATTGCAGGCCGAGAAACTGGCGCGGAAGCTCAAGTCACACGGAGTGACAACCTACCTGAATCACAGTTCGCTGAGTCGCGACGAGCGGCGCCAGACCGAGCGGGCTTTCGCGGAGGGTGGGCCGGCGGTCATCGTGGCGACGAGTGCGCTGGAACTGGGGATCGACATCGGGGACCTGGACCGGGTGATTCAGTTGGAGTCGCCGTACTCGGTCGCGTCGTTTCTGCAGCGGATGGGGCGGACGGGGCGACGTGAGGGGCGGCAGTCGAACATGCTGTTTTTGGCGACGACGTCGGCCGGGCTCGTTCGTGGGGCGTCGGTCATCGATCTATGGACACAGGGCTACGTGGAACCGGCTCGGGGTCCCGAGGCGCCGACGCACATCCTGGCGCAGCAAATGCTGGCGCTGGTCTTGGAGCAGCCGGGCCTGGGAGTCGACGAGTTGCTGGCGAGCGTGAGGCCCTTCGTTCGGGCAACGGGGCTGGAAGAGGGCGACGCCCGCGCGGTCTTCGACCATTTGAGCGAGACCGACCACTTGTTCGTCGACGGCCACCGGGTCGGGATCGGGCGGGCCGGCGAGGAAGAGTACGGTCAGCGGCATTTCCTGGAGCTGGTCTCGGTCTTTACCTCACCGCCTGTCTTTCAGGTGATGCACAATCAAAAGGAGATAGGTTCGGTCCATCAGACGACGTTCACGAACCGCGGTGAGAACGAGCGTGCCGTGATTTTGCTGGCGGGGCAGAGTTGGCTGGTGACGAATCTCGATTGGGATCGGCGGATTGCGTACGCGGAGCCGTTCGACATGCAGGGGAAGTCGACGTGGTTGAGCGCGGGGAACGCTATGAGCCGGCGATTGGCAGAGGCACACCGGGAGGTCCTGTGTGGGAGCGAACGAGGACGTGAGCACTGGACAGAGCGGACGGCCGACAAAATCGAGTTTCTGCGGACCGACCACGAGTTTTTGGCGCCGGATGGCACGACGGTCGTCCGAGGCGTCGACGACTGGGACGTCTACACCTTTGCTGGCGGGCAAGCGAACAATTACCTGGCCGACCGGCTCGAGGAGGTAGGGGTTGGCAAGGCGACAGCGACAGGGCTTCGGACGCGTATCCAGCAGGGGCTGACCCGCAAAGAACTCCGGCAGGCACTCCGGACCGTGGACCGGCACCGAACGGCTCCCGAGATTCCGCGGGACCACCCGATGTTGCGTGATTTGAAATTTGCGGAACTGCTCGACGACGAGCTTCTGCAGCGCGCCGCTCATGCACGCATCTACGGCGATGGTCGAGAGGAGCTGCCAGACCTCGACGATGCCGAGTGGGTCGGAGAGTAAGGGCGCTGGTGGTCCCAGCCTTCCGTAGGCAAGAGCAAAGATGCTCTTGATACAGGGGGGTTGTCGGTTCAGGGCTGCGGCACACGATCGATCGTCATGTTTCGGAAGCGGTCTTTGTGCCGGCACGTCTTTCGCTTACGCTCTTCGACCCGATGGAGAGGCGAACGGGGCAAGCCCCCGCCTCACAAATTTCCCGACGCAAGGCCATTGCGCGATGACTCTCTGGAAAGATCTGATCGAGATTCCGGAATCACCGGAGACGTTCGTCCACGTGTTGAGTTCCGGGCTGGACCATCGTCAGCGGACGGTCGACAGCTATGTGGTGACCGACTCGCTGGCGGATCGATTCGATGACGCGCTTTCGATGATCCGGAGCGGGATCGCGGTCGATGCGCCGGGTGAGCCGTCGAGTAAAGGAGCCTTTCTGCACGGCTCGTTCGGTTCCGGAAAATCGCACTTCATGACGATTCTCGGGTTACTGCTCGACAACTTCACACCGGCGCGTGAGCTCGAGAATCTGGCGTCGACGGTGCAGACGCACAAGGGGTGGATGGACGAGACGAATCTCCTGAAGATTCCGTTTCATCTGCTCGGGGCGCCGAGTATCGAATCGGCCGTGCTCGGCGGGTACGTCGAGTACGTCGAAGAGCACCACGAAGACGCGGCGCTCCCCGGCGTGTACGTCGCCGACGCCGTGTTGGAGAACGCCGAGGAGTTGCGGAGCGACATGGGGGACGAGCAGTTCTTCGACGTCCTCAACAAAGGCAAGTCGGCCAGCGGCTGGGGGAGCTTCGAAGAAGTCTGGGACGCCGAGTCGTACGAGCGGGCGCTGGAGGCCGGGCCGGACGACGAAGACAAGCAGAAGTTGGTCGGCGACGTGGTCGACAACTTTCTGTCGTCGGTGCGCGAGTCGGCGCTGTCGTCGGGCACGGGGTTCGTCACGTTCGACCGGGGGCTGTCGATCATCTCGCGGCACGCCAAAGGCCTCGGCTACGACGGCGTGTTGCTTTTCCTGGACGAGCTGATCTTGTGGCTGTCGCGCAAGGCGGCCGAACCGGATTTCGTCAACAACGAACTTCAGAAGGTTCCCAAGCTCGTCGAAGCACAGCACTCTGATCGGCCGATTCCGCTCCTGAGTTTCATTGCTCGCCAGCGGGACCTCTCGGAGATGATCGGGGATGTCTTTGCGGGCGAAGAAAAGACGACGATGAATCTCTCGCGCGAGTGGGGGAGTGGGCGATTTGCCGAGATCGAACTCGAGGACCGCAACTTGCCATACGTGGCGAACAAGCGACTCCTGGAGCCCAAAGGTCGAGATGCGGCCGAGCTGATCGAGCAATCCTTCGATGACGTCTTCGAGAGTCTCGATGGTCAGAAGCGGCGGGTCATGCAGACCAGCCAGCACGACAAGGAGGATTTTCGGCGAATCTATCCGTTCAGTCCCGCGTTGATGCGTGCGCTCGTCGTCTTGTCGAACGAGCTGCAGCGCGAGCGTACGGCGTTGAAGATCATGCAGGCGCTGCTGATGCGCCACCGCGACCGGCTGGAGCTCGGCGAAATTATCCCGGTTGGCGACCTCTGGCCGCTGTTGGCCGAAGGTGAAGAGCCGTTCGATCCCGTCAAAAAGCGTCTGTTCCGCTCAGCGAAGGACCTGTACGAGCTCTCGCTGGTGCCGATGCTCGAACGGGAGCACGAGGTCGACAAGGAGGAGATCGAGCCGGGCGATCCGGGGTGGGGGCCGTTCCACAACGACCTGCGGCTCGTCCATACGTTGCTCGTGGCGGCGCTCGTCCCGAAACTCGAGGTCTTCGAGAACATGACGCCGGAGCGGTTGTTGGCTCTCAACCACGGGACGATCAGTGCACCGATTCCCGGAGCCGAGAAGAGCCAACTCCTTCAAAAACTTCGAACCTGGTCGACCGAGGTGGGTGAGATTCACCTCGACGATCCGCCGAATCAGACGGTCGAGTTGCGCCTCGAGGGGGTCGACATCGAACCCCTCATCGAGGCGGCGGCGCCGAGCGACAATCCGGGGGCACGGCGGCGCAAGATCAAGGAGTGTCTGTACGAATGGCTGGGGCTCGAGGAGGGGCGGGACCTACGGACGACCTACACGTTGGCGTGGCGAGGAGACGACCGTGAGGTGGAGGTCGCCTACCGCAACATTCGCGAGCAGAGCTTCCAGCAGATGCGGCCGGTCAACGAGGGGCCGTTGATTCTCGTCGATTATCCCTTCGACGAGCCGGACTATTCTGCGCGCGACGACAAATTGCGGATCGACGAGTTTCGCGACCAGTACGAGGGGACCGACACGGTCGCCTGGCTGCCGACGTTCCTGTCGATGGATGGCCAGCGTCTGCTGGGGCGCCTGGTGCGAATCGATGACGTCCTCAATCACTTCGACAAGTACGCCTCGGATCTGCGGCCCGACGATCGGCCCGTCGCCAAACGGCAGTTGAAGAGCAATCGCGATGCGATTCGAACGCGTCTCCACAACGCATTGCATACGGCCTATGGCCTGGGCGGGGCTCATACGGAATTGCTGGACCTGTCGGTCGAGGTGGAGCACCTTCAATCGCTTGCGCCGGGACACGACCCGGAGCTGCCCTTTGGTCAGGAGTTTCCGGATGCCCTCGATGCGATCGCTCGGGATGCTCTCGGGACCAAGTATCCGGAGGCCTTCGATCTGCCGGACGAGCGGCTACGGCCGGCGCAGGTTGCCGAGATGCATCGTATCGTTCGTGGGTCGATCGACTCGGAGGAGAACAGTTATCGCGTCGACGACCATCAGTTGCGGCGCCGGCTTCGCCAGTTTGCTCAACCGCTGAAACTCGGCGAGATGGGGGAGACACGGTTCTCGCACAGCAACCACTGGTCGGTGAGAATCGAGCGGGAGCTGGAAACCGAAGAGGGTCTGGAGGTCGGCGATGTATACGACCTACTCGATCCAGCCGACGGGCGGACCGGGCTGCCCCAGCTTCTGATGGACCTGGTGGTGCTGACCTATGCCGACATGGAGGACATGGGCGTGGAGCGGGGCGGCCAGACGCTGACTGACCCCTCGCCCGGTGATCTTCGTGGCTCTGACGAACTGGCTCGCCGCCGGATGCCGGATGAGGCGACCTGGGAGGCGGCTCGGAAGGTGGCATCGGAGATCTTCGATATCGATCCGCCGAAAATGTGCAACGCCCGTAGTGTTCAGCGGTTGGCGGCCGAGATGCGTGAGACAGCCGAAAAGCATGCGGTGGCGGCGCGGCAGATTCGCGACGAGTTGATACTGAAAGCGACCAATCACCTGGGAATGGAAAAGCAGCAGGTGCGGCGGACGAATCGCTGGAAGACGGCCGATCAGCTGCGTCAGTTGATCGACGCGATGGATACAGATGAAGCGGCGGAGCGACTGGAACGAGTCTCCGATGTCGAGTTGGACGGAGATGCCTACGCCCGCGTCCACGAGAGCTTCTGGGGGGCGGAATCGATTTTGGGAACGCTCAACAGCGTCCGGTGGGAGATGTTCGATGAGCTGGCGGACATGGACGAACGGCCGGCGTCGCTGGACGGCCTTCTCGACGAAGCGCGGGACGTGCTGCATGCATCTGAAAATGGGACGCCAATCGCCAAGCTCGAGGAGATCGAGCAGCGAATCTTGAAGGTGTTGATCGACCCGCCGAAGCCTCCTCCGCCGGTGGAAGGGAAAACGGAGATTGCAAATGATACCCTCGAGACGAACGCTGGGACGGCGGTCGGCGAGGTGACAAGTTGGATCCAAGACACACTCGAGGGACGAAGTGATGAAGAGCTCGAAATCTCGATCCGAGTGCTCGAAATCGGTGAGGAGAATTGAGCGATGGCGTTGACGGAACGCGAACTCAAGATTCATCTCGCCAAGGCACGACGCGATAGTCCAGACGCCCGGGTCTACGCCTTTCACTGGAACGGCGGGGAGCTGCCCGTCGAGAGGGTCGAGGCGGCCGGTTGTCAGTGGCGGCTGCGGTCAGCCCCGTCCGAGCTGGCGATTCGCGACGCCCTCGAGTCCGCCGAGTCCTCGGTATCGGGGAATGGCGAGCGGGACGGGGGACAGATGACCGAGAGACTGGCGTTGCTGACGCCCCTGAAGAATAGCGATGTTGGCTACGACACGTTGGCCCGGCTGGCAGATACGGAGATTGCGCAGTTCGATCCCTGGGAGTCGATCCAGCACCTGTTCGGCGCTTCATCGGTCGATTCGCGGCTGCGTAACGACCAGGAGATGCGTCCACTCGGTGAAGCCCTGATGGTTTGCTCGACGCGAGAAGGGCAGTTCGAACCGGTCTCGAGCGGTATGTTGGGACTCGATGCTGCCTGGCGAGCGTTCTATCGCAGCGGGCTTTCGTTCAATGGGGCAGAAGGAGACCTTTCGGACTGGTTGTTGTGGGGGCTCGACAATCCCGACGGGGTGGCGGCGCTGGTCGGCGAATTTTCCGAAGTGTTGGAGCCACTCGGTGAGCGGTTGGCCGACCAAATCGGCCCGGAGGGACGACTCTTCGGGACCATGATCGTCGAGGAAGAACACCGGGCTGGAGCCTCGGAACCGGGTCCGTCCGCACCGGGGCTCCAGACGTTCGCGGCCGGGCTGGCGATCGATGCAATTCGGCGGGCTCGGAGTGCAGGTCAGGCTGAAACGGCATCGATCGAAGCTCTCACGCGGCTGAAGGACAGGTACGACAGCGGAGAGAAACCGTCGGCAGATGCCATGGAGGCTGTGGGGAGAGCGGCCGTTAACGGGTGGGAGCGACTGAAGTTGAGAAACAACGTCGACAACGGGGAAGGCGCTCCAGAGAAGGCAGGCAGACTCGAGAGGATTCGGGAGGTGGGGAGAGTTCTCGACGATTTGCTGACGGATTTGGTCGGGGGGGACGCCGCAGAGTTGTTGGCGGTCAGCCCGGCGAGCCGAGCCGGTTGGCGGACGCGGGTCGAGTCGACCGCGGAGGCCGTCTTCGATGCGCTGGACGGGGAACGCAGCGCCCTCGACCTGTCGGAACGCCTCGAAGACCTGGAGACGCACTTCGCCGCACAGTCCGAGCCGAGCACGTTCGAGGCCTTGCGGGATGCAGCTCGGCTGGCCTGTTGGCTGGAGCAGAGGGAACACCACTATGAGGGCTCACCCGAGGACCTCGGGTTGGCCGATCTTGCTCGGAAGTTCACTGCACACGGAAGTTTCGCGGATCTTCTTCGCGAACGCCTGACATCGGGCGACATCGGCGCCGAGGGCCAACGTGTC
This sequence comes from uncultured Bradymonadales bacterium, assembly GCA_964600555.1. Lineage (GTDB taxonomy): Bacteria > Myxococcota_A > Bradymonadia > Bradymonadales > Bradymonadaceae > CAJXPB01. The sequence goes on from CAZRLK010000002.1 coordinate 19,633, forward strand.
GTCGACCGCGCAGTTCGGGGCAGCCTCGACTACAGCGAGCAGCTCAACGAGCGGTTCTCGGAGCTTCTTGCCTCCGAGTTGCGAGACCGGACGGAACCGCGGGGCGCACTCGGCATCCACCAGGTGTTGCAGGAGGTAGTTGCCCCTCTCGCTGAGCGAAAACCCGTGTTGGTGGCCGTGATGGACGGCATGAGCTGGGGCGTTTCGCGAGCCTTGTTGGCGGATCCGAAACTCGATTCCTGGGGGGCATGGGTTCCTGCGCTGGCCGATGGCGAGGATGTTCGCGAACTGCCGGTGTTTGCGACACTACCTTCGACGACACGCAATTCGCGTGCATCGCTGTTGACGGGAAAACTCCAGTCTGGTCAGCAGTCGACCGAGTCAGACGGGTTTGCACGGCGCCTCCGAGACCTGGGAGCCGTGCAGCGACTGGAGGATGCGCCCCTGTTTCACAAGGCGGAGGTGGATGCAGATGGGCGGGGGAGTCTCGGCTCAGAGGTTCGAGAGGCGCTCGAAAACGAGGACCGCCGGGTTGTGGGGACGGTTATCAATACGATCGACGATCAGTTGTCGGGTGCCGAGCAGTTGTCGGTCGATTGGTCGGTCGACACTGTGACGCCTCTTCGATCGCTACTCGACTACGCCAGACACCGGACGATTGTGCTCGTTAGCGACCACGGGCACGTCTGGGAGACCGACAGCGATCGAGATGCAGATGTCTCCTCGACGTCAGCCCGATGGCGACCGAGCAATGGGGGAGTGGTGGAGGGCGAACGTGAGTTCGAGGGGCCAATGATTCGGCAGCTGACCGGGGAGGAGAGCATCACAGCCGCCTGGTCTGAACAGTTGCGCTACACTCGAGGGCAGGCGGGGTATCACGGCGGGGCGAGTCTTCAGGAGATCGTGACGCCACTGGTGGTCTTGGATCGAGATGGGGAGGGAATCGAGGAGCTCGGGTTCACCGGGTTGACGACGGCCGAGCCGAGTTGGTGGCGGGTGGAAGAGCCGACCAAGAAAGCCGAGTTGCCAGACGCGGAAGAGACGCACGCCGAAGAGGACTCCGAGGGTTCCGCACAACTCGACCTGTTGGATGAAGACTCCGAGGTTGCGGCTCTCGATACCGACTGGATTCTACAGCTCGTCGAGACCGAGCTCTTTCAGGAGCAGCTCGAGCGCCACGGTGCCGGAATCGAAGCGGAGGCCATCGCGAAGCTCCTGGCTCACCTGCAGGCGAACGGGGACCGGCTTCCACTCGCTGCCGTCGCCCGGCTTTTCAACCGCTCGAAGAGCCGTGCGAAGTCCTTCCTGACCGTCGTGCGAGAGGTGTTGAATTTGGAGGGGTATCAGGCACTTCGCGTGGCGAGTTTGGAAGGCATGGTCGAATTGGATCGCAGTCGGCTTACCCGCCAGTTTGGACTTCGGGAATGAAGTGGGCGGGGGCTACGAGGGCGGAACGGATTCGACGCAAGTTGGTAATTGTCTGGTGAGGCCGTGGAACTGCCGGACGGCTGTACTTACTACAAATGCTCTGTGCCTCGCTCCCCGGAAGAAGGAGGCGACAGGTCGATGTAGAACTCGCGGACCTTCTGGTCGATTTCGGTCGGGGAGAGGTGGGCGTACTTGGTGCGGAGGTGGTCGACGAGATCTTGTTGGCGGGGTTGGCCGAAGACCATGCGGTAGTACATGAGGCCGGATTTGAGGTTGTCGAGGCGGTCGAGGTCCTGGCTGAAGGGGACGGCGGGGACGTGGCGGCGGAGTTTGAAGGTTTTGTCGGCTTCGTAGATCCAGAAGGGTTGGAGGCCGCAGGTGTCGTCGGTGGTTTCGGTTTCGGCGAGGGCGAAGAGAGTCTCCCAGGGGTCGTCGTGGGGGGCGTGGTGGGAATTGGCGAGTCCGGGGAGGCCGAAGGTGCGGGCGACGTTGCGGCGGATGACGTGGCCCTTGTAGCGGTTGATGCGGCCCTCGCGTTGCTCCAGGTCGACGGGGTTGGCGGGCAGGTTCCAGTGGAAGATCGCGTGGCAGAACTGGTGGAAGTCGAGGCCCTCCTGGCCGATCGAGGTGGTCGACAACACGAACGGGTGGAACGGGGAGTTGAAGGCTTTCCGCACGATGCTGCCGCGGAAGGCGTCGGACTCGCCGACCACATCCTGGTCGTCGCCGAGACGGAGGGCGAAGTGCGTGCGCATCTTGCGCGAGTCGCTCCGGCCGTCGTCGGCGTCGAAGGCGTCGACACTCAGCGAGGCGGGTCGGATGGAGAGGACGGATTCGGTGTAGACGGCGAGGTTGTTGGCAACGATCCAGTCCGGAAAGTCCGTCCAGCCTTCTGACTCGACGGTGATGTGGAAGAACTCGTCGAGGACGGCCTGGAGGTTGCCGTCGCGGCAGTGGTCGAGAGCGAGCTGCCAGTACGCCGAGTCGTCGTCGGCCGTAAGGCATTCGATGATCCATCCCTGGTTGAGCCGTCGGCGCAATCCGAGCGCCAGGCGTGCGGCCGGTGCGAGGAGTAGCGGGAGATCGTCTCCGGAGAGGTCATTGGTGTGGCGCCGAAGTGCACGCAGGGTGACGGTGGCCGGTGCGGCGAGTGCGACGTCGGTGAGTCGCTCGACGACGCGCGGTGTGATCGAGAGCGGTCCGTCGGATTCGAAGGCATCGCGGAGGCGGGAGACGTGCGTCGAGAACCCGGTCGGTTCGCCGTCGCCTCCCACCATCGCCTGCCACCGGAGTCCTTCGTGGGAGAGCTGGCGGTCTCTCAGTGCGGGAGACTCGTCATCGATTCTAAGCCACTCCAGTACCGGATTGTCATCGCACTCGACGTCGCGGGCCGCATCCAGCCGGGCCATGTATTTCCAGAGGTCGGTGACGTCGTCGCTGCCGGATTCGGTGACGTCGATGCCGGCGGATGCGAGCAGGTCGGTGATTCGTTCGGCTACGACGTCTCGTATCTCGTCGTAGGTCGGCGGTCCGTTATCGGTCGCCAGCTCGGAGGCGATGTCGGCCGGGTCGACGGCGTCGGCGAGCGAGATGCAGGGGTAAAAGAGGGCCATGCTGGCCATCTCGGAGGGGCGGCCCTCGTCGAGTGAGAAGGTCAGTCGCGGTGCGCGGTGGCCGATCTCGTCGTAGTCGTAGTCCGACTCGGCCATCATACGGCGTTCGGCCTCGTAGGAGCCGAGCACGGCGGTGACGTCGGGGACCATCTTCCAGCTCGAGAAGACGAGGGTTTTCGTAAAGTCCTTCTCGGCCGGTTGCTCGTAGCGGCCCCGGTGCTGCCAGTAGGGGAGGCTCGCCGGGGTCCAGAGGATCTTCCAGGAGTCGGGTTCGTCGATGGCGGTGTCGACGAGTTCCCGGAGCCGGGCATTGGCGAGGTCGATGGACTCGTAGTCGGCGATGCGGTCGTGGTCGATGCTCGTTGCCTCGAGCATCTCGAGGGTGTCGGGGGCGGGTGGATCGCGGTCGTCGTCGGCGTCGAGCGAGGCGTCGATCTGGCGTTTGAGCTTGTAGTTGTGGCCCATGAAGCTCGGCAGATACGGCGAGGACTTCCAGTACTCGACCAGGTTGCGGACGTCATAGTCGCGGCGCAGGCGACTGGCGGCCGAGTACTGTTCGACGTCGGTGGCAGCGAGGCTGGCCTCGCCGGTGATGTCGCGGATGAGTCCCTCGCGGTCGTCGATCTCCTTGAAGCGCTCGGTCCGGAGCATCACCTCCCGGAGTATCGATTCCATCTCAGCTTTCATCGCCGCGAGTTCTTCTTCGTTGGCCTCGCCGCGTCCGAGCAGCCGCATGCGGTACTGGCGCAGGAGGTTTTTGAAGCGTTGTTTGCGGGCCTCGTCCTCGCCGTATAGGAAGTCGAGCGTGCGAAAGAAGTCCTCGTAGTGGTCCTCCTCGGAGGCCTCGTGGTGCATCGTGTACATCTTGTACGGGGTCGCCGAGAGGAGGAGGACCCGGGCGCCGGCGGAGGCCTCGCGGTCGTCGGCGTAGTTGAAGAGCCGGTGGGCGAGCTCGGCCACCGCACCGTCGCCGTCGAGGAGTTTTTTGAAGCGCTGGAACTCGTCGAGGATGATGAGATCCGGCGTGAGATACTCGATCGAGGCGTCGGCGAGGAGTTCGCGCAGGCGACTGACGATCGAGAGCTGGGCGTCGCGGTGGGACCAGGGTCGTTTGGTGGTTCGCTTGCTTTTGTACATCTCGGCGACCTCCTCGAATTCCTCCCGGGGAGTCGGGTCGCCGTTCTGGCGCGACGTTCGGGCATCTCGCTCGATGCGCTCGGCAAAGGCGGCGATCAGCTCGTCGTTGAGTTCTTTTGCCCCGGAGCGGAGCTCGTCCTCGAACCAGTCCAGCTCGCCTCGCCACGCACCGTGTCCTTTTCCACAGCGAAGGGCGTTGACGTAGCGTTTGGAGGGGCCGAGGTCCCAGATTTGCCGCAGCATGAAGTACAGCACCATGCGCTCTTTGTAGTGGCCGCCGCGGGACGCGAGGTTGAAGGAGGTCCCCGGGGTGAGCGAGACGAGGCTCAGTTTGCGGTCCGCGATCTCGGGCAGTCGGAGAGGCAGCATCGTCAGGCGGGTCGGGAGCGCCCGCGACTCCTGGTCGGTGACGTTGAGGCGATTGATGTTCTGGCTGGCGATGTTGCGGTTCGAGCAGATGTAGACGACGTCGACGCGGTCGACCCGGTCCCAGAGCCAGTCGGCCGCCCGGGCGATGAGGCCGCGGGCGACGAGGGTCTTGCCGAGTCCGACCTCGTCCGCGAGCAGGAAGCGTCGCTGCGGGTCGTCGGCCTCGAACATCTGCTCGAAGATGTAGTCGACCGCATCCCGCTGGAACGGCTTCAGCGGCTCGAGATGCCTGTCGACGTCGGGACGTGCCTCAGTTTCAGTACTCATCGGTCAACTCGGGTTTGATGGCGCGGAGGACGGGGAGCCAGACGTCGTCGACGAAGGCCTCGGGGATGATCTCGTCGCTGTCGTCGAGTTCCCGGACGGATTGCAGGAGTGAGTGGACGTCGTAGATGCGCGCCGGGTTGGCGACGCACTTTTCGACGACATCCTCCATCAGGGGGAGTTCGACGCGGGCCGAGCTTCGTCGGGTCGCTCGGGTCGAGCCGGTGGTCGTCTCGGTTTGTGTTCGAGTGGTCCAGTAGTCGTCGGCATCAGCGAGCAGGTACTGGAGGTACTGCAGGAACCGGTCGCGGTTGTGGATGAGATGCTCGAGGACGGCCTCGGTTCGGTCCGCCTCGATGCCTTCGATACTGGCGCCGAGGACAAACCGGATGGTCTGGCTGGCGGGCTTTTCGATCGACAATTCGAAGGCGACGAACGGGGTGAGGCCGAGGAGCGAGACCCGGCCGAGATCGATGGTCGTCTCGTCGTGCAGGGCGTCGGGAGAGAGCGTACGAGCATCGACCTCGTCGGAGAGGCTGGCGAGCCAGCAACGAGCGTCGGTGAGCGGGGTGTCGGGGGGCGGGCCATCCGGTGCGAACTCGAGTTTCAGTTCATATTCGCGGGAGTCGTCCAACCGGGAGCCGCGTAGGGTCAGGTGACCGTCAGCGAGGTACGCCCGCCAGGCGTTTGCGTTGAGTTCGGCCGTCGACTCGTCGTCGTCCGGCACCTCTTCGGCGGCGTGGTACGGTTCGAGCAGGTTGCCGAAGCCCATGTTGTCGTCGTCGCCGGTTCGCAGCACGTCGTCGAGGCCGGCGCGGTCGCTCGGTGCGCGGAGTTCGACGCCGAACTCGACGTTGCCTCCGCCGAGGCCCGCGGTGGTGAGGTTGGCGGAGGTAAAGCACCAGGTCGTGCGGTCGCCGTGTTCGGTCGCGTAGATCTTGGCATGGAGGCCGGCGAAATCGTCCTCGGAGTCGCCGGCGAGCAAGGACCGGTCGACCGACAAAACGTGGCTGTCGAGGCGGTCCCATTCGCTCCACGACTCGCCGACGTCCTCGTGGAGTTCGTCGAGTGATTGCTGGCGGGAGACGAGGGTGGCGGCATCCGGCGGATCGGTACGATCGAGCAGTCGTGTCGTCGCCTCGCTCGTCACGAATGGCGAGATGTAGAGGGACTGCTCGCCGGCCGGTTGGGCGTCGAGAATCGGGGAGGCGTCGTCCCAGCCGTGGAGGTGGAGATCGGCCTCGTCGTAGGGGCGCGGGGGTTGGAAGGTGACGCCGCGGAGGTCCTCGGCGAAGGACTCGAGGAGGCGACGGCGGTCGAACGATCCACGGTCGAGTCCGTCGCGTGTCAGGGTGTCCTGGAGGAAGTCGGCCAGGGGAGCGGCGCTCGCGCCGGCATCCGTGGAAGTGTCGCCCCGGAGGCCGACGACGAAATCCCAGGTGCGGTTGTGGGTGAGATTGCGGGAGGTGCAGACGAGACGATAGCGGTCCTCGTCGGCGCCGTCGGTGGCATCGTCGGTAAAGTGGAGGAGCCAGAACTTCGGGTGAAACGAGCCGTTGTCGGGAGCGAGTTCGAGGATGGCGTCGTCGAGGAAGGCGTACAGTTCAGTGTGGGCATCCGGGACTTTGATGCGGCCTCGCTGGCAGAGGAGCGCGATACGGTCGGAGGCACGGCGGATGGCCTCGACGAGGGAGACGGGGGTGGTGGTGTCGCCGTCATCGGTCTTCGACTCGTCCTCAGCGCGTCCGATGCGAGCAGCGTCGTCGACGGAGCGGCGGGTGAGGGCGACCGGAGCCATCAGAAGCGCCGGGAGCTCCAGGGAGTAGGTCGTCCCGAGTGCCTTTTCGAGACGAAACCCGGGTGGAGGAGAGAGAAGCTCGGAGAAGTAGTGTCGGTCGTCAGGTTCGAGCATCGTCACTCCAGTGCGTTGGCGATGTCGGTGACGAACGATTGGACCTGGGGCCAGCGGTACGTCTGCAGGGCCGTGCCGGATTCACCGTCCCAGTTCTCGCGAGCCTTCTTGTTGACGAGGCGGGCGCGCGGCCCTTTCACGAGATGTTCGCGCTGCTGGACGAGCTTTCGGACGGCGCCGGTCCGGAGATCGGAGGCCTGGTCGGCCGTCGTGACGGCTTCGCGCCAGCTGTCGAGGAAGCCGTAGACGGTCGACTGGAAGTCGATACTGTGGCCGGCGGCGCGCGAGAGGACGCGTTCGAGCTCGTGCCAGTCCCATTCGCGGAAGACGGTATCGAGCGGCTGGACGCGGGCGTTTAGCCATCCGTCGACTTTGGATTCGAGGTCGTCTTCGAGTTGGCGGGCATCTTTCTCTTCGGCGAGGAAGAGGTTGTAGACGAGGTTCGCCCCCTGGGTGAGGATGGCGAAGTTCCTTGCGTGGAAGAGCGTCTCTCGCAGACTCTCCGGTGCGTCGGGGCCCAGCGGGGCCTCCCAGGGATAATCGACATCCGAGAGGTCCTGGAGCCGGCCGGGCGCCGAGAGTTCGGAGAGCAGTGAGTCCTGGAGTTTCAGGCTGCTCTGGAGGCGTTCGACGAGGTATTGAGCCTCGTTGGTTCGTAGGTCGAATGACGTCTGGTCGAGGAAATCGTCGGGCGGGTCGGGGAGGCCGGGGTGCCACGGGTCGTCGGGGAGTTGGGAGACGGGTTGCCCCCCGTCCGCATAGGCGACCGAGTCGCGATGGCGGTACAGTTCGTCGACGTGGCGGAGATAGAGTTTGCGGCTGCCGTCGAACCGGAGGATGCCCCAGTCGCGGAGACCGTTCCAGTAGATGCTCGAGGGGAAGCGCGTGAGGTCTTCCCGGGAGCGGATCCCGATGATCCCGTCGTCGTCGGGGCCGCGGTCGAGGGCGTCGATCAGGTCGACTTCGGCGGCCCGGAGTTGGCGGTCGAAGGTGCGTGCCGGCGTCTCGGCCTCTTCGAGCCTCCGGAAAATCCAGGGGACGAAGAGGTAATAGCGGGCACGGGTCTGGATGGTGGATACGCCGGGAGCGAGGAGGTCGGCGAAGCTGTCGCGGATGCGGCCGAAGCCGAGTTCGTCGATGGTGCCGCGGTCGCGGAACGAGTCGATCACGGCATCGACCTTCTCGCGTTCCGTTTCGTCGAAGTCGATCCAGCCAACTGCGCCGTCGAACATCGAATACCCTCCGGAGATGGTGCTCGGGCGGCCGGTTCGTCCCGAGTGTTGGGCTCGTGAATATAGTACAATTACCCTATCGAGTACGTCCGGGATCTCAACCTGGAATTTGGTATGCTTGGCGTTGATTGATCGTTATTTTCGGGATGTTTGTTCGCGGGAAACCGCAAAGGCCCCAAGGGCCGCGAAAGGGGAAAGGGCGGCGGACGGCACTGTCGGTTGTCTCCCGCGTGTCGTCGAGGGAGGGGAGTCGATGCGGTTTAGTGCCGGCGCCGGTACGCGGCGACGAGGCCGACGAGGGCGAACGTCCAGAAGAGGGGGGGAGTGGGGCTCGGGTCGGCGGTCGAGCAGGCGGGTTCGGGGTCGGGATCGGCGGGATTGTCGGTGTCGGTGGAGCTGCCGGCGTCGGACCAGGTCGTGGTGCCGGTGTCGGCGTCGGTGCCGGGTTCGGGGCAGAGTTCGGCGGAGCGGTCGTCGGGGTCGCGGTCACAGGCCTCGGCTCCGGGGAAGCTGCCCTGGTCGTCGTGGCCGGAGACGATCTCGTCGTTCGGCTCGCAGCAGCCGGGTTCGACCTCCTGGACGCCGCCGCAGTTGCGGGCGAAACACTCGTTGATGTAGGTCTCGCTGTCGTCGCCGCAGACGGGATCGGGGTCGCAGGAGCAAGTGCCGTTGCACGGCGAGTAGGTCGGCTGGACGAGGCTCGCCTCGCGGGCGGTCAGGCCGCTCCGGGCGACCCAGGCCTCGACCTCGGGGCTCTGCATGTCGGGGAGATACGCGAGGTTCTCGCGATCGGCGACGTGGCGGGCTTCGGCGGCCCAGCCGGACTCTTTCATCAGGTAGCCGACCGCGCAGTGAGTGCCGTCGCGGTCGATGAAGACGGGGCGCTCCTCGTTGGTGTGGGTGTTGCGGGGGAATTCGCCGCGCTGTCGGTAGGCGCGGAGCCGGTCGAGGTTTTGCTCTCGGGCCTCGCGGAGTTCGGGGGAGAGATGGGAGACGTCGCGGTTGCGGAGGAACTGCTCGACCTGAGCGAGGTGGGCTCGGATCTGGCGGCGGTCGCGTTCGACGACCGACGGTTCGGCGGCCAGGGTGGTGGTGGCCCAGGCGAAGACGAGCCAGGTGGCGACGAACGCGGCGGTACGGCGTCTCATCGAGTCCCTCGACAGGGGGGCGATGCTCGCGGATATTGGATGCAGTGTGAGGGTAGCTGGGCGGGCGAGGTGTGGCAAGTGAGGGGAGAGCGACCCCAGACCAGGATGGTCTGGCCACGGAAGGGGAGCGGAGAGTGGGAGATCGACGAATGGTCCAGACCAGGATGGTCTGGCCACGGAAGTCGGTCGGAGAGTGGCGGACGGTCGATTGCGCAAGCACCTGCGTGAGCACTCCTGGATCGTGCCGAACCCCGAGGTCGTGGCGGGCTTCGCCGAGGTCGTCGTCGAGGAGACGATCATGGGTGCAGTGCGGCGGGCGTCGGCCTTTCTCGAAGCCGT
>CAZRLK010000002.1:29234-78531 GCA_964600555.1 uncultured Bradymonadales bacterium
CGCAATTCGCGGAACGCGAGGGGACGCCAACGGAGTTCAGCGAGTAGTTACGTGGATCTGGGGCAGGAGTGGCGGGGGATTCGAGAGCGGCTGCTGGGGTTGATCGGGGAGTAGGGGGGACCCGCGAAGGTCGCGACGTGGCAAGGGCGCGAGGAGAATCATCCGGGGGTCAACCGGAGGTGCCGGTCTCTTCCGGTGGTCTCCGCTGTTCATGCTCGATGACGATCGGATGGGGAGCGCGGTCGGGATCGAACCTCGAGGTCTGGTCGTAGACGTCTCGAAAATCAGCGCTGGTCGGGGAGTCGGGCTGGTCGAGGAGTTCCCGGGCCACCCGCATGCGGATTTGAAATTCCGTACTTTTTTTCATGCCCGTCGGTTGGTCGGTCCGGCCTTCCCATTTCGAGACGGCGGCCCCCGAAACCTCGAGAGGCTCACCGAATTGTTGCTGGGTTTCCTCGAGCCAGTGGCGGATGAATCGGATATGGTTGCCGGTCAGCGGTTCTTCGCCGGTCACCAGTTGCCACAGGACTCGGGTCTCCAGGAGGTTCGGTTCGACGTCGAGTATCCAGTCCCCCCGAAATTTGCGCATCGGGGCATCCCGAATTTTGACGGGGAATCCGAGGCTCCGATCGATATATTCGTCTTGGACGCGTGTCTCCATCACAAACCTCGTGCTTCTGGATCGACGACCGTCACGACGATGGCTTCGTCGTCTGGATCGAAGGCGACGGCAACGCGCAACCTTCGGTTGTCGACCGTGTAGCCTTCCAGCGCGTAGTTCCAGGCTTCGTGTTCCTCGTTCCACTCGTCGTAATCGGGTTTCCACCATCCGGAGGAGAGAATCTGTCGAACCTCCGGGCGTACGACGTGCCTCTCATTCATTCGGTCTTCGGCGTGGGGATGGATTCGCCACCGTTCGTTCTCCACTCGATGTCGAACGGTCTCGGCAATATTCGGTCGTTTAGAGGATGGATCCATGTCGTATCGAACAGACCGTTTTAACTGAGTTAAATGATAGCGGGGTCAGGAGAGGATTCAACCCTCGATACCGGTAACTCGCCTGGACGGGGCGAGCAATGACCTTTCCGCGAGGGGTTGGCCGTCTGCGAGGGGGGTGCGCCGGCGTGTGGGGTGCGGGCGGACCGGTTTCAGAGCCGGGAGTGATGGGGGGCTCGAAGCCCCCGAAAGAGCGACACCGAGACGGCGTAGCAACAATTCCGGGGGAAGGTCCGGCGACAGATCAGCAGCGGCGGAGGACGGCTTCGAAGTTGCTCATCTTCTGTTCGGCGTGGGCGGACATGCCCTCGTCTTCGAAGGTCTCGAGGAAAAACTTCGCCTTCAGCCACAGCTCCCAGATGCGGACGTGGTCGATGTCGACGGGGGCGTCGGCGCGGTCGTTGTAGGCGTCGACGAGTTCGGGGAGGCGCTGGCCGTCGGTTTTGAAGACTCTGCGGTGGCCGCGCGAGACGATGGCGAGGTCGTAGGCGGGGTCTCCGAGGGTGACGGACTCCCAGTCGACGACCGAGATCGAGGCCTCCTCGAGGTCGGGGGATTTCGGGAGCATGTCGGGGTTTTTGGCGAGGTCAGCGAGGACGTGTTTGGCCTGACGCCAGTGGGGGCGGTAGCGGGACACGGTGGCCTGCGAGTGGCATGGTGGTCTCCTTCTCGTTCTCCGGTGGCATTTGATAGCCATGTTTGAGAAAAGGATCCAGTGAGGCTCGGAAGTAGAGGGATGCTGGTTTGGACTCGAGATGAAAGGGTACTCCGATGGAAGAGTCTGATACGCAGGGTGCGGTGTATCTGGAGGACGAGGAGGTCGAAGAGCTGCGGCGAGAGCGGATGGGTCGGGGGCGGCGGCTCGTGCCGCGGTCGGTGCGGCGCAAGCAAAAGAAGGCGGGGAAGCTGGCGCGGTACCCGGTCGAGCGGTGTCTCGTCTCGAGGGGCTGGCGAGGGGACGGGTGGGCGAACATCGTGGTGGTGCGGCGTAAGCCGCAGGACAAGTGTGCGATGGCGGTGATGCTGGTCGACCTCGGCGTGCTGGGGCTGAAGGAGTGGTTGTTCGAGCCCGATATCGCCGAGGGGGAAGCGGGGGAGATCGAGCGGGAGATGTTTCGGGATAGCGGGACGGAGGAGATTTCGGTCGAGCTGGCGGCCCGGATTCTCGAGCACGGGGTGGCCTGGAGTCAGAAGGCGGGGCTGGAGATCGAGTCGGCGGTCCAGGTGGCGGAGGCGTTTCTGGGGGATGTGGACTACGCGGGCGTCGACGAGCCGATTCCGTTGGGGCGGGATGGCAAGCCGATGTATGTGCCGGGGCCGCACGACGAGTGGGAGCCGGTGGTCGAGCGGTTGCGGGAGGAGCTGGGGGAGGAGGGGTTTCACTACATGTTGCCGACCGACGATCCGGAGGGATTCGAGCCGCTGGGGTAGGAGGCGCGGAACCAGACCAGGTTGGTCTGGCTACGTAAGTGGGTCGGAGCGAGGAGGGTCGGCGAGTCATCAAGAAAGGGATGCGCGGGGGCGGCGGGGACGGGAGGGCGGTTGAGCGACGGCGCGGGTGTCTACGATCGGGAGGCGATCCGGGGACCGGCGCTCGGTTCGGGTGAGGTGGCGCTCGCTGAGAGGTCCCGCGGGTCGGGTCGAACAGGATGTTCGCCAATCGCGCCTCTCGCGGCTTTTCCATCGATGGCCGATGCCCCGTCGCCCGCCGAGATCTTCGAGCGCGCCGTCGAGGAGGGGAAGCGGCGGCTGGATCAGACCCTGCTGGAGTTGCTCGCCACGGCGTTCATCGCCGGCTTCACGATCGTCTTCGGGATCGTCGCTCTCGCGCTCGTGCACGGCGCGGTCCCGTCCCGATTCGGTGAACTCGATCAGGTGGCGGGGGCCCTGGCGTTCGGGGTGGGGGTGGTCTTTTTGATCGTCGGTCGGGCGGAGCTGTTCAGCGAGAACTTCTTCGATCCGATCGCGACGGTGTTTGCGCGCGAGGAGACCGGGAGGCTCCTGTACCGGACGTTTCGACTCTGGGGACTGACCCTGGTGCTCAACCTGGTCGGCGGGGCGTTGTTCGTGCTGGTGTTTTCGTATCGAGGCGTCCTCCCGGAGGGGGCCCGAGCCGCCCTCACGGGCTTTGCCGAGAGTGTCGCCGCCAGCGGGAGCTGGACCGAATTCATGTCGGCGATCTGCGGGGGAGCACTGGTGGCGCTGTTGTCGTTTCTGCTGGCGGGCGCCGGAAGCACGCTCAGCCGCATCGTGCTGGCGTACGTCGTCGGGTTTTTGCTGGCGCTCGGGTCGTTCGACCACGTCGTCGTCACGATGCTGCACGTGTTGTTCGGGATCGCGCTGGGCGCGGAGGTGGGGTTCGGGGAGTTTTTCGCGGTGATGGGTATCGTGACGGCCGGCAATCTCGTTGGGGGGATCGGGGTGGTGACGATGAGTCATGTCGCGCAGGTCAAAGGTGCGGAGGAGTAGCGGGGGATCGGCGAGTGATCCAGACCAGGATGGTCTGGCCACGGAAGGGGATCGGCGAGTGATCCAGACCAGGATGGTCTGGCCACAGAAGTCGGTCGGAGAGTGCGGGATCGGCGGGTGATCCAGACCGGGATGGTCTGGCCATGGAGTGGAATCGGCGGCTCGAGTGGGTCCGGTTGGAGGGGCAACAGTGGGAGGTCGGGGCGGGGTCGACGTGATGGCGAGGCGGGTTGTGGGGGACGTGTCTCCCTGCTATTGTCGGGAAGAATTCAGACAGGTTGTTCACAATATCTGAATGCGCGGGAGCATGGATATTTGCGCGAGGCGCCTCGATGGTTGTGATGCCGGGGCTTGTCGGCCGAGGGGCCCGTGGTGGTCCGATCGTGGCGAGTGGATGTGTGGCTGAAAAGGGATAGGGGTCGGGTATGATTGCGGGATTACGGAAGATGGAGTGGCGCGGCGGGCGGCTCGGTGCGCTCGGGTTGGTCGTCGGGTTGGCGGCGGTCGGGTGCATCGGCTGCGGGGGCGATGCGGCGTCGGGGGGAAGTGCTCCCGGCTCGCGCGATGCGGCGGGCGGAGTCGACGCCGATGTCGGCGTCGGCGCGGGGACGGGACTCACCGATGCGTCGGATGCGACGGATGCGACCGAGCGGGAGGTGGGCATCGACGCCGGGGGGCGGAGCGCCAAGGAGTTTTTCGAGGCGCTCTCGGATTTCGAGGAGGCGCTCGAAGCGAGTCCCGACCACCTGCCGGCGGAGGCGCAGCGGCTCGTGGCCGACGAGGATCCGGAGGGTCTCTTCGAGCTGGTTCGCGACCGGATCGCGGTCGTCCCCGACGACGGCCGCTCGCCGACGAACCTCGTCAGCCGCGTGCGGTGGGGGCCCCGGGCGACGCTGCGGGCCGGACTCGGGACCGCGCGCGAGAACGCCGACCTGCTGGCCGAGCTGCTCGAGCGGGCGGGCTACACCGCGGAGGTCGTCGGGCCGTGGCGCGGCGGGGAGGGCGAGGAGCCGACCCCGGAGACGCTGCGAGAGATGTTCTGGGAGCCGGTCGAAGTCGGCTTCGAACTCGACGCGAGCGACGAGCAGCTCGCCACCTGGGAGGAGACCTTCGAGCCGGCCGCCGGGGGCTCCGCGGGCGGCGGCAGCTCGGAGCGGTCGACCGAGATGGTGGCCGATACGCTCACCGACCGCCTCGAAGAGGTCCTCCCGCCGACGCTCGGCACCGCTTCGCATCCGCTCGAGACCGACTCCGGCCTCCCGCTGGTTCGCGTCGAGTTGCCGGAGGGCAGTCGGGTGGTCAATCCCCTCCTGCCGGGGGCCGAATTCGGCGACGACTACGCGACGGGTTCGCTGTCGGCGGCGCCCGAGCCGGAGGGGATGCTGGATGTCTCCTTTCGGCTCGCATTCGAAGATCCCGGCCGGGCGGGGGAGTGGACGCCGGTGCTCGAGCGCGAGTGGCGAGCCGACGAGATCGCGGGTGCCGACCTGGAGCTCGCGTTTCGTTCGCACACGGCGACCGAGCAGCGGGCCGCCGCCGAGATCGGCAACGTCGACGCCTACGCGCCGAAGCTGGTGACGAGGCGGGGCGCGGTCGGTCCGTGGGAAGGCGAGCGGGAGACTGTCTCGGGGAGCCCCTTTACGACGGACGGGTTTGTCGTCGAGCAGCAAGAGGGCGAGCTTTCGACGGGGCTCGGCCGCGTCGACCCCGAGGGGCCGGAGTCGGACCGGGCGCCCTCCGACATCGAGTTGTTCGTCGACGCGCGGTCGTATCCGTGCGTCGACCTGAAGGCCAACGTCCGCGACGGTGGCGGCGACCGGCTGGCCGGCCTGTCGGCCGAGAGCTTCCGATTGAGCGAAGGGGGTGAGCCGAGGGCGGCGACGCTGCGGTCGAACACCGTCGACGAGCCGCGCATCCTGTTTTTGATCGACACCTACCGCTGGACTGCCCAGGAGTTCACGACGGCCGAGACCGTCGAGCAACTCGCTTCGCTCGGCGAGTCGATCCGCGATCAGTATCCCGAGGCGGCCTTCGCCATCGCCCACGCCCAGGACGTCGACGAGACCTTCGAGGTCGGCTGGCGGACCGCCGCCGGCGAGTGGACCACGGACATCGGGCAGACGATCGACGAGGCCGGCGGCTACACGACGCTCGACCCGTGGACAACGCTGACGCAGGTGCAGCAGGTCGACCCATCGGCGGTGGTGATGCTGACCGCCGCCCGCACTTCCACCTCTCCCTCGCGCGCTCAACGCGCCGCCATGCGCCGCGCCGCGCCGTTGATGCTCGCAGTCGGCGGGAACCTCAACACCGTGGCGATGAACGCGCTCGAGGGCGACGCGATGGCGACGACGGTGCAGGCCGAGGCGGTCGACGAGATCGAACCCGAGCTGTCGGCGTTCCTCGAGCGTGCGCTGACCGACTACCGGTGGACCTACGAGGCGCGCCCGGACGCCGGTCGGGAGCGCACCCTCGAGTTGACCGCCGGGGGAGCCGATGGCGCCTCGGGGACGGTCGACTACCGGGTGCCGGCGGCGGAGGAGAAGCTCGAGTGTCTCGGGTCGATTCGGCGGATGCGCATGACGGTCGAGGGCGGGGAGCGACGCGTCGACCGGGTCGTCGCCGAGCCCTCCGACCAGGATGCCTACCCGCGCCGGATCTCCGAGGCCCCGACGGTGACGGAGTTGCTGGCGGGTCGGACCACCCTCCAGGTGGAGGCCGACACGCCGCCGCCCGCCGTCTGGCTTCGGGAGTACGTCGGCCGGATGCTCGACAATCGCGCCGCCCGGGAGGGGCTCGTCGGCGGGGGCGCCGAGGAGATACTGGCGGCGATCGACGAGCTGGAGACGGCGGCCGGCGGGGCGCTGGCGCGGCAGGCTCGACCCGCGGCCCCTGAGCGCACGAGTGGTGAGGCCCGCAGCTACCCGACCGGCCTGCGGGTGGGGGTGTCGACGCGCTGGCTCGACTCGCAGACTGGCGAGGCGGCGCGGCATTTCGAGCAACTACCGGTCACCGACGTCGAGACCTTCTTCGACCCCGGTGCCGCGCCGGCGCTCGAGCCGCGGGCGGACTGGGCGCTCGAGGGGGATCTGGGCGACGCGACGGGCGCACACGACCTCCAGGCCGGGGGGCCGGCGCCGACGTTCGCCTCTCCGGGGCAGGTCGGGGAGTCGGCGCTCGAGCTCGACGGCGACGATTACTTTTTCGCCGAGGATCTCGTCTACGAGACGCCCGGCGGGGTGGACGACTTCGCGATCTGCTCGTGGGTTCGGCTGCCGGACGAGCAGGCCGGCGGCACGATCTTCGCCGTCGGGGACAATGCGTACTACCGGCTTCGAATCAGCGAGTACCGGCAGCTCCAATTCGAGCTGGTCTCCGGCGACGGGTACAGCGCCGTCGCGGACGGCGGGGACGTGACGGTCAGCGAATGGCACCACGTCTGCGGGAATTACGACGCCGAGGAGGGGCGCGCGAGCGTCTATGTCGACGGGCAATTTGTCGACGAGCGGAGCTATTTTCGCTGGGAAGACCCCGGAGTCGGCACCGGGGAGCCGCGGGTCGCGGTCGTCGGGAGCCACGCCGAGACGGGGCAGGCCGGGGATCGGGGGCACGAGGAGGATGCCGACAACTTCGTCGGGCGCCTCGATCAGGTGCGCCTGTACGACCGAAAGCTGGCGGACGCGCACATCGCGGCGCTCGCGTCGCAATCGGAGCCGATCGACCCGGGTGTCGAGGGGATGCGCCGGAATCTTCGGGGGCGCACGCTCGAGGCAACGCGGGAGGCCCGGCAGTTCGCCCCCGAGTGGCTGGCCGACGCGACGGCGACCGGCACGACGCCGGCCACTCGGCTTTTCGGCCTCGATCTGACGGTTCTGCCGACGGGGGATCGGGAGCCGGCGGAGGCCTTTTCGGCGGTCGGGTCGGAGGAGGCGGCCCGCTGGTCGGAGCGGCTCGATGGCTACGAGGACTGGCATATCGTCGCGCCGTGGACCGGCCAACTGGTCGCGTTCTGGGCGATCGACGAGGCGACCGGGCGGGTGAGATTCGTCGCGCCGGGAGGCAGTACGAGACACGACGCGGCCGATCCGGTGGTCGGGGAGTTCGGGCTCCGCCGCGACGACCTCGCATATGTCGCCTGGCCGCAACTGGCGACGCTGCGGGGGGCGCCCGAGCCCGACGGCGCGGTCGACCGGCATCTCTCGCCGCTGAGCGTCGTCTTCGACGAGCCGTTCGCGACCCGGGGGACGCGCCTCGCGCGGTGGACGCCGGCGATCCGACGCGGCGTGACGCGCTCGCAGTTTTGCAGTGACGTCAGCCGACTCGGCCCGACGCTCGAGGGGGCGCCCGAGTCGCTGCGCGGACCGATCGAAGATCTCTTGACCGTAGGTACGGCGGCTCGCTGTCCGGCGGCCGTCGCGCCGTGATCCGGAGAGCAAAGATGCAGCCCGTGTGCTCGAGCCCGAAGGAAGGTGACCCGATGAATTGCATCCGTGATGTCGTTCGCCTCCTCCCGGCTGTCGTCGGGGGACTGGGACTCGTCTCTCTACTCGCTGTCGGTTGTGGCGGCGGTCCGTCGGAGGGCTCCGGTGAGGCCGGCAGCCCGGCCGACGCGACCGACGCCGGAATGGCCGACGTCGCCCCCGACGTCTCGGCGGCGGATGGCCATGCGGACGGCGGTCCGGATGCCGATGGCGGAGGCTTCGAGGATCTGCCGCCCCACGAGCGGTACTTCGAGGCGCTCCGCCGCGCCCACGACCTGTTCGAGGGGAGCAGCGACAGCCTGCCGGCCCGCGCCCAGGAGCTTGTGGATGCGACCGGCGATCCGGAGATCTCGCGCCGGGAGGCGGCGGCGGCGCTGTTCGAGTTCGTGCGCGACGAGATCGCGGCCGTGCCCAACGACGGGCCTTCGTATGCGAACCTGGCGACCCGGGCGCGATGGGGGCCGAGGGCGACTCTCTATTCGGGGATGGGCACGCCGCGCGAGAAGGTCGACCTGCTGACACTTTTATATCAGGTCGCGGAGTGGGACGCGCGGACGATCGGCCCGTGGGCGCCATCCGGGTCGACCGACGAGCTGATCGACGAGATGTTCGGCCGACCGATCGAGCACGTCTCGGATATCGAACTCGAGGAGTCGAGCTACGAGCAATGGTCGTCGGCGTTTCGTCCCGCCCCGGAGCTCGTCGAAGAGCAGGGCGACGGGGATCCCGACCGATTTCACGGCGACCGATTTTCATTCGACAACCGGCGCAGTCGCGTCGAGGAGCGAGCCGACGAGCACGAGACCAAGACCGACGAGCTGGTCGGCGAGTTGCTGGCCGTACTTCCCGACGAGTTCGGCGCCGAATCCGCCCCGGAGGTCGACCAGCTCGAGCTTCCCCTGGTCGAGCTGCAGCTCGACGGAGAGACGCACGTGCTCAATCCCCTCGACCCGAACGCCGAATTCGACGCAAGCTGGGAGGGACCAACTCCCGGGGACGTGCCGGCGCCGGAGGGGCTGATCCCGATCGAGGTGGCGGTCGAACTGGCGACCGCCGACGACCCGGAGGAGTGGATCACCGCCGTCGAGGGGGAGTGGAACGGCCCGGATCTGGCCGGTCGACGCCTCGAGCTGACATTCGCCAGTCACCTCGACTTCCAGCACGCGGCGACGACACACCTGCGTGACATCCGGACCGTGGTGCCGGTGATGACGGCCCGGGGGGACGCGCTGTCGGACGAGCAACAAGAGGAGATGACGGCCGTCGGCGATCCGCTGACGATGGACGGTCGGCCGATCGAAGAGGACGGCAGCGATTTTCGGGTGGGCGACCGGAGGCTCGAGGGAGAGCCGGCGGAGGTGTCGGCGGCGGACATCGCGGAGCTCGATGTGAGAGTGGATGCCCGGAACTTCCCGTGTGTGAGGACGGACGTCGAGGCGACCAACGCCGCAGGTGATTCGCTGGCCGGGCTGCCCGGCAGCGCCTTCGAGGTGAGCGACACCGGGGAGCCGAGGGGGGCGCGACTGGAGTCGAATGTCGCACCGGCACCGAAGGTCTTGTTCGTGATCGATACGTCGACGAGCGTCCCCGAGGAGTTTCGCTCCCAGGAGACGATCGATTTCCTGGTGACACTCGCCGACGAGACCGACATGGACTTTCCGCGAGCCGAGTACGCGATCGCCCAGCACTCCGAGGTTCCCGACCCGGGCGAGGAGATCTGGACCGACTCACTGACCGAACTCGAACAGCAGGGCGATGATGCCGTCGATACGTGGCCCGACGGAAGCCCGTTGTGGGAGTCGATCGCGAGGGGCAACGAACTGGAGCCGACGGTCATCGTCTTCGTCAGCGACGCCGACCCGACTGACGAGATGACCGACGAAAAACGTCGTGCGATCCGCGACGGCGTTCCGACAATCGTCATCGGGGTGGGGCCGCTCGCCGAGGACAACGCCGACCTGATGGCCCGGTTGAGCGGCGGTCACGTCGCCGAGGCGCGGGAGGTCGACGAGATTCGGCCGCCACTGTTCGAGGTGTTGGAGCGCCACGACACCTACAATTACCGGTTTCGCCACACGGTGCCGATCGAGGGGCCGGACCGTCGCGAGGTCCGGGTGGGGGTACCGGAATCGGGGGTCGAGGCGACGGCGCAATACGATGTGCCCGATTCCCCCGACGTCTCGAACTGCCCGATGCCCTTCGCCCGGCTACGCACGACGGTGCGCGTCGGGGACCGGGAGGTGACCCGGCATCTGGCCGGTGCGCGCCGGGCCGACGAGATCGACTTCGACGAGACGGCGTTCGCCGACGACGTGTTGACGACGCTCTTCGGGACGATCACCTACGCGTTCGATGCGGGCAAACCGCCGCTGGGGACCTGGGGGGCCGACTACGTCGAGTCGCTTCTGTCGGGGGAGGAACGCATCGACGGCCTGCACGGCGACGGGGCCAAGGCCATTTTCGAGGCTTTCAGTGAATCGCGCGGGACACCGATGCACCCGGCGCCTCACATCGCCGACCCGATGATCGGTGAGCGGACGGCCGACGGGACTCGCACCTACCCGACCGGACTGCGCACGTCGCTGACGGTCGAGCGGTTCGACCCGAGCGCCAACGCGAAGCGTCTCGCCTTCGACATTCTGCCGCTGGCCGGCCTGGAGACCGCGGTCGTGCCGCGGGCCTCCGACGAGCTGGACGCTGCCGAGGCGACGCTCGAGCGTTCGATCGGCGTCGCCGTCGCCGAGGGGGAGGCGTTCTCGAGCGACGAGTTCACCGAAGAGGGGGAGCCGATCGCCACCAGCACGATCGATTTGCTGGACGGCGAGGAGTTGACCGTCCTGCCGCCCGAGAGCAGGCGGGATTTCACCTATACGTTTCCGCTGCTGACCGAGAGCGAACGCGAGCGCTGGGAGCGGCTGACCGACTTTTACGGTGAGCAGTGGTATCTCGCCGTACCGGCCGACGGGCGGCCGTTCAGCTTTTTCGCCATCCACGCCGAGACCGGCGAGAGCTACGCCGTGATGCCCGACGGCACGGGTGGAGGAACCGCGGCGGCCACGAAGGGATGTCAGCGCTCGAAGACCCTCGACATGTTGGGCGTCCAGCTCGGAATCATGTCGCTCAGCGCGCCGAATTTGAATCCCGCCTTCAGCATTATCGCCGCCCGTCTTCAATGGGTCGGCAAGATGTTCAACGTCGCCACGGCGGCCGTGGAGTGGGCGCGCAACTTCGAGAGCGGAGACGAGATCCCGGACTGGCTCAAGAACCTCCAGATAAACGCTCTTCGTTCGTATGCATGCACGATGCTCAAAACGGCGGCCGGGATCGAGGGCGGCCCGCTCGTCAGCGGCGCGCTCGTTGCCAACGACATCGTGGGGCTTTTCGGTGGCGGCGGCGGGCCTGCCTCCTGCCCGACGTCGTTCGGGCTCTGCGACGCCGCCGGTATCGACTAGCCGTGGGCGAGGGCGCGCGCGTGCCAGACCTAGAAGGTCTGGCAACGAGCAAGGGCTGGAAGCCCTTGCAACGATCGGGCGGGTGGGCGCGGGGCGGCGTGGTCGCCGGTAGGCGCCGGCCGGGGGAGGCGTCAGTACCGGTGAAGCCAGTCGATCGTCTCGCCGATGTCGTCGGAGTCGGGCAGGGTCGCCGCCTCGAGGTTCGGGTGGTAGCCGACGAAGGTGTCTTTGGCGCCGACGCGCTGGACGGGGCCGTCGAGGTATTCGAACAGCTCGTCGCCGATGCGGGTGGCGATCTCGGTGCCGTAGCCCCACTGCAGGTTGTCCTCGTAGACGACCATGACCTTGTTGGTCTTTTTGACCGAGTACGAGACCGTCTCCCAGTCGAAGGGGCTGAGGCTGCGCAGGTCGATGATCTCGACGTCGGCCTCGCTTCTGTTGGCGGCCTGCACGGAGCGCTGCACGGTGGCGCCGTAGGTGAGGATCGTCAGATCGGAGCCCTCCTGGACGGTCCGGGCGTCGCCGAACGGGATCATGTAGTCCGGACCGGGGGCGTCGGTGCGGTTGTAGGTCTGGCGATACAGGTGTTTCGGCTCGAGGAACAGGACCGGGTCGTCGCAGCGGATGGCGGTGCGGAGCAGCCCGGCGGCGTCGGCGGCGGTCGAGGGCATGACGATGCGCATGCCGGGGGTCTGGCTGAAGAGCGTCACGCCGGACTGGCTGTGATACGGGCCGCCCGAGATGTAGCCGCCGATCGGGACGCGGACGACGAGCGGGGCGTCGAAGTGGTTGTCGGAGCGCCAGCGCATGTTCGCCAGCTCGTTGCGCATCTGCATCATCGCCGGCCAGATGTAGTCGTAAAACTGGATTTCGACGACGGGCCTCAACCCGCGGGTCGCCATGCCGATCCCGCGGCCGACGATGTTCGCCTCGGCGAGCGGGCTGTTGAAGACGCGCTCGCGGCCGAACTCCTGCTGGAGGCCGTGGGTGACCTTGAAGACGCCGCCTTTGCCTTTGACCTCCTCGAGGTTCTCCTCTCGGGTCGCGTCGGCGACGTCCTCGCCGAAGACGACGATGCGCGGGTCGCGGCGCATCTCGGTAAACAGCGTATCGTTGAGGGTGTCGACCATCGTGCAGTTCGAGCGATCCGCATCGAAATTCGGGTCGGTGTCGAACTGCGCGCTGGTCGGGTCGCCGTCGGTGTCCGGGGTGTACACGTAATCGGCGACGTTCTCGGGGTCGGGCTCCGGGAGCTCGAGCGCCTCGTCGACGGCCTCCTGGACGCGGGCGTCGACCTCGTCGCGGATCTCCTCGAGCTCCTCCTCCGAGGCGATCCCTTCGTCGGCCAGAAACTCGGGGTAATTGTCGAGCGGGTCGCGGGCCTTTTCGGCGTCGCGCTCGGCCTCGGTCTTGTAGGTGCGCTCGTCGTCGGAGACGGAGTGGCTGTACGGGCGGATCACGTGGGCGTGGACCAGGGCGGGGCCGCGACCGGATCGGATGTAGTCGGTCGCCTCGCCGACCTTCTCGTAGCTCTCCAGCGGGTCACACCCGTCGAATTCGGTGATGAAGAGGTTCTCGAACCCGCTGGTCGCCTTCGAGATCGAGCCGCCGGCGGTCTGGACTTCGCGCGGGACGCTGATGGCATAGCCGTTGTCCTCGACCATGAACATCACCGGCAGGCGGTTGTTGGCGGCGTGGTTGACGCCCTCCCAGAATTCGCCTTCGGAGGTGGCGCCTTCGCCGATCGAGACGTAGACGACCTCGTCGTCTTCGAAGGCGACGTCGTCGCCGGTCAGGTCGTCGACCTGCTGGACGATGCGGCCGACCTCCGAGGCTCCGACGGCGCCCAGGATCTGGGTGCCGGTACAGGAGGCCTGGCTGACGATGTTCAGATCGTGGTCGCCCCAGTGGTGGGGCATCTGGCGGCCGCCGGAGGCGCGATCCTCCGAGGAGCCGACCGCCTGAGCGAGCACCTGAAGCGGGGAGACGCCGACGGTGACTGCGAGCGCCAGATCCCGGTAGTACGGGTAAAACCAGTCGTGGCCACCCTCGAGGTGCTCGCCGGCCGCCACCAGCGCCGCCTCGTGGCCCGCGCCCGCGATCTGAAAAAAGGTTTCTTGCTGGCTTTTGAGCCGCACCTGGGCGTCGTCGAGCCGGCGCGACAGGTACATCAGCCGGTACAGTTCGACGAGTTCCTCGGCGTCGAGATCGAGCGACTCCCAGTCGGTCGACCCGATCTCGGTGGTGCGTTCGGCGACGTCCTTCGGGCGTTCACGCGCCTTCAGTTCCTCGACCGATTCGGTTTCGATATTGCTCGCCATCGTGGCCCTCGCCGTTTCGCGTCGCGAATTGTCACAAAAAAATCGGGTCGTTATCTGCGTGTCTTAGCATATCGTCCGCCCCTCGACCAACCGGGCGGAGAGGTGCCGGTCAGTTCTCCAGCACGAAATTCAGAATCTGGCCGGGCACGTAGATGACGCGCTGGAAGGACTCACCCTCCAGGTATTTCGCGATCGTCTCGTGCTCCCGGGCCGCCTCGACGGCGGTTTGCTGGTCGGCGTCGGTCGGAATCTCGATGCTGCCGCGGGTCTTGCCGCCGACCTGCACGCCGATCTCGACGGTCTCCTCGCGGGTCAGCTCCTCGTCGTAGTCCGGCCACTGCACCCAGGCGACCGAGCCGTCGCCGCCGAGCCGCTCCCAGATCTCTTCGGCCAGGTGCGGGGCGTACGGCGACAGCATGACGGTCATCGGCTCGACGACCGAGCGGGGCACCTCGTTCTGTTTGTACAGATAGTTGACGAACTCCATCATCGCCGCGATGGCGGTGTTGAACCGGAGGTCGTCGGTATCCTCGGTGACCGTCTCGATCGTCTTGTGCAGCTCGGCCCGAAGCTCGTCGCCGGGCTCGGCGTCGGTGACGCGCTCGGCGAGGCCGTCGTCGTCGCAGAACAGCCGCCAGACGCGGCTCAAAAACCGGTGCACGCCGACGACGCCCTGTTGATCCCAGGGTTTGTCCTGCTCGATCGGCCCCATGAACATCTCGTAGGTGCGCAGCGTGTCGGCGCCGAACTCGTCGACGACCTCGTCCGGATTGATGACGTTGCCGGTCGATTTCGACATCTTTTCGGTGCTGACCGACAATTCGACGTCGTGCTCGGGGTGCATCGGCGTCTCCTCCTCCCAGCGCACGTCGGTCGGCGCGACGACCTCCCGGCGCCACCCCTCGACCTCGTCGTTGTCGACCAAACTGACCGGCTCGCCATCCTCGTCGACACCGTAGCGGTAGGTGCGCCCCAGGATCATCCCCTGGTTGACGACGCGCTGGAACGGCTCTTTGGTCGAGACCAGGCCGCAGTCGTACAGCACCTTGTGCCAGAAGCGGGCATACAAAAGGTGCAGGACGGCGTGCTCGGCGCCGCCGACATACAGGTCGACGGGCATCCACTCGCTCTCGGTTGCCTCCTCCCAGGGCGCCTCGTCGAGGTGCGGGGAGAGGTACCGCAGGTAATACCAGCACGAGCCGGCCCACTGGGGCATGGTGTTCGTCTCGCGGCGCGCCGGCCGGCCGGTCTCCGGGTCGGTCGTCTCGACCCAGTCTTCGGCCTTCGCCAGGGGAGGGTCGCCGGATTCGGTCGGCTGAAAATCCTCGAGTTCCGGCAGCTCGACCGGAAGCTCCTCGTCGGGCACGGCTTTGATGGTGCCGTCCTCGAGGTGCAGGATCGGGAACGGCTCCCCCCAGTAGCGCTGGCGGCTGAAAAGCCAGTCGCGGAGCTTGTAGTTGACGGCCCCCTCGCCCTCGTCGTGCTCCTCGAGCCACTCGATCATCTTCGATTTCGCCTCGTCGACCGGCAGCCCGTCGAGAAACTCCGAGTTGACCATCTCGCCGTCGTCCTCGTAGGCCTCCTCGCCGACGTCACCGCCGGAGACGACCTCGACGACGGAAATGTCGTGGTTGCGGGCAAACTCCCAGTCGCGCTGGTCGTGGCCGGGGACGGCCATGATCGCGCCGGTTCCGTAGCTCATCAGCACGTAGTCGGCGACCCAGACCGGAAGCTTCTCGTCGTTGACGGGATTGACGGCGAAACCGCCGGTGAACACGCCGGTCTTTTCGTCCTGCAACTCGGAGCGCTCCAGCTCGGATTTTTGGGCGGCCTGCTGCTTGTATTTCTCGACCGCCTCGCGGCGCTCCTCGCTGGTGAGCCGGTCGACCAGCGGGTGTTCCGGCGCCAGGACCATGTAGGTGGCGCCGAACAGGGTTTCGGGGCGGGTGGTGTAGACCTCGATCGTCGCCTCGGAGTCGTCGTCGGCGACCGGGAACTCGACTTCGGCGCCCTCCGAGCGGCCGATCCAGTTGCGCTGCATCTCTTTGAGATGCTCCGGCCAGTCCAGCAGCTCGAGGTCCTCGAGCAGACGGTCGGCGTAGTCGGTAATCTTGAGGATCCACTGGCGCATCGGCTTGCGGACGACCGGATGGCCGCCGCGCTCGCTTCGCCCGTCGATGACCTCCTCGTTCGCCAGCACCGTCCCCAGTTCCGGGCACCAGTTGACCGGCACCTCGTCCATGTAAGCGAGGTCGTTTTCGAACAGCTTCAAAAAGATCCACTGGGTCCACCGGTAGTAATCGGGATCGGTGGTGTTGATCTCGCGGTCCCAGTCGTAGCTGAACCCGAGGGATTTGAGCTGGCGTTTGAACGTCTCGACGTTCGCCTGCATCGCCCGGCGCGGATGTTCGCCGGTCTCGATGGCGTGTTGCTCGGCGGGGAGTCCGAACGCATCCCAGCCCATCGGATGCAGCACGTCGTAGCCCTGCAGGCGTTTGAAGCGGGCGACGATGTCGGTCGCCGTGTAGCCTTCGACATGGCCGACGTGCAGTCCCGATCCGGAGGGGTACGGGAACATGTCGAGCACGTAGAAGGTCTCCCGGTCGGAGTCGTCGCGCACCGCGAACGTCTCGTCCTCCTCCCAGTACGCTTGCCATTTCGGCTCGATCTCGTCGGGACGGTATTCGCTCATGGTCGAGGTGCCTCGGGTCGCTGGTCGGTGATGCGCAGGCCGCTCCCGCCGTCGGGCAGGGGCGTCGGACGGACGAATCCCCGGTTGATAGTCGAATGGCAGACGACGTGCAACCGCGCCCGTGCCTACTCGACGCGCACCCGATAGCTCCAGGCCCAGCCCGGCGAACGGCACTCCCCGTCGGCGCCGGTGAGCATCAGCCAGTACAGCCCCGACTCGAGGCGGTCTTTCGGCCACCGAAGCGCCGCCTCGAAGCGACCCTCCTCGTCGACCGCCACGCACTCGTCGATCCAGTCGCCGCCCTCGACGGGTTTGCGGTGGACGGCGACCTGCGCCTTGTCGCCGTGATAGCGGCCGGCCAGCCGCGACCGGGTCGCGCCGCGTTCGACGACCATCGGCAGGGAGTCGCGCAGCTCGATGCCCTGGTGGGCGAAGGCGTCGACCGGCAGCGACGAGTAGTCGGTCTCGCGGCACGGCCCGGAGACGTCGTTTCGAGAGACGTAGGTCTTGTCGGGAACGACGAACGGGAAGCGATCGTTCCGGCCGCGCGGCAGACGGGCCGGGACGGTGCGGTGGGCGACGTCGGTGAGGGCGAAATGCAGGTGGGGCCCGGTGGTGTAGCCGGTGTTGCCGCACAGCCCGACGACTTCGCCGGCACAGACCTGCTCGCCGGGTTCGACGAGGGCGCCGTGGCGTTGCAGATGGTGGTATTCGCTGAAGGTGCCGTCGCCGTGGTCGACGACGACGTAGTTGCCCTCGTCGACGCATGTCGGCTCGGCGCATCCGCGGTTCGAATCGCCGCGCACCGCCCAGACGATGCCGCCGCGCGAGGCGGTGACCGGCGTGCCGGGCTCACATTTGAAGTCAACCGAAAAAGCGAGGTCCTTTTGATGGGTTCGGTAGCCGTGATATGCCTGCATGACCTTCGTCTCGTAGCCGCGTCGAAAGGGGATGCGGTGGACGGGGGCCCGCTGGGCGCGGCACTGGCCGGCGGCGGTCGATTTGGCGCCGGCCAGACACACCGACGGGGAGGCCTGGCGGGTGTGGCAGGCGCCGAACACGACGGCACACGCCGCGAGCAACCCGAGGAGGCTCGTAGGCGAACGGTCCGCCGCCTGGCGGTGTCGAGGGCTGGGCATTCGGGCGATCGAGGTCGAAGGCATCTTCTCGCAGGCACGACGGTGGCGCGAGGGCGGGGCTCGATCCCGCGCCGTATCGATATAGGTGATCCTTCCGCAGGTCCGAAGAGTCCCGATGGACCCGACGACGGTCATCGTCATACTGCTGTCGGTGCTGGCCGGGGGAGGCGTCTCGAAGGCGGCGGTCGACGCGGTGCGGCGCATGCGCCGGCGGCGGCTCAAAGAGCGGTTGCGCGAGGAGCGCCAGCACGACGGGAGGCATCTGTCGGTGTTCGACGTCTTCTGGGATCTCGGCGCGAGCGATTTTGCGCTCGAGCTGATGCGCCACGACGACCTGTTGCCGGCGACGGCCGAGGAGGTCGATCAGGCGCACCGGCGCCTGGAGGCGGTCGTCGAGTCGCACGGATCGTATCAGCAGTACGTCGACGATTCGGTCGAGGCGATCCGGGAGTTTTACCGAGCGGGAGCCGACACGGGGAGTCGCCGCGAGATCCCGACGCTCGAGACCCGGGCCAGGAAGCTGCTGCCGGTCGGGGAACGCGAGCGGGAGGGCTCGTCGATCGAGGTGAGCGCCCTGGTGCGGCGCGACGGGGGAGCGAGCCGCCGGCGAGCCGACGAGGCCCTGGGGCATTTCGCCGATCGGACGGTCGGGGAGAAGCGGCGAATGCGCGAGTCGCGACGGGTGCCGGGGGTGCGCGCCGAGGGGCGGATCGCCTCGCCCGAGATCGCGGTCGACCTCGACGACCTGGCCGAATTCGACCCGCGCGAACTTCTGACGGGTTTTGTCGAGGGCCGGCTGACCGAAAAGCTCGAGCAGTGGTGGGAGGGGCGGAGGCTTCGCGGCCTCAAGAGCGACCTCGACCGGGCGTTCGAGGATCTGTACGACTTTTACGTCGAGCAGGTCGATCGGATTCCCGACTTTTACGACAACCTGTTCGACACGGCCGACCGGTGGGAGCAGGAGGCGGATCGGATCCGGCAGATTCGCCGCGAGGAGCCGCTCGAGGGGCACCCGGCCGAGGCGACGGCCGACGTGTTGCTCGAACTCGCCGAGGAGACCGCCCGCTCGATCGCCCGTCGGGCCGACCGGGAGACGAGCGAGGCGATCGAGCGCATCCACCAGGCGGCCCGGCGGGGAGACTTTGCGATGGCCGGCTATCTGGTCTACCTCAACCACCACGCGTTTTTCGCCGGCCGCAGCCCCGAGTACGCCGAGTACGTCCGGCGGATCGAAAACACCGCACACCGACTCAGACGCGAAGTCCGACGACTCGAACAGTGACGCGCGACGAGGAGCCGAGCATGCGCCAGAAGATGAGAGAGCTGGTCCACACCCGCCAGGAGGCCATCTGCGAGGCATTCGCCGAGATCGACGGCGGGGAGTTCGAGACCGACGAATGGACCCGCGAGCAGGGCGGCGGGGGGCGGAGCCGCGTGCTGCAGGAGGGCGGGGTCTTCGAGAAGGCGGGGGTCAACGTCTCGGTCGTCGAGGGGGAGTTGAGCGAGGAGGCGGCCCGCCAGATGGGAGGCGGAACCCACATCGACGACCTGTCGTTCTGGGCGGCGGGCCTGAGCCTGGTGATGCATCCGCACAACCCGATGGCGCCGACCTTCCACGCCAACTACCGGTATTTCGAGCGCGGGGACGGCAGCGAGCCGGGAAGCTGGTGGTTCGGGGGCGGGGCGGACCTGACGCCGGCGTATCTGTTCGAGGAGGATGCTCGCCACTTCCACCAGACGCTCCGCGAGGTGTGCGAGCGCCACGATCCCGACTACTACCCGGAGTTCAAGCAGTGGTGCGACGAGTATTTTTACATCGACCACCGGGGGGAACACCGGGGCGTCGGCGGGATCTTTTTCGACGATCTCAACGACGGCCCGGCCGACGAGCTGTTCGAGTTCGTCGCCGACGCCGCCGACGCCATCGTGCCCTCGTACCGTCCGATCCTCGAGCGGCGGGCCGGGATGGAGTTCGACGCGCGGCACAGGCGCTGGCAGCAGCTTCGGCGCGGCCGCTACGTCGAATTCAACCTGGTGTACGACCGGGGGACGAAATTCGGCCTGCGCTCGGACGGGCGCACCGAGAGCATCCTCGTCTCGCTGCCACTGACCGCCCGCTGGGAGTACGACCACGCCCCGGAGGAGGGGACGCCGGAGGGGGAGATGCTCGAGGTGCTCGAGGAGCCGCGGGAGTGGGCGTGGGCAGATCGTTTCTCGCCCGGCTGAAATACTCGTGACGGGCTCGCCGTTCCGGTTGACACGCCCGGGACTGCTGTGTAGCGTCCGCCGTCGCAGACTCGGTCTTCGGGCGGTCGACCGTCGAACACGCCCCGCAAACCCCGCTATTTCGAGACGATGTCCACCTTCGAGTTCGATCTCGACCAACTGACCGGGGAGCGCCACGAGCTGGAAGTCTCGCCGTCGGAAGACGAACTGCAGGAGCTGTTCGAGGCGTTCGAAGACGAATACCGCCTCGTCGAGCCGGAGGATTTCACGCTCGACCTGACGGCCTTCGTCGACCGGGCGACGGTGGTGTTGACCGGCGAGGTCGAGGCGAGCTTCGAGTACACCTGCGGTCGGTGTTTGACCGAACGGCCGCTCGAGGTGAGTGCACCGCTCGATTTCAAGCTCGTCCCCCGCGAAGAGTGGGACGAGATGTACCGTGGCGAAGAGGAGGTCGCACTCGAGGTCGACGAATTGGACGTCGACTACTACGAGGGTGACTCGATCGACTTGCGGCCATTCATCCGCGATGCGATCACGCTGCAACTCCCGCAGTGGCCGCAGTGCCCCGAGGAGCTTCGCGACGAGTGTGACGCCGCCTACGAAGAACACGTCGGCGACGAGACACTCGACCGCCTGGAGGAATACGAGGTCGATCTGCGCTGGTGGCCGCTCAAGGAGATCGACCTCGAGGGGTCCGACGACGAGGACGAATCCCAGGGCGACGAGTCGGCCTGACAGATCTATTTCGAGCTTTACCCGAGCTTTTTCCGAGCTGTTTCCGCTTGCACAAAGGAGTAGACGATGGCTGTTCCCAAACACAACGCCTCGAAGGCCAAGACCCGCTCGCGCCGAGCCCACAAAGACAAGCTCGACGAGCCCGAGGTCGGGTTCTGTCCCCGCCCGAGCTGTTATGCGCCGAAACGCCCCCACCGGGTCTGCCCGGAGTGTGGCCACTACCAGACCAACAGCATGGACGAGGCCGAGCAGATCATCGAAATCTGGGGCGAATACTGAGCTGGAGGTAGCCGCCGAGGCACCGATGCGTTGCCCGTTTTGCGAGCATCTCGACGACCGCGTCGTCGATTCTCGAACCTCCAGCGGGGGCAAAAAGATCCGTCGTCGGCGCGAGTGCGGCAACTGCGAGCGGCGGTTTACCACCTACGAGCGGATCGAAGAGGCCTTTCCACGCATCGTCAAATCCGACGGGAGTCGCGAGGAATACGACCGGAGCAAGGTCCGCGCGGGGCTCGAGCTTGCCTGCACGAAACGGCCGATCTCGGTCGGCGAGATCGACAGCGTCGTCGACAGCCTCGAGAGCCAGCTGATGGAGCTGGGCAAACGCGAGATCTCGAGCGACTGGATCGGATCGACGATCTCGGAGGAGCTTCGGGATCTCGATCCCGTCGCCTACATCCGATTTGCCAGCGTCTATCGGGGGTTCAGCGAACTCCAGGAATTTCTCGCCGAGTTGAAGGAGCTCGACGACACCGATCGTTGAGCGACCCGCTGCGCGTAGCTCTTTGCAACCGACGTTTTTTCGAGCCGGATTCGCCCGATGGCTTCCCAACAGGAGTCGAGTCGACATCGCGAATGGATGCGGCGGGCGATCCGGGAAGCAAAGCGGGCCCGAGGGCGGACCCATCCCAATCCGCTGGTCGGGTGTGTGATCGTTCGGGACGGCGAGCTCGTCGCCACCGGCCACCACCAGGGGCCGGGGCGGGCGCACGCCGAAGTCGCCGCACTCGACCAACTCGACGGGGAGGCC
Source organism: uncultured Bradymonadales bacterium (assembly GCA_964600555.1). Classification (GTDB taxonomy): domain Bacteria; phylum Myxococcota_A; class Bradymonadia; order Bradymonadales; family Bradymonadaceae; genus CAJXPB01. The sequence goes on from CAZRLK010000002.1 coordinate 50,776, forward strand.
GAAGGGAGCGAGGTGTACGTCAACCTCGAGCCGTGTCGCCACCACGGACGCACCTCGCCGTGCACGGACGCGCTGATCGAGGCGGGCGTCGAACGAGTGGTCGTCGGCGTCATCGACCCGGACGAGCGGATGCGAGGGGAGGGCGTCCGGCAGCTTCGCGAGGCGGGCATCGAGGTCGTCGTCGGGGTCCTCGAACGGGAGGCCCGTCGAGTCAACGAGGCGTATTTCAAGTACATCGAGCAGGGCGTGCCCTGGGTGTCGGTGAAGTACGCGATGACGCTGGACGGCAAGATCGCGACCGCCTCGGGCGATTCGGCCTGGGTGACCGGCGAGAAGGCGCGTCGACGCGTCCACCGACTGCGGGACCGCTACGATGCGATCATGGTCGGGACCGGCACGCTCATCTCCGACGACCCGAGGCTGACGTGTCGGGTCGACGGCGGGGAAGATCCGACGCGCATCGTCCTCGATGGGGGCCTCGCGGCGCCGCTCGACTCGAACGTCTACCGCGAGCGGAAAAGCGGCGGAGAGTCGGCGCCCGAGACAATCGTCGCTGCCGGAGCGGATCGGCTCGAGGAGGCGGAGGTCGCCGCGCGGGCCGAGCGCCTCCGCGAACGGGGCATCGAGATTCTGGCGATCGAGCAGAGCGACGCGGGCTGGCTCGAGTTGCAGCCGCTGCTCGAGGCGCTCGCAGAGCGGGGGCTGGTCCGGCTGTTCGTCGAGGGCGGCGGTCGGTTGATCGGCTCCCTGTTCGACGGCGGGCACATCGACTACGTGTACGCGTTCGTGGCGCCGAAGCTGCTCGGGGGCGCGGCGGCGCCGGGTCCCAACCGCGGGGCCGGGCTCGAGGAGATGCGCCGCGCGAGAGAACTGACCGATCCGGAGGTCGAGCGGCTCGACTCCGACCTGTTGATTCACGGCCACCTGGCCACGTCCTGACCGCCGAGCGAGAGATGTTCACCGGGCTCATCCAAGACGTCGGGCGGATTGTCCAGATCGAGGAGTCGAGCGACGCGCCGGGCCGACGCCTCGGGATTCGGACGGATCTCGGGCTCGAGACCTTCGAGATCGGCGAGAGCGTCGCCGTCGACGGCGTCTGCCTGACGGTGGCCGCCCTCGAGGAGGGGGCGTTTTTCGCCGACCTGGGACCCGAGACGCTCGATGTCACCCGCCTGAACGCCCGGGAAGTCGGCGACGGCGTCCACCTCGAGCGGGCGTTGCGCGTCGGCGACCGGCTCGGCGGGCATTTCGTGCAGGGCCACGTCGACGCCGTCGGCGAGGTCGTCGAGCGCGAACGCGACGGCGACTCGCTGGTGCTGGGCCTCCGGGTGCCGGAGGGTTTCGAGCGGTGGCTGATCGACAAGGGGGCGGTGGCGATCGACGGCGCGAGCCTGACGGTCAACGCCCTCGAGGGCCGCGACTTCGAGGTGACGCTCGTGCCCCACACCCTGGCCGAGACGCGCTTCGGCGAGTACGGACCGGGCCGGAAGGTCCACCTCGAGGGCGACATGCTCGGCAAGTACGTCGAGCGTCTCCTCGACGGCGATCCCGGGGCCCGAGCCGACCAGTTCCCCCGACCAGATGGACGGATGGACGACGATCATGAATGACGCAATCGAACGAGTCGAAGACGCCATCGAGGCGACCCGGCGGGGGGAAGTGATCATCATCCTCGACGCCCAGGACCGCGAAAACGAGGGCGATCTGTGTGTCGCCGCCGAACACGTCGGCTCCGACGAGATCAATTTCATGGCCAAGCACGGGCGGGGCCTGATCTGTCTGGCGATGACCGGTGATCGACTCGACGCGCTCGACATCCCGATGATGGTCGAGGGCGACGACAACGCCAGCCAGTTCGGCACGGCGTTTACCGTGAGCATCGAGGCAAAACAGGGCGTGACCACCGGGATTTCGGCGGCGGACCGCGCGCGGACCGTCCAGGTGGCCGTCGACGAGGAGACCGACCCGGACGACATCGTCGCGCCGGGGCACGTCTTTCCGCTGCGGGCTCGTGACGGGGGTGTGCTGGTGCGGACGGGCCAGACCGAAGCGAGCGTCGATCTGGCGAGGCTGGCGGGGCTGAAACCGGCGGCGGTGATCTGCGAGATCATGAACCCGGACGGGACGATGGCGAGGCGGCCGGACCTGGAGGAATTCGCCGAGGAGCACGACCTGCAGATGGTCTCGGTCTCGGATCTGGTCAAATACCGGCTCCGCAACGACAGTCTGGTGCAGTGTGTCGAAGAGGCGGAATTGCCGACCGCCTACGAGGGAGACTGGCGGGTGCGGGTGTACCGAAGCGACGTCAGTGACATGGAACATCTGGCCTTCGTGTGCGGGGAGCCGACCGAGGGGGAGCCGACGCTGGTGCGGGTGCAGCACCGGTGCGACACGTTCGATACCTTCATGCGCCGTCCGTCTCATACTTGCACCGGCAAACTCGGCCGCGTGATGGAAAAGATCGCCGATCGGGGGACGGGAGTGATCGTGTATCTCGACCACGAGCCGAAGACGGCCCTGGACATGGTCGAACACTACATCCACCGCGGTGAGACGCGTCCGCATCGCACCGAGCGCGACAACGTCAACCAACCGCGCGAGTCGTTGAAGGTGCTGGGCATCGGCGCCCAGATCCTCGCCGAGACCGGAGTCGGCGCGATGGAGCTGATGACGAACCGCCCCAAAAAGCCGTTCGGCCTCGACGGCGACGGCCTCGAGATCGTCGACCAGGTGCCGATCCCGGGGAGCGACGGGGCCGACGCGTCGGAGTGAGGCAGGAATCACCGCGAATTGAATGTGTGACCAGGAGTCAGCGATGCCGACCGAATACACGGGCGAGATGGATGCCGCCGGCAAGCGATTCGCGATCGTGGCGGGGCGGTGGCACGAACGTTTTGCCGAGACGTTGATCGACGGGGCGATCGAGACCCTCGAGCGCCACGGGGCCGAGGAGACGAGCGTCGAGCTGTTTCGGTGTCCCGGGAGTTTCGAAATTCCGCAGGTCGCCTCGCGCGTTGTCGAAACTCGGGAGGTCGACGCCGTGGTGTGTATCGGGGTGCTGGTGCGCGGGGAGACGCCGCATTTCGACTATATCGCCTCGGAAGCGAGCGCCGGGATCGGGCAGGTCGGGCGGGAGGCCGACGTTCCGGTCACCTTCGGGGTGCTGACCTGCGAGACGATGGAGCAGGCGATGGCGCGCAGCGGGTCGAAGGCGGGCAACAAGGGCGTCGAGGCGGCGCAGGCGGCGATCGAGATGGCCAATCTCTACGAACGGATGGACGAGTGATGAGCGAGCCGTCGAGCCATCGCCAGCGACGCGGGCGGGAGGGGGCGCTTCTCGTGTTGTTCGGCATCGACATGACCGACCAGAAGCCGGGGGAGGCCCTGGAGACGGCGCGCGATCTGGTACGGGCGGTCGACGACGAGATCGACGAAAGCTGGGAGCTGGTCGAGTGGCGGGTCGAGGGGGTGCGCTCGGCGATCGAGATGCTCGATGAGCGCATTCAGGCGGTCAGCCCGAAGTGGCGGATCTCGCGGATGGCCCGGGTCGACCGCAACATCCTGCGGATCGGCGCCTGGGAGTTGTTCGAGAGCGACATCCTCCCGGTCATCACCATCGACGCGTGTATCGAACTGGCGAAGACGTACGGCGAAGAGTCGACGCCCGGGTTCGTCAACGGACTGCTCGACCAAATCTGCAGCGACCACGGAATCGACATTGGGTGAGATGCCGTTTCGCAAAGTGAGCCGCGTGCTGGCACGGGTGGTGCTCGCCGTCGTCGTGCTCGGCGCCGCCGGCTGCGACGATTCGGGGAGTGAGAGCTCGGAGGCCCCGGGACCGATGAGCGAGCGCTGGAACGCGCAGGGCGACCGGGTCGTCGTCCGCGAGCGGGGCGGAGATCCGGTGGCCAAATTCCGGCTGCGATCCCGGCGAGTGAAGGTCTACGACGCCGATTTTCAACCCGTCGGCTACATCCGTACCGACGGGGACCAGAGTCTCGGGGCGGAGGGGGACGGCGGCGAGCCGGCGAGGGCGGACGCGGGAAGGCCGGGGGAGCGACGCGAGATTCAGCTTCGCCGACTCGACGCGGATCGAGCCGTGAGCCTTCGGCGCATCGAACCGGACGTCTGGGCGGTCGACCGCGGCGTGCGGATCGAGCGGACGGCCGACGGCTGGGCGGTGTTCGACCGGGAGGCGACCTGGATCGGCGAATTCGCCCGCACGGAGGAGGGCTGGCAGTTGACTCGCGAGCGCGAGCCCCCGGTCACCTGGCGGGTCGAATCCCGGGACGGCGGGTGGGTCGCCACGGCCGACGGAGAGGTGGAGTTTCGAGTCGAGGGGGATCGGTTGGCCCCGGAGACGCTGCTCGCTGTCGCGCTCGAGGAAATCCCGTTGCTCGAGCGCGTCGCCGTCGGCCACTGGCTCGAGCAGCGTGCCAGCCGAGGCGACTCGTCCCCGCCGCCGGAGTGACTCGCCTCGGTGCGCCGCCCAAGTCGACCGGCTCGCGGCTCGAAGAGAGGAGGCCGAGCCGGGCGGTTGAGGTGCGGACGGTTCGCGTTAACTTCAATCCATGCCGACGACGGCGTCGGCGTCGATGATTCGTCGAGATTCGCCGCAGCATCGGTTCAGTTGGTACGCATCACGAGGTTGGATCGTGGGAGTGGAATACGAAGACTATTATTCGGTTCTCGGCGTCGACCGAGACGCCTCACAGGAAGAGATTCAGAAGGCCTACAAGAAACTCGCTCGCAAGTACCATCCGGACGTCAACGACGACCCGGATGCCGAGGAGCAGTTCAAACAGTTGAACGAGGCCTACGAGGTCCTCAAGGATCCCGAAAAGCGCGAGAAATACGATCGGCTGGGGCAAAACTGGGAGCGCGGTCAGGAGGTCAATCCGCCGCCGGGGTGGGAGAACGTGCGCGTCAACATCGGGGGCGACGCCGGCGGGTTCGAGGACATCTTCGGCGGGGGAGCTCCGGGAGGCGGCCGGGGAGGCCGCGCAGAGGGGGGCGCCGGTGGCATGGGCGGTTTCAGCGATTTCTTCCAGGCCTTTTTCGGCGACCAATTTGACGGGCAGCGTGGCGGGGGAGCCGGGGCGGCAGGGGGGCGAGCCCGACGCGGCCGGCGGCAGCGCGACCGACAGGCGGCCGGAGGGCGCTCGCACGAAGCGCGGGTGACGGTGACGCTCGAAGACGTCTACCACGGCCGCGAGCGGACGGTCGCCGTGCCGATCGAAAAGCACACCCGGGACGGGCGAACGATTCGGGACCGCAAAACCTACACGGTGACGATCCCGCCGGGGACGACCGACGGGTCGAAAATCCGGCTCGCCGGCGAAGGCGAACAGGGGGCCGGCGGCGGGGCCTCGGGCGACCTGTTGCTGGAAGTGCACATCGCCGAGCACCCGGACTTCGAGGTCGACGAATACGACCTGTATACCGACCTCGCCGTCGCCCCCTGGGAGGCGGCCCTGGGGGCCGAAGTCGAGGTCCCGACCGTCGAAGGCGAAGTGACGGTCAAAGTGCCGCCGGGTTCGCGGAGCGGACGGAAGCTCCGCCTCAAAGAAAAGGGGCTTCCCGACGACTCCGGCGGGCGCGGCGACCTGTACGTTCGGCTCGGCATCGACGTCCCGGAGGATCTGACCGACCGCGAACGCGAGCTGTTCGAGCAACTTCGCGAGGAGTCGTCGTTCGATCCGCGAGACTGACCCCCGGAGCACGGGCGCTCATGCCGACGGTGACGTATTTCGGACACGCGGCGGTCGGGCTGGCCGCCTCGAGCGGGGAACGCCTGATCGTCGACCCGTACGCCCCCGGGGCGCTCGGCGGGAAACTGCAGTACGGGCGGATTCCGGTCGGCGCCGAGTACGTCGTCTGCAGCCACGAGCACGCCGACCACAGCGCCGTCGAAGCCATGCCCGGCCCGACGCCGACCCGGCTCGAGGAGGGCCCCGGCGGCGCGTTCGGCCTCTCGCGGCATCGCTTCGATCACGACGAATACGGCGGGCGACGCTTCGGCGGAGCGGTCGACGTGCTCGCCATCGAGGTCGACGATTACACGGTGGTCCACACCTCGGACATCGGCCAGTCCCCCGGGCCGCGCCTGCCGCCGGCGATCCGCCGGCCCGACCTGCTGTTCGTGCCCGTCGGGGGCTTTTATACGATCGGGGCCGCCCAGGCGCTCGAGTGGTGTCGTCGCCTCGACCCCGGCCTGGTCGTTCCCACCCATTACGCCACCTCGGCGTCTCGCCTCCCGCTGCATGATCTCGAGCCATTCGTGCACGGCGCCGACCGGGTCGAACGACTCGACGGGGCAACTTTTGAACTCGGGGAGGCCCTGCCTAGGTTACACGGCAGTATCCTCGTCGCGGAGCCGGCATGTCTCGTCGACTAGATCGGTAAGTGTTTCACTCCCTTCGCGGTTTGCGGTAACATCGAACAACGAGCGTGCGCGTCGGGCAAATTCGCCGTGAACGGAACAAATCCGGGTCACTCGTCCGTTATGGACACGGCATCAGGCGGTGCGAGGCGTCGAGCCACCGACCTCCGAAGGGTGAGCACACCATGGAAGTGGCAGATTTCGAACAAGACATCCTGAAGCTGGCCTTTGAGACGGACGTCCGGATTACGACCGCCTCGGTGGCCTACTATCTCGGCATTCCGAGCACGAAGGCCGAACCGATGCTCGAGGAGTTGCTCGAGCGCGGGGTCCTCGAGCTGGACTCGGATCGCGAGGGGAATCTGTATTACCGGGTGGCCGACGTCGCACGGGGAGATTCCGACCGCATCTCCCGGCTGCGCGAGGAGCGGATCACCGGCGTCGACGGCGAAGCGACGGCGGAGGGCGAGGGTTCGACCGCGGCGGGCGCCGACGCCTGGGAGGCGGGAAGTCCGGGCGGGGCGACCGTCGACGAACTCGACGCCGAGGAACCGGTGGCGCCGACTCGGCGCGACGGACCGCTCGAGGCGGAGAGTGACTCCCCGAACCGCACGGTCGAGGCACCGTCGGCGGACACCGGTGCAGAGCGCACCGGATCGGTCGGCGGAGGACCGGTCGTCGAGCGCGAGGAGTCCGGCGCGGACGGCTCCGAGCCGCTCCGACAGGGCGGTCGGGCGTCCGAACGGCACCGCCAGGAGCCTCGACGCGCCGGTCACGAGGAGCGCCGCAAAGACGAGCGAACCACCTCGGGCACCGGCGTCGTCTCCCGCGCCGACCAGCCGTTCGCCGGGGTGACTCGCGAGCGGGGCGCGATGGACGCCAGTCTCGATACCTGCGGCGACGAACGGCTCGTCGTCCAGTCCGAAGCCCAGTGCGAGCCGCACCCGTTCGCCGACTCCGATCCCGTCGTCACCTCCTGTTCGGAGCGCCCCGACGCCGCACGCCAGTCGCCGCCCCGGCAGACCGACTCGACGGGCCTGATCGAGCGCCGCGACGATTACTCGGCCGTCGGGCACATCCGGGAGCCCCAACCGGCCGGAGCCAACAGCGGCGGAAGTGCAGCCGCGTCGCTGAGCTACCGGCGAGACCAGCAGCTCGAAAAACCCGAGCATCAGCCGGGGATGTCGCTTCTGTTGAGCCTCATCCTGTGCGGCACCGGCCAGATCTACAACGGCGAGGTCAGCAAAGGGATCATGATGATGGTCCTGTGCTTTCTGCTGTGGTTCGTCCTGCTCGGCTGGGTCGTCCACATCTGGTCGATCGTCGATTCAGTCGTCGTCGCCGAGCGCATCAACCGCCAGTCGGGCAACAACTGACGGTTCGGCGCCCGCCCCTCTTCGACCCCTCGCCGGCCTGCTCGACCGGGCGCTCGCGACCGCCACCGCGATCGGGGGTTTCTTTTGGCCCCCGTTTCCCCTATCAACGCGACGAACTTGCGTCTCTCCGTCGAATTCGAGACGGACGACGACCCCCGACTGTGTCCGACTTGCGGCAGGATCGGGGTTGTGATACTCACACTCGGCAAAAATACACACGCGCCCGGACTGCAGCCCCGTGTGCTTCGGACGGTTCGACCGCTTCGAGGTGGGGCGATCAGGACGAGGGGCGCGGAGGCCCAACAAACTTCCAAGGAGTCATCGATGCAGCAAGTACAGATGCAGGACCTGCTCGAAGCAGGGGTCCATTTCGGCCACCAGACCAACCGCTGGCACCCGAAAATGGAGCCGTACATCTTCGGCTCGCGCAACGGCATCCATATCGTCGACCTGAGCCAGACGGTCCGCATGTGGCAGTCGGCTCGCCAGTTCGTCGCCGAGTTGGCGGCACGCGACGAATCGCTACTTTTCGTCGGCACGAAAAAGCAGGCGCGCGATTCCGTCCGCAAGCAGGCCGAGCGCTCCAACCAGTTTTACGTGGTCAACCGGTGGCTCGGTGGCACGCTGACGAACTTCCAGACGATCGAAAAATCGATCGAGAAGCTCAAAGAGCTCGACAAGATGTCCAAGGACGGCACCTACGCCAAGTACACCAAAAAAGAGGTGCTGCGGTTCGAGCGCGAACGCGAACGCCTCGAACACAACGTCGGCGGGATCCGCGAGATGGACGACCTGCCGGGTGCAATGTTCGTCATCGACCCGCACAAAGAGGAGATCGCGGTCAAGGAAGCCAACCGCCTCGACATTCCGGTCGTCGCCCTGTGTGACACGAACTGCGACCCGAGCGTCATCGACTTCCCGATCCCGGGCAACGACGACGCGATTCGAGCCATCCGCCTGTTTGCGACGGCGGTCGCCGACGCCTGCCTTCGCGGCTCGCAGATTGCGAGCGCCAAGCGCGAAGAGAGCGCCCGCGAGGCGGCTCGTCAGGCCGAGGATTTCCACGCCCCGACCGGCGAATCGGAGGGGCCGGAAGTCCAGCGTGTCGCCCGAAACGAAGAGGAAGGCGACCAGGAGGAGCCGGACTCCGAAGCCGCCGAATCGGCCGACGAGGCCGAGGAGGCCGAGGCGACGGAAGGCGACTCGGAGCAACAGGAACAGCGCGCGTGACGCCGGCGGCGGGGTGGGCCCGGTCCCGCTCGACGCGGGGTCGGGTGCGCCACCCGCCGCCCGATCGAGGCGTTCAACACGAATCACTGCCAGGTCAACGGAGAAAAGCGGATGTCGATCAGTGCCAATCAGGTCAAAGAACTGCGCGAACGAACCAATGCGGGGATCCTCGACTGCAAGGAGGCCCTCAAGGAGTCGGACGGCGACATGGAGGCCGCCGTCGAATACCTCGAGAAAAAGGGGATCACTGCGGCTCAAAACAAGGCGGGCCGCGTTGCCGCCGAGGGGCTCGTCGAGGTCTGGACGAACGACGAGCACACCGAAGCGACGCTCGTCGAAATCAACTGCGAGACGGACTTCGTCGCCCGCAACGACAACTTTCGGGCCTTTGTCGAAGAGGCGACCGAAGCGATCGGCGCCTCGGGAATCGCCTCGGTCGACGCCCTCGAGGAGGTCGAGGTCGACGGGAAGCCGGTGCCGGACCGGGTCACCGAGGAGATCGCGGAGCTCGGAGAGAACATCAACGTCCGGCGGCTCGCCCGGCTGACCAACGAAGGCGGCCAGATCGGCGCCTATGTCCACGCCGGCAGCCAGATCGGCGTGCTCGTCTCCGCCGACGTCGAAGCCGACGGCGACGTGCAGGACATCCAGGAGTTCGCCCGCGACGTCGCCATGCACGTCGCCGCGATGGATCCGCCGTATCTGTCCGGAGACGCCATCCCGGCCGACGATCTCGAGGCCCAAAAAGAGGTCTACGCCTCGCAGATGAAAGAACAGGGCAAACCCGAAGACATCATCCCGCAGATCGTCGAGGGCAAGATCGGCAAGTGGAAAAGTGAGAACACGCTGCTCGAGCAGCCGTTCGTCAAGGACAGCGACCGGACGGTCGGCGAGTTGCAGGACGAGCGGGGCGACGTCGAGATCCGCGAATTCGTACGATTCGAGGTCGGCGAGGGAATCGAGACTGAAGACGAGAATTTTGCCGAGGAAGTCGCCGAGCAGGTCGACGACTGACTCGACTGGATGGATCTACCCATGCCGGAACCGTTTTTCGACCGAGTGTTGATCAAATTGTCGGGGGAGGCCCTGCAGGGCGAGGCGGAGTACGGGATCAACCCGGAGACGCTCGAGCACCTCGCCGGCGAGATTACCGAGATTCGCGAACTCGGCGTCGAAGTCGCGGTCGTGATCGGGGGCGGCAACATCTTCCGGGGAGTCGCCGGGAGCGCCGCCGGCATGGACCGCGCCTCGGCCGACTACATGGGCATGCTGGCGACGGTCATCAACGGCCTCGCCCTGCAGGATGCCATCGAAAAACTCGGCGTCCCGACCCGGCTGCAGACGGCCCTCGAGATTAAGGAAGTCGCCGAGCCGTACATCCGGCGCCGCGCGATGCGTCACCTGGAAAAAGACCGCCCCGTGATCTTCGGGGCGGGGACGGGCAACCCGTATTTTACGACCGACACGGCGGCGGCACTTCGGGCGATGGAAGTCCACGCCGACGTCATCCTCAAGGGGACCAAAGTCGACGGGGTCTTCGATGTCGATCCCGAGACCTCGGACGACGCCGAGATGTACGACCGACTCTCGTACATCGACGTCCTCTCCAAGAATCTCGGAGTGATGGACTCGACGGCGGTCAGCCTCTGCATGGACAACGAGCTGCCGATCATCGTCTTCAATCTCACCAAACCCGGCAACATGAAGGGCGTCATCATGGGCGAGCGGATCGGCACGCTCATCGCCGATCCGGGCCAGATCTCGCGCGGCTAGCAGCCTGTTGTGCGTAGGCAACCTCAGCCAAGAAGTTCGAACCACGGACAAGGAGCACAATCATGGTCGGTGACATCCTGGACGATCTCGAATCGGATTACGACGAGATACTCGACGACCTGAACCAGGCGCTCAAAAAGATCCGGACCGGTCGGGCCAACTTGAGCATGCTCGACGACATCCGGGTCGAGTATTATGGCGACTCGGTGCCGCTCGACCAGGTTGCCAATCTGCGCATCGCCGACGCGCGGCTGATCACCGTTCAACCGTGGGAAAAAGACATGATTCCCGAGATAGAAAAGGCGATTCGCGCCTCGGATCTCGGGCTCAACCCCCAGAGCGACTCGGAGATGGTGCGCGTGCCGATCCCGGCGCTGTCCGGGGAACGCCGGGAGGAGTTGAGTTCGCTCGCCGAAGAAAAGGGCGAGGAGCACAAGATCCGTATCCGAAACACCCGGCGGGAAGCGCGCGACGACGTCGAAGAACTCGAGGACGAGTCAATCATCAGCGAAGACCAGATGCATCGTGCGTTCGACGACATCGACGAGTTGACTCAGACGTACACCGACAAAATCGACGAGACGGTCCAGGAGAAGGTCGACGAAATCCAGGAGTTTTGACCCGCCAGGCGCGTGCCGGGCCGGCGGGGCATTCGGATTCGCGCCTCAGACGAGGTTGAAGGTCACCGCCAGAATCGCCACGACGGCGGCGATCAACAAGATCGTCACAGCGAGCAGTACGACCTCCAGCCAACCGCCGACCGCCGTCGTCTCCCCCCGGGACTCTCGGCGCTCGTCGTCACCTTCCCCCCCCGGCTCCCTCTCGACCCCTTTCCCCGGCCGCTCATCGGCGTCTCCGGAGTCCCTTTCCGTTTGCGGCGAGTCGCGCTCCCCGGACGACTCCCCGGGGGATGGCGAATCCACTGGCTCGCGGCCGGAGCGATCCTCGCCACTCGGCTCCCCGTCGTCCAGTTCGTCGAGTTTCTCCAGTTCGCTCTCCAGCGGATCGGAAAAGCGGAGCGAAACGCCCGCCGCCTCGATGTGCTCGCCGTCGCGAAGGGGCGTCGCCTCCGTGATCGGCTCGCCCCCGTGAACGACCCTCGCTCCCTCGGCCGACCGGAGCCGAAAGGCATCCTCCTCGAAACTCACCGTCGCCACTCGCTGCGGAATTTCCTCGCCCGGGAGCGTGACCAGAGCCTCCGGCGACCCGCCAATCGCGGCGCCGTCCACCTCGTCCGGCAACTCGAAGCGACGCCCCCGCTCGGGACCCTCGAGCAGTTCGAAATACGCGAGATCGTCGTCCGGGAGCACCTCCCCGAGCAGTTCCCGGGCGAGCGTCCCGGTCTCGGCCATCGTAAATCCGTCGACGTCGACGACCTCGCGGCGATGGAGTTCCACGTCGATGAAGACGTCGACGATCTGCAGCGTGGCGGACTCCGAGAGCGGGTACCATCGGCCGGGCGCGAGGATGTCTCCGTCGAGCGCCGTCCCGTTCGTGCTCCCTTCGTCTCGGACGACGTAGCGTTGGCCGCGCCGCTCGAAGGTCAGATGATGCGAGGAGACGACCGAGTAGGGCAGACGGATCTCGGCCTGCTCGCTGCGTCCGACCGTCACCCGGGCGTCGTCGAACGAGATACACCGGGGGTCGGCCTCGGAACCGCGACGTATCGTGAGTCGAAGATGAGGCGCCGTCACGTCAATAACTCGTCAGCAATTTCACCAGCACGATCAACACGAAGGCGGCGATCGCCCCCCAGATCCCGTAACTCAACATGCGGCGGCGGATGCGTTCGGCGCGTTTGGCCTCCTCGTGGCGCAGATCTCGAGGGGTGCGCGAGGGATTCCGAAGATACTCGCAGGCCGCCTCCAGCTCCCGTTGCCAGAAGTCTCGATCCTCGTCGGTGAAATGCTGGCCGGTGACGTCGATCTCGTAGGTGATGTCCAGACGCTCCCCGCGGCGATCGACTTCGACGCGGGTCGGCAACTTCGTCATGTTCGACGCCCACCATCCGGCCGCCGATTGCCCCCGAACGAACACGGCGTGCTGGCGGTCGGGCTCGTCGTCACCCGCGCCGTCGTCGGGGAGTTCGTCGTCGCGTCGAAAATAGCCGTTTGTGCGAAAAAACTCCGCCAACCGCTCGATCGGATCGGTGCCCTCGAAGGAGTTCTCCAGGGTTTGCGTTGTCGAGTACGTCGCCATCGGACCTTCTCCGCAACCAGACCTCTCGCTCGACCGTCACGGGCCGGAGACCTCTCCCAACTTATAGATACCGCCACCCGAGCGACAAATTCGGCACCCAGCCGCCGTCGTTCGGCACCGGCGCTCCGATATCGAACGGTTTTGCGAAATGCAGCCGAAAGACCAGGGGGCCGAACCCGAAGTTGACTCCGAGCGCGGCGTCGAGCACCCGGCGCTGCCAGACGCCGGCGTAGCTGTCGCCGACGCCTCCGAAATCCACGCCCGCGATGCCCTCGAGATCGATGAAGGGAATCCGGATCAAAAAATTGATCGGGAACTGCAATTCGAGCGTCGAAAACAAAAACTTCTGGCCGAGCAAAAAGTCGGTGTTCCCGAACGGCACGCCCCGCAGCGTATGGAAGCTCGACAGGAAGTACTGGCGGGCGAGCCGATCGCCGAACGAATTGCCGGTCCCGAGGCGGAAAAAAGCATTGATGCGGTCGTAGATCGGAACGTAGGTCTCGCCGTCGACGCGCACACTGGCATAGGCGGTTTGATCGAAGGGCTGATAGTCGCCGGTGATCGAGCCGAGCAGCGCCGAGCCCGACAGGGGACCGGTGCCGCGGGTGTAGTTGACGCTGTCGTAGCCGATGCTCCACTCGCCCTGGGTCTGGAAGCGGGGGCCGTCGTTGATCGCCCGCCAGCGCTCGTCGAGCGGCTCGCCGGCGTCGGTCTCCCGTTCGCCGAATTCCTCGCGGGTTCCGTCGGGGAGAAAGTAGCTGGTCCCGCCCGCGGCAAACGAAAACTGCGTGTACAGATAGCGGTTGAACGGGTACCGAAGCAGGCCCCGCCCGCCATAAAAGCGCTCGAAGGTGACCGGGTTGTCGGGGAGGCCTTCGGCGAAGGATTCTCCGGCAAACGTCTCGTCGATCCGGTATTTGAAGTCCTGAAAGATACTCGCGCCCCAGATGAGACGATTGGCCTGATTGATGTAGGTGAGAGCACCGTCGGTGCGCTCGAAGCTCCCGTAGGCGAGGGCCTCGAGCAGGAGCTGATGGTTGTTGAGGCGGTCGCTCGTCGAGGCGAACAACTGGCCGAAAATCCCGCTTCCGGTGATCCCGAGCACCCCGAAGGCATTGTTGAGTTCCCAGTTGCGGAACCGAAACGGCCGGTAATTTTGAGCATCCGCCAGGGAACGGTCCTCGAAGTCGCGGGCCGGGACGTCCGGCGAGGCGGACTGTTCGTGGCGTTGAGTGAGTTTTCCGCTCGTCAGCTGCGACGGAATGCGCTGGCCGGCATAGTGAAACAGAGCCCAGGCTCCCCCCTCGGGGCCCGGGGCGGGCGAAAACAGCCCGGTCGGGACGTCGGTCCGACGCACGGCCCCTTCATCGGTCACCGAAAACAGATTCGCCCGGGCGTCGTCGTAAGCGACGAACATCACCTCGCCCTCCGGCAAGACGACCGGATCGAGATGGTCGGTCGGAGCGCTCGTCAGCCGCGTCGGTTCGGCGTCCGGCTCCGGGGCGACCCGAAAGAGGTTGTATCGCCCGTGTCCCGTCTCGGAGCTGCCGTACACCAGCCCCTCGGGCCCCCAGTCGAGTCCCCGTTCCGCGTACAGATCGTCGGTGATCCGCATCAACTCGAAATCACCGCCGCCGCGCGGGGTCAGCACGTAGATGTCCTGCTGGCCGTCGGCGTCGAGCCCGATGAATGCGACCCGGTCGCCGTCCGGTTCGATCGCCGGGGAGCGGGCCGCCAGGATGTTCTCCTCACTCAACTTGTAGGCGGTCCGGGCGCCGGTCTTGATGTTGACCCGGAACTCCTTTTCGGGAGGCTCGCCGGGGTTGTTCGGGTCGTGGCGCTTTCGGCTCTCGGCGCTCGACGAGTAGTCGTTGCGATAGATCACGTCCCGCCCCTTCCAGCGGGCGACGAAGGCGACCTCGCTGTCGGTGACGTCGAAATTGTCGTCTTCGAGCGGATGCAGGGAGCTGACGCCGGGATGCCCGTCGACGACGACGTTGGTCGCCGAATCGAGGTCGCGGCGGTCCGCCAGGACGAGCCGATTCTGACCGGTCAGCCGGTCGACGGTCTTGTAGGCCAGGATGTTGCCGTCGCCGACGGCGTCGAGTCCCTGGACCCGGCTATCGATCTTGTCGAGCTGGGTGAACTCTCCGCGCTTCTGGCCCGCCTCCAGATACCCGTCGTAGGCGCGTTCTTTGATCCAACTGTCGAATTTGCCGACGACCTTTTCCGGAGCATCGCCGGTGACCTCTTCGACGAGCTGCTGGAAATTCTCGAGGCGCTTCTGCTCCCAGCGTCCGTGCCCGAGCCGGTAGGATGCCTCGAGGATCGCCTGGAGCGTCCCGTCTCCGTAGGTCTGTTCGAGAAAGGCACACCGCGCCTGGCCGACCTTGTAGATCCAGAGATAGCTCTGGGGGCCGCGCTCGAAAAACTCGCCGAGCACGTAGCCGCGGCGGGGGGCCTGATGGACCGCGAGATCGCGCACGAGCATCTTCGTCTCTTCGTCCATCCCGCCGTGGGTGTAGTATTCGGCCATCCCTTCGATATACCACAGGGGGATCGCGTCGAGGGGATCGCGGAAGGCATCGTTGTTGTCGGCGACGGTCCGGACCTTCTGGATCGTAAACTGGTGGACCAGCTCGTGGTGGGCGATGCGGCGAAACCGCCGGTGGTTGCCGAAATACGGCAGCGACAGTTTCAGGTCGCGGGGGCTGGTCACCCCGAGGACCCCTTCCTGGATCGGAAAGAGATTCGTCTGCAAAAACTCCTGGTAGCTGTTGTACAGGATGAACGGAAAGGTCCGCGGCGGCGCAAAGTCGAAATCTGCCATCAGGCTGCGATACGACTCCTCGATGGTCGGGACCGCTCGCTGGGCGACCTCGAGTTCGGAACGGTAAAAATACAGCTTCGCGCCGCCGGCACGTTTGCCGAGCTGATCGATGCGATCGGAACGCGAGGAGGGGGACTCGCCGGCCGGCGTCGAGCCGAGCGGCGTGCGCCCGGTGGCCGAATGCCCGGCGGGTCGATCGAGCGGAAACCGGGGACGCATCGTCGGCTCGTCTCGGGGCAACTCGAGGTCGACCGGCTCGGCACCGCCCCGCGGGCCGGGATCGGTCGTCTCGACCTCGGCCTCGGGCCCGGCCAGGATGTTGAGGTGCATCCACTCGAAATTGTCGTAGCGGACGTTCGTCTGGCCGGCGCGCCGGGGATAGACGAATACCTGCGCCTGGAGAGATGCGGGGACGGCGACGAGCCCCGCGAGGATCAAGAAAGCTGCCAGCCGACGTCTCAAACTTGCCGAACGGCGCATGCAATCTCCAGAAGACGAAAAACAATTCGACAACGCCGGCCCTCGCGTCCAATTCTACCGCTCCAATCGCGTTCCGGGAGGATGCCGGACGACTTACAGCCTCGAGGATTGGTTATGAAACGTTTGGCGTACGTCAACGGCGAGTTGTTGCCCCTCGAGGAGGCCACCGTCAGCCTCCGAGACCGGGGGTTTTTGTTCGGCGATGGCGTCTACGACGTCGTACGTCTGATCGACGACCGCTACTTTCGGCTCGACCGCCATCTCGAGCGTCTGCGGACGAACGCCCACCAACTGGAGATGAGCCGGCTTCCATCGACCGCCCGCCTCCGCGAGATCGCCGCCCGTCTGCGCAGCGACTCCGAGCTCGAAGACGGAATGCTTTATCTTCAACTTACCCGCGGCGCCGGGCCGAGACAATCGAGCTTTCCCGACGACACCGAGCCGACGCTCGTCGCCTATCTCGACGAGGTGCGCCGCGGAGCCGACGCGGTGCGCGAGTCGGGCGCCTCGATCATCCTCGTCCCGGAAATCCGCTGGAGACATTGTAACATCAAGACGACCAATCTTCTTCCGAAAGTTCTGATGAACCAGCGGGCCTCCCGGTCGAATTGCTACGAAGCGGTCTTCATCTCCCGACAGGACGCCGTCTGGGAGGGGACCAGCACCAACCTGTTCGTCGTCGAAAAGGGGACGGTTCGCACGACCGACCACCCGAGTCGGGTGCTGCCCGGCATCACGCGCCGCGAGATCATCGAGATCGGCGCCGAGCGGGGCATCCCGATCGAACTTTCGACGGTGTACGTCGACGACCTGTACGCCGCCGACGAGGTCTTTTTGACGGGCACGCTGACCGAAGTCCTCGGCGTGACCGAAATCGACGGGACGCCGGTCGGCGGGGGAGAAGTCGGCGAGACGACCCGGCAGTTTCAGCGCCACCTCGTCGAGCGGATGGCAAACGCCGGCTGCTGACCGTCGCCGCCCGCCTCGCGCCTCCCGGCCGCAGGGAGGGGCGATGCTGCAGCGCAACACACCTTCGAGCGACACTCCGGGGATCGGTCGGACTTTCCTTTAAGAATTTTTTTGACGCACGATAGCAACTCGTGCACATTGGATGAGCATCGTGGCTGTGAAACATATGCGGATGCACCAATGAAAGTATTGCTCGAACTGATCGAAGATGCGGCAAGTGTGCTGGAGAATCTCGAGGACGTCGACGAACTGCGGAGTCAGTCCCGACGGCGACTGCGCGAGCTCCTCGAGACCGTCTCCGAAGAGTCGGCTCGATTGCTGCGAGACGTCGACGAGTGCGACCGCAGCGAGCAGGCCCGGGAGCATCGCCGGGAACGCGACGCGATCCTGGAGCGCGGCCTGGCGGCACTCGCTCGCGAACAACTCGGGGAGGCGAAATCGATCCTCACCGGCGGCGTCGAGGCCTTCCCGGAGGATGTCGAGTTGTTGAACCACCTCGGGTTGACCTGCTGGGAGCAGGGCGAGCTGTCGGAGGCCGAACAGTGGTACGAACGGGCGATGCAGGCCGGACTGGCGAACGCCCGACGGGTCGACGGCTCGACCTGCGAGTCGCTCTCGCGCGGGTACTTTCGAGCCGTCGAGGGCAGGGCGCTGTGTCTGCAGCACCTCGGTGAAGCCGACCGCGCCATCTCGCTGTTCGACGCCCTGGGGACGATGGCACCGGGCGATTACGCCGGCTGTCATTATCTGGCCGGCGAGATCCTCCACGATCAGGGGCGCCTGGAGGAGGCGATCGAGGCATACGGACGGGCGCCCGACGAGCCGGCAGTCCACTACAACCTCGGCCTCGCGAAGTTCGCGCAGGGGGCTTACCGCGAGGCGGCCAGTACGTTGATTCGTGGATTCGTCTCCAACCCGCACATCGCGGCACGGCTGATCGGAGAGTCGGTCGAGATCCACCACGGCGCGGGCGGGTACCTCGGCAGTGCGACCTACGCCGAGGAGTTCCTGGAGGCGTGTGAGGCGTTGTGGGAGCAACATCCGAAGGCCATCGAGTTCATGAACCACTGCTACGAACATCCGCTGGTGCGTCACCATCTGGAACGAATCGGTGCGCGTGGACGGGAAGACGACGAAAAGGTGCCCGAGGCTCGAGGGGCGAACGCCGACCTCGGCCGCACGGAACCGGGAGTCGTCGCCGGGATCGCCCGGCGCATCGTCCAGCGAACCGACCAGTGATGCCGCCTCGGGAAGGTGCGGCGGCCGATTGCGTCCGGCCGCTCGACACCTCTCCGAGCCGCGGCCCCGGCGGTGTACACTCGGCCGGCGTGGATTAAGATCGGGCGCGAACCCATTGTTACGGTGGGTCGAAGCTCGCGTCCCGGAGCACGCCGGTCGAGTGCATGTCATCGAAACTCGCCACATTCCTCGGAGGGGCTCTGTTCGTCGTCTCGCTGTCGGCGCTCCTCGAGTGCGGAGGCTCCGAGCACACCAGTGAAACGTCGGCGACCGACGAGCAGTCCGCCGACGCCGGCGGGCGCTCGTCGGTCTCCCGGACGAGCGGAGAGGCGGAGACCGACGAGAGCCAGTTCGCATCGGCCGCCCCCACCGGCGAGCTGGCGCCTTTCGAGACCCTGTCGCTCGAGCCGTCGCACCCCCGCGTCGTCTTCGTCGATCCCGAACAAGGAGAGGAGCTGGGAGCGCTCGTCGTCGTCGGAGCGCCCGGGATGTGGCCGCCGGCGACGATGACGACCAGCGAGCGGGCCGGGGTGTATCTCCCCGATACGGGCGTCGAGACGCTCCGGGGCCGGCGATCGTATCATTACGAGGTGATGGCCCGGGCCTCCGGGCGGTCGATGGCCTTCTGGGATTCGGTCAGCTTCGAGATTCCAGCCTCCTCGGAGGGATTCCCGACCCGGCGTCTGGCGATGAATCCGGCCGCACCGATTCGCATCCGCGTCACCGATGGAGGCGACAACGAGCCGGTCCAGGGTGCCGAGGTACGACTGGCGCGCCAGACGGTCGGGTTCGTGAGCCTCAACAAACGCACGGGACCCGACGGACTCGCCGAGTTTCGGGCGATTCCGACAGGCGAGTACGTCGCGTCGGTCGACGCGCTCGAAAAAGGCGAAAACCGCCAGACGCTCACCCACGCCCCGCCCGACTCGACGTCCCTGACACTCCAGGGGCAGACGATGCCGGACCCGTCGCCCCGGCGGGCCGGTCGAGCCGACGACGCCGCAGAGGAATCGATCTCGTCGGGCCCCCGAGACGTCGAGCTACGACTGACCGGACTCTCCCCGAGCGAGTGGTCGAATGCCGCGCTGCACTGGCGCCGCGAGGGCGGGGAATGGCTGCCGGCCGACTGGAGCGCGGGCGCCGGGGCCTCGACCCGCCTTTGGCGGCGACGGCTGACCCCGGGAGACTACCAGTTTCGCGTCGTCGACGGGGCGGGCAACCGGGCCGAGCGGAGCATCGAACTCGAGGCGGGGGCCGGGGAGACGACCTTCGAGTGGCAACTGGCACTCGAGCAACACTTCGAGTTTTACGTCGCCGATCGAGCCGGCCAGCCGGTCGAAGGGGCGCTGATTCAACTGTGGCGGGGGAAACGCCAGATCGCCTCGGCGCAGAGTCGGGGAGGCGATCCCGTCGAATTGCCGCTCGAGGCGGGAGAGAACTATCGGGTCGTCGCCTTCGATCCGACGCGTGGGGAGGCGGCCCGGACGTTGCGGCCGGGCGAGCTTTCGAACCGGGAGATCATCCTGGAAATCGATCGCCCTCTCTTTTCGTCGAACCGACCGCCCGACCGACTCCGCCGACGGGAACGCATCGAAGAGATACTCGAGGTTCCGGTGGTGAGAGACGGAGACGCCTGGCTCGTCGACACCGTCGATCCCGACTCCCGGGCGATGCGCTCCGGTTTGAAGCGCGCCGACCGCCTCGTCTCGCTCCATCGAAACGAGGACGGCTGGGAGGTCATCGCCGAAAGGCCCGAGGGACGGATCCTGCGACGGCGACTCGCGTCCGCCTCGGAGTAGCCGGGGAGTCGTGTGGGGAGGGAGACCCGAACCGTCGGGTCAGGAGGTCGTCTCCTCGTAGCTGAAGGTCGTCTCGACCTCCTCGTAGCGCTCCCCGCCGATTTCGACCATCGGGTAGATGAAAAAATTGAGGGGCTTGGAGTCGTGCGCATCTCCGAGCCGGAGGTCGCGTCCGACGGTGAATTGCACGCGGTTGGCGGGATGGGTTCCGAAGTATACCTCGCGCAGTTCCGGGTGTTTTTTGGCCTCGGAGGCGTCGATCGGGGTCCAGCCGACGCCCGGCAGATAAAAGTCGAGCCAGCAGTGATACCCGCCGATTTTTCCGGATTGGCGGTCGGTCGGAATCGGAAAGCCGATCTCGAAACGTGCCGGGATCTCCCGGTAGCGAGCCAGGGAGGTGAACAGGGCGTGAAAATCGGTGCAGTTGCCGTATTTTTCGCTGCACGCCCAGTAGGTATCGCCGTTGCCCCAGCCGTCGCCGACTTTCTTGTACTCCATCGTGTCGACGACGTACTCGTAGATCGCCCGCGCCTCGTCGAGCGGCGAGTCGGCCTCGCCGAAGTCGATGTCGTCGGAGACCTCTTCGAGGAGCTCGCCGGAGGTCGGAACGCGTTTGTTCGCGCTCAAAAACGGCTCGAACTCCTCGCGCTCTCCATCCTCGAATTGCGTTTCGTCCTCGGCCTCCAAATCGGCCCGCTCGAAGACCTCGCGGCGGACGCGATATCTCGCCCGTATCGTCATCGGCTCCTCGGGCAGTTCCTCCAGTTCGGCATGCCAGTAGGAGTTGCCGTAGGTCGACTCCTCGCGGATCTTTCCGTCGACCGGAGCGTCGATCTCGCGCTCGAGGATGCTCTGATGGTTGGTATCGGTCGCCACCGGCAAGAAGATGTCGACCGGGCCCTCTCGCTCCTCCGACTCGTCCGGTTGAACCGTCGCCTCGTAGGTGAACTCGAAGGTCCGCGCGTCGCGTCCGCCGGGAATCTCCGGATCGGAGGCCGCCTCGTCGCCCGAAGAGCCGGCCGAGGCCGCCTGGTCGTTCTCCCGTGTTTCGGCACGATCGGAGCGCTTTTCGGCTTCCTGCTCCGATTTTTCGCAGGCGACGAGCCCGGCGGACAGGGCGACCAGCCCGGCGACGAGCGCCGTGTGGCGGATACGAGGGGACGTGGGGTGAGACGATACGGCCATCATGTCGAAAGACTCCGCGAGATCGAGAAGCAGCGAAGCGATTGGCGTCTCAAATACGACGGGCCGCGCCGAACACTCTCGACGCGGCCCGTCGCCATCGTACCAGGCCCGTGAGACGAGCCTTTCGCTCTTCAGATCAATCCAGTTCGACGACCTTGTCGTTCTGGAACGTGTAGCGGGCTTCCTTTTTCCACTCGCCGTCTTTCTTGGCGGGGTGTTTGTGGATCTTCGACTTCGTGACGGTCAGTTCGCCGTCATTCGGATTCAGCCAGAAGTCGAGGTCGTACAGCTTCTTGTCGGCGTCTTTGGCGTGGAAATCGGTGCACGCGAAATATCCCTTGCCCTCCATCTTGCGCACCGGGTCGTGGATCTTGACGAATTTCAACTGCAGCTTCTCGCCGGCCTTTTCGTCCTGGATCGAAAAGACGCCGTTGTCGCCGGACTCGTTTTTGATGTGGGATTTCATCGCCGATTTGATCTCCTCGGCGGTGAACGACTCTTTTTTGGCTTCGTCGCCGGGGTGTTCGTCCCCTTCGGCCTCGTCGCCCGGATGCTCTTCGCCTTCTTCGGCCTCGTCACCCGGGTGCTCGTCGCCCGGATGCTCCTCGCCGGACTTTTCTTCTTTGTCCTTCTCTTTGTCCTCGTCTTTGGCTTCGCTGCCTTCTTTTTCCTCGCCTTCCTGCTGCTCGGCCGGCTGCTCGGCGGTCGCCTTGTCACCGTCCTCTTTTTCGGCCGAGTCACTGCTCTGACAACCGAAACCGATCAGAACGAAGGCCAGAAGGGCCACTACACTGAGTTTTCGCATACCAATCCTTGCGATTTTGCGGAAAACAACGTGCGACTACTCGATGATTCTATGTTTCGGAGTATATATTTCGTGCAGAGTGTCAAGCTTCAATCAATCTCGCTCGAGGGCCTGTCGGGCGCGACCCGTCGCCTCGAGATAGATTTCGGTAAGGCCGTCGAATTCACCGTCGTCGATCGAGGCACGGATCTCGTCGTCGGCCAGATCGCGCACCAGTCGCCCGTCGTCGAGGATCATCACCCGCGAGCAGATCGCCTGGATCATCTCCAGGGCGTGGCTCGACAACACGATCGCGCCGCCGGCGTCGCAAAACGCCCGGAGTTCGCGCCGGATGCGGTGGGTCGACTCGGGATCGAGCCCGACGAACGACTCGTCGAGCAACAACAGGTCGGGGGGGCCGAGCAGGGCCGACGCCAGGGACAACTTGCGGGCCATTCCCCCCGAGTACTCCTTGAGGAGACGATGCTGGGCGTCGACGAGGTCGGTCGTCTCCAGCAACTCGTCGATCCGCCGTCCACTCCGCTCGTCGTCCATGCCCCGCAGATCGGCGACGAAATCGAGGAACTCGCGACCGGTCAGATACGCGTAGACGTCGAGCTGCTGAGAGACGAATCCGATGTGGCGGCGGGCCTCGACCGGAGCCGCCTCGACGTCGAGGCCGTCGACATGCACCGATCCGGCGTCGATGGCGAGCGTGCCGGCGACACAGGCCATCAGGGTGGTCTTGCCGGCGCCGTTCGGCCCGATCAGGCCGACGAATTCGCCCGCCTCGATCTCGGCGGTGACCTGGTCGCCGGCCGTCAACTGGCGATAGCGCTTGGTCAGCCCGTCGAGCTCGAGCAGATCCCGCGAGGCGTCGGCGGGCGAATTCGTCTCGGAATCGGCCATGAGAGTGGATACCTCGCACAAGATTGGTCGAGTCGAACGAAACGTCGGCGGTGAGACCACCGGCGGGGATTACGAGTCTCGCGTCGCCTCGGCCGCACGGGGCTTCGCCGCCCCGAGCATCGGCGCCGCCTGGGCCAGGGCACCGATCAGGGCGCACCCGGCGAGCACCGGCACCGAGACGATGCCGACGGCGACCGCCAGAGCGACCGCCAGCAGGGGAACCACCAGAGCCGTCGCCGCTCCCGGCTCGGAGATCCGCCACACGACGGCCATCGCACCATTGATCGCGAGCGGCAACGCCACCGCAACCGCGGCACGAACCACCACCGTCCCGCCCGCAGCCGATCCCCAGTCCACCCAGAGGACGAGGGCGGCGTACGGCACCGCCAGCACCAGGAGCTCTCGAGCGGCAATCGCGAGCATCGCCGCCGTGTTCGCCTCGTCGGTGATCGGGAGGTAGCGAGCAAATGTCGGGCGGAGCGGCGCCACGACCAGCCGCTGCCAGGGGTTGGCGAGCGTGGCGGCGACGACGGCCGGGGCGACGACGACCGCCCAGGGCGGAAAGGCGCTCCGCGACCACTGGCTCAGGGCCAGGCCCGCCAGCACCCATCCGATGACATACGAGTAGCGCGTCAGCATGTGAGCGCGACCATATTGTAGTGCGGCCGCGCGCAGAGGGGGGCGAGCCGCCTCGGGCACGAGGCTCTCGTACCAGAGCGACTCGCGATACGCGCTGGTCTGATAGTCGAGATGCGCCTCGTACTGGACGGCGTCGGCCTCACGGAAACGCGCGGCCATTCTCGGGAAGTCCGCGACGAAGCGTCGGAACGAGTCGACCAGGCTGATGGCGACGACGACGCCGACGACGCCGTAGCCGAAGACGAACCCGCGGAGGCTCTCCCCGCCGACCAGAAGCTCCCCGGCCGCCAGGCGCGCCAACAGCACGACGATCGCGCAGGCGGCCAGGGCGATCCCCGGCGAGAAGATGAAGATCTGACCGGGCCCGCCGTAGGCACCTCCCAGATCGCGACTTTCCCCGTCGCTCGCGGCCCGGACGTTCATCTCGCCGGCGGCCAGTTGGACGGCCATCGAGACGATGCTGCTCGCGGCCAGTCCCGTCCAGACGACCAGCGCACAGATCGCGGCCACCCGGGGCGCCCCGTGCCAGATCAACGGGATGAAAAACGCCGAGCCGACGACCGCGATCAGCGCCGCCTCCAGAAGTGATGCGAGCAGGCGATCGAGATACAGCGCGGGCAACTCGACGGGAAGCGCATCGACGGCACGCAGGTCGCGGCGCCGGTACAGAATCTCCATGACCCGGAAGCTCGTGACGGCGGCGGCCAGGGCGGTCAGCCAGAAGGCCGCCTCCAGGGCGCCGGTGCCGCGCACGAGCACCTCGCGACCACCGAGGGCCAGGCCCGCCGCCAGCTCGTCGGGCGGCACCAGAAGCGCCGGGGCGGCCAGATGGCCGAACGCCACCACCACCGCGAGAAGCCCGACGACCGAAAGCACCACCGGTACCGAGCCGACGCCCCCCTCCGAGAAGAGTCGATTGCGAAGGGCGCGAAGTCGCGTTCGCACCAGGATTCGGACGTGCCCGCCGATGCGCCTCACGGATCACTCCCCGCCGCTCGATTCGGAGCTTCGATCGCTACCCGCATCGGCGCGGTCGACTTCGGGAGGAGCGTCGTCTCCGGGACCGCCGCGAGGGCCGAGATAGCGCGGATCGGGCGTCTCGCTGGCCCCCATCACGGATTGGACCTCGCGGTTGATCGATCGAACCCGCAGGCGGGCCGTCTCGGCGAGGGGGCTGCGCGGGAATCGCTGCAAAAAGGCTTGATAATCGTCCAGGGCGGCGTCATATTCCCCACGCTCGTAGTGCTGCTCTCCCTCGTCGAACAGGGAAGTCCGCGGGCGCTCGGAGTGTTCACACCCCGAAGCGAGGGCCCCGACGAGCAGGGCGCCGGCAAACCAGACGCGGGCGAACTTCCAGTCACTCATCACCACGGTTGCATGCAATGGCCGAGACGGGCGAGGCACCAGACCAAAAAGACGACAACCACGTCGGATTCGTCGCACTGGCCGGCAAGCCGAACGTCGGCAAGTCGACGATCATGAACGAGCTGTTGGGATTGAAGCTCTCGATCACGACCGACAAACCCCAGACGACGCGCAACCGAATCCTAGGCGTCAAGACGCTCCCTGAAAAGGGTCAGATCGCGTTCGTCGACACCCCGGGCATCCATCGCGCACGCCGCCAGATGAACCGGGCGATGGTCAAGACCGCCACCCAGAGCCTGCAGGGCGTCGACGTCATCTGCCACGTCGTCGACGCCGCGGCGTTCATCGACCGCCACGGGGCCCGCGAGAACTACGAGGAAGTGCCCGACGACGAACAGTTCGTGCTCGAGCAATACGACGAGCTGGAACTTCCGGTGGTGCTGGTCTTGAACAAGGCCGACCTGGTCTCCCCGAAAGAGAACCTCCTTCCGATCATCGAGTTGTTCCACGAGACGGAGAGCTTCGAGGAGATCGTCCCGACCAGTGCGACCGAAGGCGACAACCTCGAGGCGCTCGAAGAGGTCCTGCTCGAGCAACTGCCGCCGGGCCCGAAGCTGTTTCCCGACGAGATGCTGACCGACCGGGCCGAGCGGTTCCTCGCCGCCGAATACCTCCGCGAGGAGATCATGCGGGCGACCCACGAGGAAGTCCCGTACGGGGTGGCCGTCGAAATCGAAAAGTTCGCCGAAGAGGGCGATCTGCTGAAAATTTCGGCGATCATCCACGTCGAACAGAGCGGCCAGAAGGGCATCGTGATCGGGGAGGGCGGCGGGCGCCTCAAGGAGATCGGCTCCCGGGCCCGCGAGCAACTCGAGGAGTTTTTCGGGCGCAAGGTGTATCTCGACACCTTCGTCCGGATCGAAGAAGACTGGAGCGAGGACGAATCCAAACTCCAGAAATTCCTGTAACGTCGCCGCTCTCCCGTCGTCACTGTAGGGAGAGCATCCCGCTCTCCCGTCGTCTTCTGTAGGGAGAGCATCTTGCTCTCCCGTCGTCACTGTAGGGAGAGCATCCTGCTCTCCCGTCGTATCTTGCTCTCCGTTGTTCGAGGAGTGTCATGTCGCACGTCATCGCCATCGTCGGCCGCCCCAACGTCGGGAAGAGCCGACTCTTCAACCGCCTCGTCGATCGCGGGGACGAGGCGATCGTCCACGGCGAGCCCGGCGTGACCCGCGACCGCCAGTACGGATACGGCCGCGACGCCGACGGCGAGTCGTTCACCGTCGTCGACACCGGCGGGCTGGTGCGCGACGCCGACGACGGGCTGATGGAGCGGATGCGCGACCAGGCCGAGATCGCCATCGAGGAGGCCGACGCGATCGTCTTCGTCATGGATGCGCGCGCCGGCCTTCGCCCCGGCGACCGCGAGATCGCCGAGAAGCTGCGCCACTCCGAGACCCCGGTCGTCTTCGCCGTCAACAAGGTCGACCCCGGCACCGACGAACACGAGCTTCTGGCCGAGTTCTACCAGCTCGGCGTCGATCTGCAGCCGATCAGCGCGGAGCACGACCGCGGCATCCGGCCGCTTCGAGACGCGCTGATGGCCCACCGAACCGAGCAGCCGCCCGTCGACGAAGACGACGAGTCGATCCGCTGTGCGATCGTCGGGCGGCCGAACGTCGGCAAATCGACGTTCCTGAACGCCCTGCTCGGCGAGGAGCGGGTCATCACCAGCCAGACGCCGGGGACGACCCGAGATTCGATCGACACGCGGCTGACCCGCGACGGCCGGGAGTACCTGCTGATCGACACCGCCGGGATGCGCCGCAAGTCGAACGTCGCCGAGGGACTCGAGGAGCTGGCGGTCATCCAGTCGATCCGGAGCATCGACCGGGCCGAGGTCGCCGTGATTCTGATCGACGGACCCGAGGGGGTGACCAACCAGGACCAAAAGATCGCGAGCGTCGTCGAGCGGCGCGGATGCGCCTGCCTGCTCGTCGTCAACAAATGGGATCTCGTCGAGCGGCGGCCGGAGACCGGCGACCTGTACCGCGACTACGTCCGCCACGAGCTGGAGTTTCTGGACTGGGCGCCGCTGTTTTTCGCCTCGGCGAAGACCGGCCGGCGGGTCGGCGACGTGCTGGGCGCGGTCGACCGGATCCACGAACACCACGGCTTCCGCATCGAGACCTCGACGCTCAACGACTTCCTCGAGGAGGCGACCGAGCGCCACAACCCGCCGATGCAGGGGGGACGACGCGTGAAATTCTACTACGGCACCCAGGTCTCGACCGGCCCGCCGACGTTCGTCTTTTTCGTCAACCGCCCCGAGGACGTCGCCGACTCGTACAAACGCTACCTCGCCAACCGCCTCCGCGAGGCGTTCGACTTCGAGGGGACCCCACTCCGGCTGCACGTGAAATCGCGGGATTAGAGCCGAGGTTCTGAAACCGACTCTTAACCGCCGAGAGTCGACATGCCGGTCGCGGTGGTGTCGCCGTCGTTCCACTCGTGGCCGGGCGGCCGCCACCGTCCCCCGATCCGCGTGATCTCGGCGAAGCGCTCGGTATCCATCGAGTCGACGCTGACGTTGATGC
>CAZRLK010000003.1:0-71870 GCA_964600555.1 uncultured Bradymonadales bacterium
ACGAATTCATCACGATGTTCGTCGACGAGGCCAAGCTGACCGTCCAGCTCGACCACCCGAACATCGTCCAGACCTACGAGCTGGGCAACTTCCAGTCCTCGTACTACATCCTGATGGAGTACATCGCCGGGGCGGACGTGCTGGCGCTGCAGAAGTATCTGCGCCAGAACCGTCGCATCATGAGCGTCGCCCAGGCGTGCTATATCGCCGAGAAGGTCGCCCGCGGCCTGCACCACGCCCACACCGCCTGCGACGAGCAGGGCCGTCCGTTCAACATCATCCACCGCGACGTCTCGCCGCAAAACATCCGCCTGACGTTCGACGGGCGGGTCAAGCTGATCGATTTCGGCATCGCGAAGGCCGCCGTCCAGCGCACCAAGACCGAAGTCGGGGTGTTGAAGGGCAAGTTCGGCTACATGAGCCCCGAGCAGGTCCACGACCAGGGGATGGACCACCGGGCGGACGTCTTTGCGCTCGGGACGACGCTGTGGGAGATGCTGACCAACCGGCGGCTTTTCAACGGGGAGAACGAATACGAGACGCTGCAGTTGGTGAAGAATCTGGACGTCGATCCGCCGAGCAAAAAAAACTCCCACGTGCCGCCGGAGGTCGACGGGATCGTGATGCGGGCGCTGACCGAAAAGCCCGACGGGCGGTTTCAGACGGCCGCGGCGCTGGCCGACGCACTGGAGGATTTTCGGACTGGCATCGACCAGCCGTACACCGGCGAGCACCTCGCCGACTGGATGGCCGAGACGTTCAGCGACGAGCTCGCCGACGAGCAGCGCAAGCGCAGGCTGTACGCTCAGATCGAGCAGCCCGAGGACGTCAAGTGGTTCAACGGGCGGTACGTCGACGACGAGCCGGCGGGCGACGAGCCGCAGCCGGCGGAGGAGACCTCGCCGCCCCCCTCGACCGCCGCCGAGGAGACGGGGCCGGAGCCGGAGACCGGCGATACGCTCGAGGAGACGGCGCCGACGCACGACATCTGGGACCCCGATTTCGCCCCGGACGAGGGGACCGAGGTCGACCACGAGCAATTCGCCAGCGAGCACACCGTCGTCGCCGCCGGGGGCTTCGACCCGTCGGAATTCGAAGACGAATCCGACGAGATCATCGCACTCGACGAAGAGGAGATCGTCGAGCTGGACGCCGAGGAGCTGACCGAGGTCGACCAGGAGGCGATGGCCGGCGGGCAGCCGTCGGGGTCGGGCCGGGAGAGCGTCGGCGAGGGGAGGAGCGGCGGCGGGGAGATTCCCGAGACGCAGCCGGGGGCGCAGACGCCACCGGGGGGCCCGGAGGAGCGGGAGCGCGACCCGGCGAACTGGGCGGATGCGCCGACCGAACACACCGACGATTCGCCCGCGGATCGGACCGACACACGGCCCGAGGCCCGAATCGACGACGACTCGGAGAGCGGCGCCGGACTTCGGATCGCCTCGGCCGCCGCGGCGCTCCTGGCGCTGGTTTCGATGACGGCCGTCGTCGCCTACCAGGCGATCGGTGATGCGGAGGGAGAGCCCTCGGCGCGAGCCTCGATGGTCGTCACCGTCGAGCCGACGCCGGAGAGCGGCGGGGAGATCGCGATCGACGGTGAGGTGCGCGGCGGAGAGGTGCCCGTGACGCTTCCCGACATCGAGGCCGGCACCCATGTCGTCGAGGCGGAGTTTCCCGGCTTTCGCGACGTGCGCCGGAAGGTCGAGCTGAAACCGGGCGATCTGCGGACGCTGACCCTCGAGCTGGAGCGCACCTCCGAGGCGCTCGCGTCGCTCCGGCTCGAGGTCGACGCGTTCGACGAGGTCGAGGTGTTCGTCGACGGCGAGCGCGTCGAATGGCGTCCGGAGGGCGACGGGATCGAAGTCGAGCCGGGCCGGCATCTGGTCGAGGTGCGCGCCCCGGGCCGGGCTCTCTGGTCGCGGGTCGTCCATCCGGGCCCCGGGGAGACGTTGACCGAGCACGTCGAGCTGGCCGAGGCGGGTGTGAGCCTGCGCGTCGAGACGAGCGAGCCGGCGCAGGTGGAGCTCGACGGCGAGGAGATCGGCGAGGCGCCGCAGACGCTCGAGGGGCTGTCGCCGCGCAACCTGCATCGGCTGGTCGTCGAGGCGACCTCGAGCGAGGCGCGCTACGAGACGCACCTCGGGTTGCCCCGGATCGGTCGGAGCGGGCTTCGGATCGATTTCGACGATCCGCCCCCCTCCCGCGAGGCGGACGAGTTCGGCCGGCTGGCGGCGACGACGGGGGAGGACTGGTGGCAGGTGCTGATCGACGGCGTCCAGACCGGCGTCACCACGCCCCTGTCCGGGGACGACGCCCTCCCGGTTTCTGCGGGAACACACGCCGTCACCCTGCGGCGCGGCAACGAGATGCACGATTTTTCGGTCGAGATCGAAGAGGGGGAGCGGCGAGTACTGAACGAGACCCTTTCGTTCGACTGGAACGCCCGGGCGGAGCGATGACGGGGGCGGGCGTGGCGGCCTGGGGGTCGGGCAAGGCGGCCTCGGGGGGCGGGCGGGCCGGTCAGTCGAGGTCGTCGACCTCGATCCCGTGTTTGTCCATCAGCGTCCGGAAGTACTTGCGGTCGAGGTCGGCCTCCCGGGCGGCCTGGCTGATGTTCCCGTCGTGACGGATCAGAAGCTCGGTGAGGTAGTCGCGCTCGAAGACCGAAATCCACTCTTGCTTGGCCTCCTTGAAGGGCTTTTCGCGCAGGTCGGACTTGCGGGGGACGTTCGTCCAGCGGACACGCGAGTCGGACTGGCCGGGAGGAGGTGCGGTCGGACCGCTCCCCGGCTCGCCGGTGATGTAGTCGGGCAGGTCGTCGACGTCGAGCCGGACCGACGAGCTGAACGAACAGGCGCGTTCGATGACGTTGACCAGCTCGCGGACGTTGCCGGGCCAGTCGTACTCGCCGAGGGCCTCGAGCGCGTCGTCGCTGACCGTCTCGATCTTGCGATCCCCTTCCGGATCCCGGTTGAAATCGCGCGTCTCGAGAAAGTGGGGGACGAGCAACGGGATGTCTTCGCGGCGGTCGCGCAGCGGGGGCAACTCGAGACGCACGACGCTCAGCCGGTAGTACAAATCCTCGCGAAAGCGCCCCTGTTCGACCTCCTCGCCGAGATCCTTGTTCGTCGCGGCGACGACCCGGACGTCGATCGGAATCGGCTCGTTGGAGCCGACTCGCCGGATCTCGCGCTCCTCGAGGACCCGCAACAGCTTCGGCTGCAATTCGAGCGACAGCTCGCCGAGTTCGTCCAAAAAGATCGTCCCTCCCTCCGCCCGTTCGAACAACCCCTCGCGCGACATCACGGCGCCGGTGAAACTTCCCTTCTCGTGGCCGAACAGCTCGCTTTCGACCAGGCTCTCCGGGACGGCGCCGCAGTCGAAGACGACGAACGGCCCGTCGGCGCGCGGGCCGGCCTCGTGGAGGCTCTCGGCGACGACCTCCTTGCCCGTCCCCGTCTCCCCCTCGATGACGACCGTCGCATCGGTCCCCGAGATCTTGTCGAGGATGTCGAAGAGCTCGCGCATCTCGACGCTCTGGCCGACGATCTCGCCGAACCGATCCGAGGGGCTCGGCTCGACGGAGACCTCCTCGTCGACCGGCTGCAACTCGATGCGCGAGTTGCCGACCGCCAGGACCGACCCCGGTTCGAGGAAGGCGCGCTCGATACGCACCCCGTTGACGTAGGTGCCGTTGGTCGACCCGAGATCTTCGGCGACGAAATGCTCGTCGCGCTGGGCGATTCGACAGTGGCGACGGCTGACCGTCTCGTCGTCGAGCACGACATCGTTGTCGTCTTTCGAGCCGATCGTTATGATATTTTGGTCGAATTGCCGATCGCGGCCGGTCGCGGCGCCGGGATTGATCTCGAGGCGCAACTTCCGCAGGTGGAGTGTACGCGGCTGCCCGTCGACGTAGGTGATTTTGGTGAATTGGGATTGGTCGGACGGCTGCTCGTCGGCCATGACGTATCAACTCGCAGTCAAGAGACTCCACGCCCGCCTTGCCGATGACCCGTGAGTCGCCCGGAGAGACGCCCGACCTTCCTCGACAGTTCGGCAACTACGAGCTGATCGACCGGCTGGCCGTCGGGGGCATGGCCGAGATCTATCTCGCCAAGTCGACGGGGATCGGCGGGTTCGAGAACATCCTCGTCATCAAGCGGCTCCACGACCATCTCGGGCAGGACGACGACTTTGTCGAGATGCTGATCGACGAGGCGAAGATCGCCGTCCGCCTCAAGCATCCGAACGTCGCCCAGATTCTCGATCTCGGGCGAATCGACGGACAGTATTTCATTGCGATGGAATACATCGAAGGCCCGGATCTGAACGGGCTGTTGAAGACCGCCGAGGCCCACGGCGAGCATCTGCCGGTGCCGGCGGCCCTGTTCATCACCGCCGAGTGCTGCTCGGGGCTTCACTATGCGCACACCCGGCACGATGCCGAGGGCCGGCCGATGCGCATCGTCCATCGCGACGTCTCGCCTCCGAACATAATGCTGAGCGTCGAAGGCGAGGTCAAGATCGTCGACTTCGGCGTCGCCAAGGCCCGCAAACGCGCCCAGCAGACCCGCCAGGGGGTCATCAAAGGGAAGTTTCAGTACATGGCGCCCGAGCAGGCCGACGGCGAGCGGGTCGACGGGCGGACCGACGTCTTCTCGACCGGGATGGTCCTGTACGAGATGCTCTGCGGGACGAACCCCTACGACCAGTATCCGAAACCGCAGCTGGTCGAGGAGGTTCGGCGGGCGGATATCCCGCCGATGCGTCAGTACCGCCCCTCGATCGCCCCGGAACTCGACGAGCTGGTGATGCGGGCGCTGCACCGCAACCCCGATCGACGCTACCCGTCGGCGGCGGAGTTCGATCGGGCGATTTCGGATTACCGGGAGCGCAACTGCGATCCGTACAACCGCCGGCAACTCGCTCAGCTCGTTCGCCGCTACTCGCGCGAGGGGCGCGGCGGGTCGGTTGCGACGCCGGAGGAGGCGACCTCGCCGGGCGGTCGGCCCGAGACGCGCGACCGGGAAGCGATGAGTCCGTCGGACTACGAGGCGCCCCCCTCGAGCGTGTTGTACGATGGGAAGGGCGATGTGCCGCCGGAGAAGCCGACGCATCCGGCAGGCGACAGGGGGGGGGACGACAACCCGTTCGGCGACGACGAACCGACCCGAGTCTGGAATCGCGACGGTGGCGGGCGCGGAGAAGCGTCGAGTGGCGGAGAGGCGGCGGGAAGGCGGGGCTCCGGAGGGGGCGGGCGCCGGGATGCCGGCGGTGGAAGCGAGCGTCCGACAGGTGGAACACACGGTCGGCAACAGGAGACTCGCGAGCCCGACTCGGCGACGAGTACGGGCGGAAGCGGGGGCAGGGAGGCACCGACCCGCGAGGTGGGGACGCCGGGCGCCGCAAGCGGCGCGGGAGCCGGCCAACAGAGGGGCGGGCAACCCGAGCAGGACGACGACGGGGGAGTCCTGATCGACGAGGACGAGCTGCCGCCGATGCCGGACGCCGAGGAAATCGTCGCCCCGAGTCACCCTCCCGACGATCGGAGCGACGGCGACTCGGAGGCCGGGAGCGACGTCGAGACGGGATCGGCTCGCGTCGCCCGGGCTCCCTCCTCGGAGACGACGGCCCGGGAGCTTCGCGAACGGATGGCCGGAGGCGTCGACCGGGTGGCCGAGTGGCTCGAACGGGCCGGGGTGGCGAGACAGGTGCAGGTGTATCTCGGCGTCGCCCTCGGATTGACGCTGGTCGTCGGTGTGGGAGTCGGGACGATGGTCGCCTGGAATACCTCGAGCGGCTCGTCGGCGCCGGAGACGATCGAGAAGGATCCCGAGGGGGCGTCGGCTTCTGGGGAGGCGGAGGCGTCGACCGTCGACGTGCCCGTTCGGAGCGAACCGGAGGGCGTCACGGTACGTATCGACGGAGAGTCGGCGGGAAAGACGCCGGTCGTCGTCGAAGATCTCGAGGTGGGGAAAAGCTACGAACTGACCTTCGACAAGGAGGGGTACCTGACGGAGGTGCGCGATCTGGCGGTGAGCGAAGAGGGCGAATCCGTCTC
The DNA here is from genome assembly GCA_964600555.1 of uncultured Bradymonadales bacterium. GTDB lineage: Bacteria > Myxococcota_A > Bradymonadia > Bradymonadales > Bradymonadaceae > CAJXPB01. Next base: position 6,062 of record CAZRLK010000003.1, read on the forward strand.
GGTGTCGATGCGCGAGGCGGCCGGGGAGTTGAAGGTTACGACCGACCCGGAGGGGGCGGTCGTCGAGGTCGACGGCGAAGAGGTCGGCGAGTCGCCGGTCACCGTCGAGCGACTGGCCCGCAGCGACCAGCACGAGGTGGTGGTCCAACTCGACGGGGAGTCGAAGACCGAGACGGTCACCTGGGAGGACGACGAAGCCGACCGCAAGGAGCTGGAGCTGGTCTTGGAGTCCGAGGCCGACGGGCGCGACGAGCACGTGGCATCGGCGACCAGCGGGGGGCGAGACCGCCCCGATCCGCGTCCCAGCCGGCGCCAGCCGAACGAGCAGGCGCGTTCGCAGGGCTCCGGGGGCGAAGGGAGGACGAAATCCGGCCGAGAGTCGGACTCGGAGACGAAGACCGAGGATCTGTTCGCCGGAGGGTCCTCGAGTGGAGGAGACGAGGGGGCCGGCGGCGGCTCCCAGCAACCAGACCAGGGTGGAGACGAGGGAGCGTCGAAGGAAGAATCCGACGAGCCGACCGACCTCGACATCTGGGGGATGGGCGAGAAGGGAGGCGGGGAGGAGAAGAGCGGAAGCGGCGGGAGCGACGGAGCCGAAGAGGGGTATCTGTCGGTCCAGGTGCGCGGCGGGTGGGGCAAAGTCTATGTCGACGACGAACTCGTCAGCTCGGAGACGCCGCTCGTCGAACACGGCCTCGAGCCGGGAAGCTACACGATCAAGGTCTACTATCCGGTGCTGAAGCGCTCGTCCTCGGAACGAACCGTCGAGATCGAGGCGGGGGAGACGACGCGCTCGATTTTCGAGCCGTGACGTCCGATGCCCGGCATCCCGCCTCTCATGGCCCGACGATCAGTGGTTCGGGCGGCAACATCAGCGGCTCACGCTGGTCGTACAGCAGGGGGAGCAGAACCGCCCGGTGCAGTCGGTCGGCGATGCGGTCGAGTGCGCTCTGGGGGTCGAGTTGGCCGCTCGAGGTCTCGATGCCGAGCCATTCGGCGAGTTTGCCGAGGACCCCGGCTTGAGCGAGTGGTACGTTCAGCAGGGCGCCGAACTGCGGATACGAGCGGTACTTCGCCGATCCCGGCGGGATGCCCGCGGCGTTTTCGGCGTAGCGGATCGCGTCGACGAGCCCTCCCGTCTGGTCGACGAGCTTCTCGTCGCGGGCCTGCTCGCCGAGCCAGACTCGACCCCGGGCCACCTCGTCGACCTCCTCGCTCGTCAGCGGCCGCGTCTTGGAGACCTGCTCGAGGAAGAGTCGGTACAGATACTGGATCGATTGTCGGGCACTCTTTCGCTGCTCTTCGCTCCACGGCTCGAACAGGTCGAACTGGGCGGCGCGCTCGCCGCGCTCGATTTCACTCTGGTTGATACCCAGGACGTCGGCGAGGCGGCCGATCGAGAACTTGCCGGTGAAAATCCCGATCGAGCCGGTCATGGTGTTCGGTGTGGCGAAAATCGTGTCGGCGCCGGAGGCGACGTAGTAGCCGCCGCTGGCGGCGACATTGCCCATCGAAGCGACGACCGGCTTGACCTGAGCGATCCGCCGGATCTCCCGGTAGATCATGTCGCTGGCGACGGCACTGCCCCCCGGACTGTCGACCCGGAGGACGACCGCGCGGATGCTCGGATCGCGGCCGACTTGTCCGAGGACTTCGGTGATCGTCTCACTGCCCGAGAGGACCTCGCCGAACAGGGGGCTTTCGTTCGATTCGCCGCGGACGATGTTGCCATCGACGTACACGACCGCCACCTCGGGGCCGCCGTCCCAGCCTTGGGTCGGGGCCGGATTCGGATCGTAGCGGTCGGTGAGAAACTGGCTCGCCCCGAAGCTCTCGCGGATCTTGGTGTACACCTCGTCGGGATAGGCGACGTCGTCGGCGAACTCGTCTTCGACGGCGTCGCTCGGGAGCACGGGGACGTTGTCGACGGCCCGTTCGACCGCCTGGCGTTGGAGCTGTCGGTCTTCAGCAAGGCTGGAGACGACCTCGTCGTACAGCCCGTCGACGATCGCCTCGCGCTGCTCGAGCGCCGGCTCCGAGGGTTCGCGCCGAATGTACGATTCCGGGGCCGACTTGTACTCCCCGATCCGGATGAACTCGGCCTCGATGCCGACATTCGACAGGGCCTGGGCGTAATGGAGGGTCGTCGAGCGAATCCCCTCCGGCGAATACGGGGCGGCGGGAGTCAGGTACAGCCGGCTGGCTGCGGAGGCGAGATAGGTGCTCGAAAAGGAGGGGTCGGTCAGGAAGGCGGCGGTCTTTTTGCCGGAGTCGTGCAGATGGGCGATTTGCTGGCGAAGCTCCCAGAGCTGTCCGTAGCCGAGGTCGTTTCGGCCGATCTTCAAGACGACGCCGTCGACGCTCGGATCGTCGGCCAGCTCCCGGAGATACATCTGCAGCTCGAGGAAGCTCTCGCGCGAGGAGCCGAAGGGACTGTCGAAGGCGCGTTCGGCGAGATTGCCGTCGAGCTCGATTTCGACCCAGCGCCCGGCCGGCCGGACCAGCGAGGCGCGCGGTCGGGGGGTCATCCAGATCGACTGAGTCTGACCGGCGTATCCCTCCTGGTTGTCGGGGCCCGAGCTCCGGAAATTCGCCGCCGAAGCCAGTCCGACGCGTCCGAGCGAAACCTCGACGCCGCCGAAAATCCGGGTGGCGGTGTTGGTGCGGTACGAAAAGTCGCTGTCGAGTGGAAAGTTGGCCCGTCCGAAGAGGCGAAAGCCCGAAAACGGAGTGACATCGAGGCGGGGCTGGTAGGCGAGGCGGGTATCGTCGTCGTCGGGAATCCAGTTGAGCTGCTGGTCGACGACGAGCCGCCCGCCGAACAATCGGAGCGCGGCGCCGCCCTGGATGCGGACGGGCAGGCCGCGCGAGATCTGCAAAAACGGGTGGTTGACGTCGCGCAGCGCCAGCCCGAAGCCCAGCAGATGCGAGGGGCGCCACTGGGTCCCGACGTCGACGCTCGACAGGTCGTTGAGGCGGCGGTCGGCCCCGGTCCCGAACCAGTGGGTTCCGAAGCCGATACTCCAGTTTTTGGTCGGGCGGAGGGCCCCGGACAGGGAGTATTTCTGGAAGTTCGTGCGCTGCTCGGCGATGACCGGGCGATCCAGCAGCTGGATACCGAATCCGCCGCCGATCCAGTCGTTGCCGGCACCGGCGAACAGGGCGTGCTGGTCGGCGAAGTTGGCCTCGGCGTCCTCGGCGAGCGCCGTGTCGAACTCCAGCGTATAACGGGCCTCGGCGGACTCGATAAATCCGAGCCCGGCCGGATTGACCTCGACGCTCGCTGCGTCACTCTGGGTGGTCACCGACCGGTCCGGCAACTGCAGGCCGTCGGTCGGCGCCCGGGGGGTCTGCTGAGCCCTGAGCGTCGTCGCCGATGCAAACAAACATCCAATGCAAACGAGGAGACCGCTCAGGCGTCCATGCCTCATCGTTCCTCTCGTCGGGCGAAGGATCGGTTAGTTGGTTTTGTCTCCATTCGATTCGGACGAGTCGTCCGTCTCGTCGCTCGCTTCCCCGCTCGACTGGCCGGAGGACTCTCCGTCGCCGCCGGCGCCCGATGAGGGCATCGACATCCGGGACTGCGACTCGACCATCTGGCGGAGGCTGGCGACGAGGGCGTCCAGTTCGGCCTCGTTCATCGACGTCGTCAACTCGACGGTCAGCCCGTCTCGTTCGACGGCCAGGTTGTCGACCAGCGGACCCGCTCCGAGCATCGCCACCATCGGGTTTTCGCCCCCGGATTTCTTCATCTCTTCGACCTGTTCGACGATGTTCTCGGCGTGAGCCTCGTCGGTGATGTGCGAGACGATCTGCAGGTCGATCCCCGTGTCGATTTCGATGCTGACGCCGGCGGAGTCGACCTTCGGGTCACTCTGTTCGGCCTCGTCGACCAGGTGGTTGACCATCCAGACCATCCGCGAGCGGTCGATCCCCTCGAACAGACCCTGCTTTTGGCCTGTATCGGCGAACGACGTCCCTCCTTCGGCGGCGAGCTTCCAGACGCCGTCGCGATACGAGGTCGGTCCCATCGCCACGATCAGCCGATTCGAGCTCGGAAACCCGATCTCGGCCCGCTCGGTCTGCAACAATTCGAGTCCGGCCTGCTCGCGCGACTGGACGTCGTCGCGTTCCTCCCGGATCAGGGACCGAATGGTGTCGGGCTCGAAGTCCCCGGCCAGCACGAACGTCCCGTGCTCGACGGTGCTGGGCGATTTGAACCGCGAGACGGGCAGGCCGACGGCGATTGTCTCCAGGTCCGATTCGATGTCGAATCCATTCTCGCCGGTGAGAAACCCCGCCAGCCGGGCGCCTCGACTGCCCTCTTCGCCGCTGCGGCCTTCGAGATATTCGACGACCTGGTCGAAGTACTTCGAGGTGCGGAGTTTCTCGACATCGACGTGGCTGGCGAATCGGCTGTCTCCGGGCAGGTAAGCGAGCGGCTCGCGGGCGTCGCCGGCATCTCCGTCGGCGGCCGAGGCGAGGGACGGCGCCAGCACGAGAGCGAAGGCGAAGGTCAGGCCGACCGCGAGCAGCGCCGACGGCGAGGCGGTGGCCGATCGAGGTTTGGCTGTCGACTGCATGACATCTCCCGTGGGCAGACGCCGGATCGTCTGCCCGTTGAGTACATCGAATGAGACGAGCGGTGGTCGGAGTCGACGCCACCGATCGCCGTGCAGGCGAAGCGGAGCGCACCCGATCCGAGACCACCAGTCGCCCGGAGACTAGAGATTCGCCCGCGGGGTGTAAAGGACAGGGGGCCGATACGAGGCCAAACCTGCGTACGGTTGCCCCAGATCCAAGAAAGAAAAAATGGACCTGGCTAGACTCGAACTAGCGGCCTCACCCTTATCAGGGGTGCGCTCTAACCGGCTGAGCTACAGGTCCAAACCCGACCGAATCGCCTCGGCGGGCCGGCAATGTAAGGACTGGGGGGGTGGGTGTCAACCATCCGGGTTCCCTCCGGAAAAGTCGCCCTCGTGGGTTGCTTTCCAGAGGCGTCGCTCGGCGGCTTTCATCCGGCGTTCGGTCTCGGGATCGGCGTGATCGAAGCCGGTCAGGTGCAAAAGCCCGTGGATCAGCAGAAATTCGACTTCCTCGGCGAGTCCCCACTCGAGTGCGTCCGCCTCGACGCCCAGCTGTCGGGCGACTCGCCGGTGGTGCTGTCGGGTCTCGACCAGGCGCTCGGCGTACTCGAGGTTGATGACGATGTCGCCGAGCAAGACCGGGAGATCGTCGCTCGGCCGCGGGGCCTGCGAGGGAAACGACAGGACGTCGGTCGTCTCGTCGGTCTCTCGCCACTCGGCGTTGAGCCTGCGCGTCTGCTCGTCGCCGGTCAGGACGACCGACAGCTCCGCGTCAGTCAGACTCCGGGTCCGGTCGCTGATCTTCTCCAAGGCGCGGAAGTGACTCGCGACCCTCTTCCGGATCATCGTCTCCATCTGCTCCGCCCTCGGATGATCCGTCTGCGTCGTCCGTATCGCTACTGGCATCGGGTGATTCCGTCGATCTCGAGTCGTGCTTGTCTCGCTGCTCGGCGGCCTCCCGCTCGGTCTCGATCTGCATGCCCGCCTCGTTTTCGGCGAACTGCTCGGACTGTTGGCGCTCGGCGCTCTGTTTGCCCTGCTCGGCGGCTCCCGGCGCGTCGATCGAGGGGGTGACCTTCTGGCGGCGCTCGTCGTCGCGGTCGGGATACTCGGGGCGCTGGTGGAAGATACCGGTCAAAATCCGTGTCATCGCCTTGGCGATGTCGTTGAGATCGCGGAGGGTCAGATCGCATTCGTCGAGCTGGCCGTCGGTGAAGGCCTTGTTGATCATCTTCTGGACCAGCCCCTTCAGGCGGGCCGGCGTGGGGTTGTGCATCGCCCGACTCGCCGCCTCGATCCCGTCGGCCAGAAGCGAGATCGCCGTCTCACGGGTCTGGGGTTTCGGGCCCGGATACCGGTAGTCGTCCTCGTCGACCTCCGGGATGTCCGGATCCTCCATCTTTTTGGCGCGGTGATAAAAGAAGCTGATCAGACTCGTGCCGTGGTGCTGGGCGATGAAATCCTGGATTTCGTTCGGCAGGCGGTGCTGTTTGGCCATCTCGAGACCGTCTTTGACGTGGTTTTTGATGATCAGGGCACTCATGTTCGGCTTGAGCTTGTCGTGGGGATTTTCCCCGGGCTGCTGGTTTTCGGCGAAATACTGGGGATTTTTCGCCTTGCCGATGTCGTGGTAGTAGGCCCCGACCCTCGCCAAAAGTGGATTCGCGTCGACCGCCTCGGCCGCCGCCTCGCACAGCGACCCGACCATCATGCTGTGGTGGTACGAGCCCGGAGCGCGCATGATCAGCTCCCGGAGCAGCGGATGATTCAGGTTCGCCAGCTCCAGCAGCTTGATGTCGGTCGTGTAGCTGAAGACCGCCTCGAAGACCGGCAACGTCGCTAGGACGACCAGCCCCGCGAAAAGTCCCCCGCCGAATCCGATCAACGACGTCCCGAGTGTGGCCGTCGTCGACTGGAAAAACTCCCCCTGGATCAGCATGAATGCCAGGATCGCCGCGACGTTGACCGCCCCGACGGTCACTCCCGACCACATCAGCGCCATCCGGTGTTTGACCTGCTGGACGGTCGCCACACCCACCAGCGTCCCGACCGCCGTGTAGGTGGCGAAAAACAGCGAGGCATCGGCGACGACCCCGGTCAGAATGCTGAAGACGATGGTGAAGATGACGGCGTGCTCGTTGTTGAGGACCAGCCGGATCAACATCCCCGCCGCGGCGACCGGAATCAGGTAATACCAGGAGCTGGCCGAGGCGAGTTCGACCGGATCCGACAGTTCCCGGGCGAGCATGGTGCCGATCTGGGTGATCAGCAAAAACAGCAGCAGGATCGTCGCCATGAAAAAGATGTCTTTGGTCGACGGGCGGAAATCCCGGATGTTGCGCCGGCCGAAGACGAACAGGGTGACGATCAGCAGCAGTGCCAGAAAGACTGCGCCGGCGACGACCTGGACGCTGTTCAGATACTGCGCCTCCTGTTGCATCCGCTGGACGATGCGAAAGTGGCGCGGGGTGATCTCCTGGCCCCGCTCGACGATCAGCTCGCCCTTCGAAAACTCGTAGTGTTTGGCGCTCTCGCCGACCGTCTTGCGGGCCGCCTCGCGCTTTTGCTGGGTTTTCGACTGGTTGAACCGGGTGGTCGGTTCGACCATCGAGACGGCGGCCGAGACGAGACTCGATTTGAGCGTTTGACTCTGGATCGAGCCGAGGCTCCGGGGGGCGGCCTCGCGGACCAGGCTCGGGACGTCTCGCATCGGGACGAGCCGCTCTTCGACGTCGGTGACGTGGTATTCGATCAGGAGTTTGTCGCCGCGCAGGCGCCGCAGGTAGATGCCCGACTCGGCGTCGGCGTGGGCCAGGGCGTCGTTGCCGACGATCGCCTTGCTCATCACCTGGCCGAGAATGTCGGCGAGGGCGTTTTCGGCGGCCGGCGAGAAGCCGGCGCGGGCGAGGGTGTCGAAATTGGCGTCGGCGAGGCGAGCCTCGAGCGGTTTCTCGAAATGCTCGCTGCGCAGGTTTCGGGCGAACGAGACGCGCTTGTCGGCCGGGAGTTCGTCGATCAGAGTCTGTCGGCGCATCGTGCCCGAACTGGCCTCGCGCAGTTCGGCGAGCCGCTCGGGGCGTTCGGCCTGCAACCAGCTGTCGGCCCGGTCGGACAGGGTGCTTCGCATGCTGGTGAACGCCTGGCTGATGCGCTTGCGGTAGACTTCGCCGCGGCCCTCCTGCCAGTCGAAGACCGGCGGGACGGCCTGGGCGGCGGCATTGCGCCGCTGCTCCGAAGCCTCGAGATTCGTCTCGGTGAATGAAAAGGCGTGGGTGGCCCGCACATCGTGGGGGGCGGGGCTTCCGACCATCGACTCGCTGATGCCCGCTGCCCGCGAGTCGAACCCCGAAGTCACGATGGCGACCAGCGCGGCGACGAACACGCAAAAGGCTGCGAACTGAAACAGCGGATGCTCCAGGAGCTGATCGAGCAGCCCCTCTTCGTCCGTCCCCGCGAACGAAAAGACGCGTTTTAATCTCCGCACACCATCGGCCATGGTTGACGGCCTGAAGTCGAGTCGCGAAACAGGGCAATCGTCGCCTCGCCGCCCGCGGCCACGGGAGTGAGGCACGCGATCGCGCCGGGTCGATCGGGGAGCCGATCGGTCGGTCCCTTACAACCGACCCGCCGAGCGATTCATTTCTCGCTCGAGGCCCGCCCACCGGGTACGGTCGCCCGAAGCCCCGTCCAATGCAACCGCCGCGGCGGACATCGCCGCCCGGTCACTCGGCCTGCTCGTACGCCAGGATGATGTCCTGGACGAGCGAGTGGCGGACGACGTCCGATTCGCTGAAGGTACAAAACGAGATGCCGTCGATGTCGCGCAGGATGTTGTTGGCGTGGACCAGCCCGCTTTGTTTGTGCGACGGGAGGTCGATCTGGGTGATGTCCCCGGTGACGATCGCCTTCGAGCCGAACCCGAGGCGGGTCAAAAACATCTTCATCTGCTCGTCGGTCGCGTTCTGAGCCTCGTCGAAGATGATGAACGAATCCTCCAGGGTTCGACCGCGCATGAATGCCAGGGGGGCGACCTCGATGGTATCCTCTTCGAGCATCTGCTCGGTCTGGGACGGGTCGAGCATGTCGTACAGGGCATCGTACAGGGGCCGAAGATACGGGTTGACCTTTTCGGCCAGGTCACCCGGTAAAAACCCGAGCGTCTCGCCGGCTTCGACGGCCGGTCGGCACAGGATGATGCGCTTGATCCGGTTTTTGAAATAATACGACAGCGCCATGGCGACCGCCAGGTAGGTCTTGCCGGTGCCGGCCGGGCCGATCCCGAAGACGATGTCGTTTTTGCGCATCGCCTCGACGTATCTCTTCTGGGCGACGCCGCGCGGCGAGATGACGTCGTTGTGCTCGGAGACGAAGACGGTATCCAAAAAGATCTCGGTCAGATCGACCGACGGCTCCGCCGCCAACACCTCGATGGCGCGTTCGACGTCCTCCTTCGCGATCGGGTAACCCTCGCGCCCGAGATCGTACAGTTGACGCAGGAGATTGGTCGCCAGGTCGACGTCCCGCGGCGCACCCGATATCGTCGCCTCCGTGCCCCGGGCCCCGATCTCGACGTCGAGTTCGGCCTCGACCGTCTTGAGGTGGGTGTCCCGTTGCCCGAAGACGAATCGCGTGACCTCCTGTTTGTCAAAGTTGACCCGCTGGGTCGCTTCGTTGTCCAAAATTCTCGGTTCCTCCAGTTCGAGTCGTCTCGCGCGCCGGGAGGCTCGATGCGTCCCTCATTCTCTCGAGCGGTCGGTCAGTCGAAAACCTTCGGGAGATGGCGCATACGTCCAATTTCGACTCTCCAGAGGGTAAGACAGATCGCTGGCGCGCACCAATCCCCGGTCTGCCAGACGCTCGAGGGATTCCGGATATTCCCCGTGGTCGATGCGGTGGACCTCGAGCGCCCACTCCAGCCGCACGCGAGAGGAGGTGACGCGTGCCCGCTCGATCGGCGTGGGTTGGGTACCCGTCTCGGTCGGGGAGGCGCCGTCGGGAGGCGCCAGCACCGCCCAGACGCCGAGTGCCAGGGCGGCGGCGACCAGCAAGCCGGTACAGACGTGATGCAGCAGGGCGGTACCGGCGAGTTTCGCCGTGTGGCGCAGGTCGGCGCCGGGCTCGTCGCCGGCGGCACTCGGCGATGGCTGGTTGCGGGCCTCGGGTTCGGGGCGTTCAGCCACGATGTTCCTCCCGACCGTCGAGATTGCTCGAAGGGACGACTGGTTCGATGTCACGGTACGCACTCGCGACGGCGGCGCCGACGACGCCGACGACGAGCAGCCCGCCGAGCCACCGCAGCCCGAGAAAATCGGGCCCGGCGATCGAGCGGGCCGGCTGCCACAGCCAGTCCGGTTGGGCGACCAGCAAGAGGCCGAGCCCGAGCGTCCCGCCGAGGGCGAACCCGGCGAAGACCCGGCCGGCGAGGGCGTGGCCGGCGCCGGGCACGAGGAGCGAAAGTGCGCGGCGCAAAAACATCTGGATCGTCGAGCGGCGGCCCAGCAGAGTCTCGTAGTGGACGCGCGCCCGATAGCCAAGTTCGGCGCCGCCGACGAACGTCCGGTAGCACGGCAGGCAGTGCGGATGGCCACCGGTCCGCTCGGGGTCGTCCGGCTCGCGGGCCAGCCCGCAGTTCGGACACGGCGAACTGGTGAATCCCAGGAGCGATAAGATCGACAGCAACAACAGCCCGGCGGCGGTCCCGATCCCGAACAACGGCGTATCGGCGAAGGGATGGGAGGGGCCCGCCGCCCGACGCCAGACGCGGCTGATCACCGTCCCGGCCGGGCCGGAGGTCTCGGCGGCGTCGGAGGGGGCCTGTCGGTACTGCTGCCACAGATACGTCGTCGGAAGCGGAGGCAGCATCAGGTAGCTCGCCGGATCGTCTCGGGTGAGCTCGGCCTTGCGCTGGACGCGCTCAGCGTCCCTCTCCGAGGCTTCGCTCGATGCCCGGCTCGCCATCTCGTCGCGTCCCGCACGTCGGGACGCCCGCATCAGATTGAACCAGGCCGCCACCGAGGCCGTCTCGGCCATCTGGGCGGTTGCCGTCTGGAACGCCTCGATGGCCGCCTCGGTTTGCCCGGAGGTGAATAGCGCCGCGCCCCGCAAATTGTGGACGTGTCCGCGCACCGCCTCCGGCGTCGAGGCCGGGGTCTCGAGCAATTCGAGGGCTCGCTCGACTGCCCCGCGATCGCCGGTCTTGATCGAAGCGAGCGCGAGCGCATAGCGGGTCGGAAAGCTCTGTTCGCGCGTCTCGAGCTCCCCGGCGAGTCGGTCGCGACACCCCTCGCCACACCGGAGGTACTGGGCCTCGAGTACCTGGCGGGTGTCGCTGTCGAGATATCCGGCCCGCCGTTCGATCTGAGCTTCGACGAAGGGGAGGGGTGCGACGCACAGGGCACCGGCGACGGCGACGAGGCGTTCGCGCCAGTCCTGGGTCAGCGAGGCCAGGCCGACGAGTGCCAGGAGACCGACGAGATAGGATTTCGTCCACAACACCGCGGCGATGACAGCGAGCACGAAGGCCGCCAGGACCTGACGGCGACTGAGGGCCTCGGGGAGCCGCCGGGCGAAGTCGTGGGCAGCGAGCGGGAGGTGGCGGATCGTCTGACCGACGAATACGACGCCGAAGCCGGCGGCCAGAAAGACGACGATCGCCAGCAGACCGTAGCTCTCGAGGATGGTCCGGGTCGTCGGCCATCGGAGGGCCTGCGAGAGGCCATCGACGTACGTGCCGACCATCTGTTCGAGCTGGTCCGGGTGGTGCGAGGCGAGATACCGAGCCTCGATCAGGTGCGGATAGGGGAGATCCGGAGCGAGGCTCTGGGCGGCGTCGAAGATGCCGCCGACGCGCTCGGCCTCGAGGTCGCCGCCATGCTCCTCGAGCGAGGTGTGGACGGCTGCAGCGTAGGCGGGGGCGTTGCGAAAGCCGAAGCCCTGCGCATCGGCGACGAGCTGCTCGAGCGGATCGGCGTCCGGCGCACCTTCGGCGAGGCTCTGACGCCAGTGGCGCAGATTCAGGTCGAGGTTCACCCGCGCGACGCTCGCGGCCGGCAGCCCCTCACCGGCCTCCTGCGAGGTCGAGTCGTCGAACGACTCGATCAGATCCTCGGTATTCTGTGCCGAGACGTCGGCCGGGCCCCCGAGGGTCACCGCCACGGCGACTACGACCAACCAGAGGTGAACCGATGAACGAGCCATACGAAACATGTGTCGGACATCCACTAATACGCCCGCATGTTAGCCAGTCGAACCTCCGAGACGCAAGGCACTCGCCGCCCCCGAACGCCGGTTTCCAGTGATCGCCGCCCCTCCGGCATCTTGATTCCCCCCTCCCGCCATTTTTATAGTGGGCCAGCTTCGGACGCCCCCGCTCGCCGCGCGGACCCGTGGCGGGGACGAGCATGTCAGCCGACGGGCGGGTGGCCCGACCTCTCGATCCCCGACGACTTACACGAAGGAACTTCTCATGAGTCCGAGACGCCGACGACGAGTGCGCACCTGCGAGGTTTGTCTGCTCAGTTTGCTCCTGGCTTTTCTGCTGGGCGGACTCGGTTGCTCCGGGGGGGAGGAAGGTCCCGATAAGAGCGGCGAAGGGGAAAGTTGCAGCGTCGCCGCCGACTGTCAGCAGCCGTTCGTGTGTCGAGACGGCGTCTGCACCGACGGCTCCAGCGGCGACGTCGGGGTCGAGGACGGCGGCGATACCGGCACGAGCCTCACGTCCGAAGACTACTACATCTCGTATCTCGTCACCGACCGCGCGAATCCCCAGGAGCCGGGCGAGCTGAAAGTCTACTCGACCGCCGACCAGACCCACACCGTCGTCAACGACCCGGACGCGGTCGACTGCAGTTCGGAGTGTTGGCTGACCCGCGACATGCAGCATTTCGTCTACACCGAGAGCGCGGGCGGGAGCATGGTCGACGTGATGGTTGCCGGAGTCGGCGAGAATTTCGAGGCCGCCGGGGAGGGGACGGCGCTGGTCGAGGAAGTCACCGACGTCGAAATGCAGGGCAACCACGTCAGCTTCATGGACGGGAGTGTTCAGGGGGGCGGGACCGTCTTCACACGAGAAGTGTCGGCCGAGGGCGACGGTCAAGCGCAGAGCGTCGGCGACGTCGGCGGCAGCGACGACTGGGTCGTCGACCCCGTCAACGATGCCGGCCTGCTGTTCGTGGTCGGCGAGTCGAACTCGACGCTCGACGTCGAGATCGGGGCGGCGACCGACCGCCAGGACGTCTCCAGCTTTCAGATCGACGGAGCGAACTTTCAGGAGGAGAGTGGGGCGTTTTTCGGCGGCGCGGTCCCGGCGGCGTTCTCGCGCGACGGCCGGGTCGGCGCGTTCGTCACCCAGGAGGCCCCCAACGACGGGGCGTATTGCACCCGCGACAACGAGCAAAACGCCTGGAGTACCTCCGATTGCGACACGGACCTGTACTACAAGTGCGGCAACGACCAGCGCTGCACCCGCCTGGAGGTCGTGCTCCACACCGTCGACATGCAAAACGCAGAGGAGCTGGGCGAGAACTGCGATGCCGCCGAGGAGTGTAGTCCGTATCACGAATGCTACATTCCGGCCGCCGACCGCAGTGACGAGGCGATGTGCGTGCCCGGCCGCACCGTGCTGGGCGTCCCGCCGACGACCCAGGGACCGGAGCGCGAGACGCCCGGGTGCCGGATTACGAGCGAAGACGACTCGATCGACTTCACCAGTGTCAACGGCCCTCTGAGCTTCGATGCGGACAAAAACATCTACATGGTCGGCCAGCGTCAGCGCTCGGTCCCCGACGCGAGCCGCTACAGCTGTCCGGGAGACTACGACACCGACACCAGCCAGATTGTCCGCGTCGATCCGCGCGATCGCGAGTACGACGTGCTCGGCGGATTCGGGCCGGAGGAGAGCTACTCGGCCGACGCGTGTGCCGGGGGCGCCGAGGACCCCGAGGAGCTGGAGGGATGCGAGGTGTTCGTCGATTCGGCCGTCATCTCGCCGGGTGGAAACGAACTCGCCTACGCCGGAACCCATCCGAGCACCCAGAGCACCGGTCAGGCCGACTCGAACCTCTCGCTGTGGCACATGCTCTGGGACCGGAGTGAACGCTGGTTTGCCCGCGACGAGTCGACGGGCACGAGCGCCCAGGTCAGCTCGATTCACGTCCACCCGGCCGACGACTGACCCGGGGGAGGGGGGTTATTCGTTCGCCTCCTCGCTCTTTTTCTTGAGCTTTTTGCGCAGGTTCGGGTCGAGCTTTTTGACGGCGCCGGGCGAGGGCCGGTTTTTCTGCTGGATTTGCTCGAGAGCCTTCTTGTCGATCGTCCGCTCGTCGCCCTCCTGACCGGAGGCGTCGCCGAACTCGAAGCGCCCGAATTTGTCGACCTGGTGGAAGTCGCCGCGGGCGGCCGTGCTCCAGGCGTAAGTGTGGGTGGTCTCGTCGTCGGGCCGATCGTAGCGATACAGATTCACCGCCCAGGGCGTCTCGAAGGCGGCGTCGGCCTCCTCGAGGCCCGGCAGCGAGTCGACCGGGATCTTCAGCTCCACGCTCCATCCCTCGTCCTCGTCGGAGTCGTCGTTGAGCGTCCCGTCGACCGAGACCGCCGATTCCAGCCCCTCGAGCGTGAACTCTTTGGCGCGATCGATCTGGGCCTCCCGGCTTCCCTCCCCGTCGCCGAGTCGCGTCTCGAAGTGCGCGTCGAAGATCGTCCCCTTCGGATTGATCTGTAGCTCGAGGTAATCCGCGCCGTCGCCGTCCGGGTCGACGAACAGCTCGAGGACCTCCTCCTCCCAGGTGTTCGCGTCTCGCTCGCTTTTCGTACTCCAGACGTGGGAATCCTCCATCTCGGCGCCGACGAACAGGTGGCTGTCGGTGCGAAAGACGTCGACCTCGGTGGCGAGTTTCGGAGTCGAGCCGAACGGCGACAACTCGATGCTCTCGACCTCACCCCACAGATCCTCGTCGAGATCGCCGTCGATTTCGATCGCCTCGGCCTGCTCGGTGTCCACGTTGCGGACCGTGTGGCTCGGCGTCTGGCCGGAGGGGGCCTGCTCGGAGTCGTTGGTGACGTTGAGGCTCGGGGCTTTGACCCGCCGGTCGTCGGTTTTGGGGACGTCGTTCTTGATGGCGAGTCGGCGCTGACCGCGATAAAATCCGATGTACGGCACCGCGGGCCCGGCCGGGTAGTCCTCGCGGATGGTCACCTCCTGGACATCCTCGACGATCTTGCCGACCGCGCGGGACCATTTGCCGGTCGGGAACAGGCCGCCGAGGGGTTCGTGGTCGAGGTTTTGACGACGCTCGGCGGGGGAGACGTCGGTGTTCTTCGAGTCGAAGTGCACGAAGATCTCCCAGTTTTTGTCGATCTTGTCTTTGACCTTCCAGTACCAGCGAAAGGTCGTCTTTTCGCCGGCGACGAGCGCCTCGTCTTTTTCGTCCGGCTCGCCGACCGAGAAGCCGACCAGCTCGATTTTGTCCTCGAAATTCGCGCCGATTTTGTACTCGGGGGTCGGCGCTTCGTCCGGCTTGTAGATGTGTTCCTGGACCTCGTTCCACTGTTTTTCGGTCAGCGTCGGCGACGGCTGCTCGACTTCCTGGCAGGCCGCCAGGGCGACGGCGCCGGCGACGAGGGCGACGAGGAGACAACGGCTTCGACGTGGCGTACTCATGGCAGGTGGGGGTGGTGGACGGCATTGACGGGACTTCGAACATTCGAATCGCGTCCGAACGTAGTTCAGCCCAGACCGGTTTTCAAGATGGGCCGGTGAGCGGGTGAGGAAGTTGGCGAGCGCCACGTCGCCGAGGGATTTCAACGCGCGAGAGGCCTGTGATAGTAGCAGGGAGCGAATGGTGCCTGCATCGGGAGAGTTCATGGAGTTCGATGCGCAAACGCAGTTTCATCTCATCGGGATCGGCGGGATCGGCGTCTCCGGCGTCGCCCGCATCCTCCACCAGCGCGGCTACACGGTCGGCGGCTCGGACGTACGCGAAAGTTCGATCACCGAGGCGCTCCGCGAGGAGGGCCTCGAGGTGACGATCGGCCACGAGGCGAGCAACGTCGACGGGGCGGACGTCGTCGTCACCTCGACGGCGATCCCGGAGGACAACCTCGAGTTGCAGGTCGCCCGCGACCGGGATCTGCGGATCGTGCATCGCTCGGAGCTTCTGCAGTGGCTGGTCGACGATCTGCGCGTCATCGGCGTCACCGGCACCCACGGCAAGGGGACGGTCGCGAGCATGATCGCCTGGATTCTCGAGTGCGCCGGTCTCGAGCCGGGCTTCGTCATCGGCGGGATGCTCGAGAATTTCGACACCAACGCCCGCGACGCCGGCGGCCGCTGGATGGTCGTCGAGATCGACGAGTCCGACGGCACCCACCACAACCTCTCGCCGGACTACCTCGTCTGCAACTTCCTCGAGCTCGACCACCTCAACTACTACGACGGCCTCGAAGACATCATCGGCTCGATGGTCGAGTATTTCGAGGCGAACGAGCGGCTCAAAGAGACGTTCATCAACCTCGATTGCGACGGCAACCGCCGGCTCGTCGAGCGGGTCGACCTGCGGCCGACCGGCTATTCGCGCAACCACCCGAGCGAATACCGCGGCGAGCTGGTCGCCCGCGAGCAGTTGCCGATCACCTTCGAGGCGGCCCGCCGCGAGGAGTCGTTCGGCAGCTTCGAGCTCGACCTGCCCGGCTACTACAACGTCGTCAACGCCCTCGGAGCGCTCGCCGTCTGCGACCGGATCGGCGTCGACATGGAGGCGATCCGCGAGGGGCTCGCCACCTACGAGGGCGTCGAGAATCGGTTCACCATCTCGCGGGGCGGCGGCGTGACGATCGTCAAGGACTACGTCAGCCACCCGACCGGCATCCGCAAGGTGCTGGAGTCGGCGAGGGGCCTGGCCGACGGCCGGATCGTGTCGGTGTTCAAGCCGTATCGCTACACGCTGATCGATTATCTCGGCGACGAGTACGGCGAGGCGTTTCAGGGCGCCGATCGGGCGGTGATCACGAAGATGTACGCCGCCGACGAGGATCCGATCCCGGGCGTCGACACCCACACCGTCGTCGACGCCATCCGCGACAACGGCGTCGAGGTGACCTACGTGCCCGACGAGACGAACGTCCGCGAGCGTCTCCACGAGATCGTCGAGCCGGGGGACATCGTCGTCGTGTTCGGGGGCGACGACTTTTTCGAGATGGCCGAGCAGTTCGAGGCCGAACTCGCACAGCGCGCCGGTGAGACCGACGAGGCGGCCGAGCAGCAGCGCGTCGACGGTCCGCTGGTCGACTGAGGGGAGGTGCCATGACGCAAAACTGGCTGCATTTCGACCGCTTCGCCGTCTTCGGGCTCGGCAAAAGCGGCATCGCCGTCAGCAATCTGCTGGCCGAGCGGGGCAAGCGGGTCGTCGCCTCCGATACCGCCGCCCGCGAGTCGCTCCGGCCCGGGATCGAGCGCGTCGACGAGGCGGTCGAGCTGGTGTGCGGCGGGCACCGCTTCGAGGGGGCCGAGGTCGTGGTCGTCTCGCCGGGCCTGTCGCCGGACCTCGAGATCGTCGGGCGGATCCGCGAGGCGGGACTGCCGATCGTCTCCGAGATCGAGATCGCCTACGACGCCGCCCGGGCGCCCGTCGCCGCCATCACCGGGACCGACGGCAAGACGACCACGACCGCGCTTCTCGGGCACATCGCCGAGCTATCGGAGCGGCCGAGCGCCGTCGGCGGCAACATCGGCACGCCGCTCTCGGCCGTCGTCGACGAGGTCCCCGCCGGGGGGCTGGTCGTCGCCGAGGTGAGTGCCTTCCAGCTCTGGTCGATCCACCACTTCCGCCCCCGCATCGCCGGGTTCACCAACATCGCCGGCGATCATCTCGACTACTTCGAGACTCGCCGGGAGTACCGCGAGGCGAAGCGCCGGCTCGAGAGCAACATGCGCGGCGACGATCTCGTCGTCTACAACCTCGACGATCCCGTCGTCGAGACCTGGAGTCGCAACCCGCCCGCCGAACGGGGCGTGTACGGGTTCGAGGTGGCCTCGAGCGTCGAGGCCGAGGTGGCCGTCCGCGAGCAGGGCGGGGCGATCGTCGCCGAGTGCGACGGCCGGACCTTCGAGTTGCTGGAGCACGACGATCTGGCGCTGCCCGGCGATCACAACCTCTCGAACGCCATGTGCGCCTCGGCGATGGCGCTCGCGGCCGAGATCGACGCCGAGACCGTCGCCGAGGGCCTGGCGAGCTTCGAGCCGCTGCCCCACCGCATCGAACCGTGCGGCAGCATCGACGGCGTCGAATTCGTCAACGACTCGAAGGCGACCAACGTCAACGCCGCGCTCGCCGGCCTGTCGAGCATCGACGGCCCGCTGGTCGCCGTCGTCGGCGGCGTCGACGAGGGCCTCGAGCTGGCGCCCCTGTGCCGCCATCTGGCCGAGCACGCCGTCGGCGTCGTCGTCATCGGCGAGATGGCCTCCCGGCTGAGCGACGAGCTGGCGGGCTTCGTCGACGACGACTTCCGCCTCGAGCCCGCCGAGAGCCTCGAGGAGGCGACCCGCCTGGCGTATCGATGGGCCCGCGAGTCGGCGGCGACGGTCACGCTCAGTCCCGCCTGTTCGAGCTTCGACATGTTCGATAGCTACGAGGACCGCGGCGAGTCCTTTCGCCGAGCCGTCGAGCGGTTGCGCAGCGAGCACGGCGGGTAAGAGCCGGCGGAGGCCGGGCACCTGCAAGAACCAGAAAAACCGACGGCCCCGAGGGGACCGCCGGTCGGTACGTCGGGGTTGCGGTCGGCTGTCACTCCAGCCGCGCCACCACGTCGCCCTCGTCGACCGAATCGTCCTTTTCGACCAGGATCTCGGCGACGGTCCCTTCGGCGGGAGACTCGATGGGCATCTCCATTTTCATCGACTCGAGGATGATCAGCTCGTCGTCCTCGCTGACCTCGTCGCCTTTCTCGACCTGGATCTGCCAGACCGTCCCGGTGATGTGTGCTTCGACGTCGGTTGCCATAAATCTACTCCTCGCTGGATACACTCTCCATCAGTTCAATCTCGCTCCTTTACTTACCGGCTAGCCCGCGCGACCGCAAGATCGCCGCCGGCGGGCCATCCCCCGTTTTGCCGTCGGCCGTAGCCCCTCAATACCGCTCCTCGAGCCACCCGGTGTGGACGTCGCCTTCCCGGAACGCCTCCGATTGCAACACGTCCAGGTGCATCGCCTTGTTCGTCGTCAGCCCGCCGATCTCGTAGTCCTCGAGCGCGCCGACCATCCGGTCGATCGCCTGCGAGCGGTTCTCGCCGTGGGTGACGAGCTTGGCGACCAGCGGGTCGTAGTAGCGCGTGATCTCGAAGTTCTCCCGGGCGCCCGAGTCGACGCGCACTCCCTCGCCGGAGGGCTCCGAGTAGGTCGTGATTTCGCCGGGCTGGGGCATGAAGTTTTTGTCCGGGTCCTCGGCGTAGATGCGGCACTGGATCGAGTGGCCCCGCATCTTGAAATCCTCCTGGACGAACTCCAGCGGCTCGCCGTTCGCGATGCGCAACTGGTGCTCGACGATGTCCTGGCCGGTGATCATCTCGGTGACCGTGTGCTCGACCTGCAGCCGGGTGTTCATCTCGATGAAATAGAAGTTCCCGTCGTTGTCGGCGACGAACTCGACGGTGCCGGCGTTGGTGTATTCGGCGGCGTCGGCGAGGTCGACGGCCGCCTCGGCCATCTCCGTGCGGAGCCCGCCGATCGAGTTGGTCAGCATCGAGGGCGTCTCCTCGATGACCTTCTGGTGGCGGCGCTGCACGGAGCATTCGCGCTCGAACATGTGCAGGGTCTTGCCGTGGTTGTCCGCCAGGATCTGGATTTCGAGGTGCCGCGGGTTTTCGATGTATTTTTCCATGTAGACGGTCGGGTCGCCGAACGACGACTCGGCGCGCCTCTGGGCGGCCTGGAAGGCCTTCCCGAGCGCGTCGGCGTCGTCGGCCTTGCGCATCCCGATCCCGCCTCCGCCGGCGGCCGCCTTGACCAGTACCGGGTAGCCGACCTCCTCGGCGAACGCCTCGGCGGCGTCGACGCTGTCGACCGGCCCGTCGGAGCCGGGGACGACCGGCACGCCGGCGTTTTCGGCGAACTCCCGGGCGTCGGCCTTGTCGCCCATCAACTCCATCACCTCGGCGCGCGGCCCGACGAACGTCAGGTCGTCTTGCGCCTCGACCTCCTCGACGAACTCGGGGTTTTCGCTCAACAGCCCGTAGCCGGGGTGGATCGCCTCGGCGTCGGTCTCCTCGGCGACCTCCAGGATCTTCGGGATGTCGAGGTAGCTGTCGAGCACCGGCGCCGGACCGATGTGGTGCGCCTCGTCGGCGATCTGGGTGTGGGGCGCCCCCTCGTCGGCGTCGCTGTAGACGGTGATCGTGTGGATGCCGAGTTGGTTGCAGGTCCTCGCAACACGTGCGGCGATCTCTCCACGATTGGCGATCAGAACTCGGTCGAACATGCGTCACCTCCGATGTCAGTATCCGATACGTCGGTACAAGTGAGCGTTTACTAACTTCGCGGCATGTCGGTTAGCACAGGGGGCGAAAAACCGTCAATGCGACGACCCGGAGCGGTCCGTGTGTCGCGGTCCGGAGACAGCTACGGCAAACCGCAAAGCACCCGCAGGGCACAGGGACGCAAAGCACGCGAAGGCGCCCTCGGGCTCCCGGCGGTCCGGGATCCGTTACGCCAAGATCGCCAAGCTCGCCAAGATCGCCAAGGCGCCCTCGGGCTCCCGGCGGTCCGGGATCAGTTACGCCAAGGCGTCCTCGGGCCCCCGACAGGACCCGCTCAATCGAGGCACCGGCCCGGGAGACGCCGTCTCCCGGGAGGTCGCCGCAACCGGAGCGCAGTGAAAAGCCTGGAGTCCGGCTTTTCATCTGCGTCCGCATGAGGCGACCCGGGCGGCTTCGCCGCCGACCGGTGCCGTCGGTTGCGGGAGGCGCGCCGGGTGTTCTTGGCGTCTTGGCGTCTTGGCGTCTTGGCGAACCCGACCGGGCGCGTCGAGAGCCCTCGACGTCCCGGCGAACCCGACCGGGCGCGTCGAGAGCCCTCGACGTCCTGGCGAACCCGACCGGGCGCGTCGAGAGCCCTCGACGTTCTGGCGAATGCGACCGAGCGCGTCGAGAGCCCTCGACGTTTTGGCGAATCCGACCGTGCGCGGGCGGCCCCGGCGAACGGTACCGTGGCCGGCGCATTGGCAAAGTCGCGCCGTCGACCTATCGTCGAGACCTGCGAGACGATAGTTCAGCGGAGATCCCCGTCCGTCGTCGCAGCAGTCGGTCCGTCGGTGATATCGACGCCACGCGATCGGGACCGAGGGCGGCGGACAGCGCATCCAGTTGCCTCCAACACGGGTCGATTCCATGCGAATCCACATCTGCTCACTCCTCGCTGCGACCGTCGTGATCGGCGCCTGCTCGGGCGGCTCGAACAACGGGGCTCGACCGAACTCGCCCTCCGACACCTCGGCGGACGACGCCGTGAGCCCCGACACCGCGAGTCCCGACGCCGGCCCGACCGATCCGTCGACTCCCGACACCTCGCCCGGGGACGCCGCGACCGCCGATACCGCCGGGGACGCGAGCGCCGGCGACACCGACCCGTCGGATGGCGGCTCCGAGGAGATGCACACCTTCCGCATCACCTCGCCGCGCTCGGAGCGCCCGGTCGAATACCGGCTGCACGTGGTGGCCGAGCCCGAGAAGGTCCGCGACGGCAGCCGCTTCGAGGCCGAGGAGGACAACGACACCATTGCCGACCGCGAGGAGGTCTGGGCGATCACCGGCGAGACCGGCACCGCCGCCTCCTCCGAGCAGGTCCACGGCGATTCGTACCGCTGGCCGCGGGTCGACGACCCGGCCTGGGGCATCGCCGGCTGGTCGACCGACGCGCCCGCCGACGACTACACGATCACCATCGACGGCGAGGAGGTCGATCCGTCCGAACTCCCCGAGATCGACGACGAGACCGGGACGCCCGAGGATTGCCTCGGCGGCGGCGAATGCTACGCGCGGCCGGTGCGCGCCGCCGACGCCGATATCACCGTCGAGGCCCCGGCGACCCTCGAGGACCTGCAATCGGCCCTCCAGGACGCCTCCCGCAGCGAGGTCGTCTTCGTCGACGCGGCCGCCGAGATCGATCTCGGCTACTTCCCGGACTCCCCCTCGATCGAGGTTCCCGCCGGTGTCACGCTCGCCGGCGACCGCGGCGTCGACGGCTCCGAGGGCGCCCGGCTGCACGGCGACAAAAAGCCCGGCAGCGACTGGCAGGGCTCCGACACGATCCGGGTCGGCGACGACACCCGCATCACCGGCCTGCGCATCGAGGGGCCGACCCCGGATCGCGACATGAACTGGCTGGGCGACGACCACGATTACACCGACGGCATCGACGTCGGCGACGCCTCGGGCGTCGAGATCGACAACAACGAGCTGTACGGCTGGCCGTACGCCGCCATCAGCGGCGGGAATCCGGTCCACGTCCACCACAACTTCATCCACGACAACGACCAGAGCGGCCTCGGCTACGGGGTCGCCTCGTCGAAATGGGACTCGACCATCGAGTACAACCGCTTCGAGCGAAACCGCCACGCCGTCGCCGGCAGCGGCTCCGAGGGCGACGGGTACATCGTCCGCCACAACGTCTTCGGCTCCGAGGGCATCGGCGGCGCCGGCCACAAAATCGACATGCACGAAGACCCCGACAGCGCCGGGGACGCCGGCTCCCGGATCGAGATCTACAACAACACCGTCGAATTCGCCGACGCCCAGGCCGTGTACCTCCGGGCGACGCCCCGCGAGTCGGCCGAGATCTACGACAACTGGTTTTACAACGACACGCAGCCGTGCCTCTCCCAGAACGCCGACGGCTACTGCGCGATTCAGGTCAGAGCCGACGACTTCACCAACGTCGACTATCACGACAACCACTACGGCGCCGATGAGCCGGACTGCGGGGTCGGTGCGCCCCGGGACGGGTGTTGAGCGGGGGCGGAGACGTCGGCTCGTCGGAATCGCGCTTTACGTCGCTTCGAGTCGTCTACGGTGCCGCTGAGATACATGGCTCCGAGAGCTGACACCGGACGTTCGTCGCCGTCGATCGAGCAAAGCGATGGAAGCGCGGGAGAGCCGGGGTGGGGAGATTCGGAGATCGGAGGTGTGAAGGGGGTACCCGGGGGGGATCCCCCCGGGGTGGGGGTGGTCGCTGCGATCCGGATGCGACAAATTTGCGTCGGCAAGGCAGAGCGTGCGATCCCGATGGCGCGGAAAACGATCTGGACGGCTCCGGCCACGGACGCGATCGGCGCGAAGCGACGGCGGGAAGGCACCGACAAGGGGTGGCGTCGACGCGTCGCGGCGGCTCGAAGGTCCCGACCGGGGGTGGCGGCGGCACGCTGCGGCGTTTCGGCGGTGGTGAGAAGGGGATCCCCGGCGGGGATCGCGACGACTCGTCCGTTGCGGGAACGACCGGGGATCGAATTTTGCGGCGTCTGGAAGGCACCGGGAACGATCGGTGGTCGAAATTTGCGACGTCTGGATCGCACCGGCAAGGGGGGGAGCGACGACATTGGACAATCACATACATCGGACCATCGGACGCATCGGACCATCGGACGAGCGGACCATCGGACGAACTGAAAAACCAGCGGCGCGGACAATCGGACGGATCGGACGAGCGGTTGGCATGAGCGGTTGCGCGATCGACCGGGTTTTGTTCTCATGGCGCTCCGAGATTCGAGACTCGAGACCGGGCGGAGGGCCCGATGGACATCGACGAGGAGAGCGGCGTGGAGGGCGGGGCGGAGGGCGCCTCGATCGGAGAGGCGGTGGTGGTCGTGCTCGCCGGGGTGTTGGCCTGGATTCCGCTTGCGGCCTTCGCCGTCGGCATGGCCGAGGTGCCGGAGTTCGTCCACGCCGGCGTGGTGCATTTTATCGACCTGTTCGAGTCGTTCGGCCAACGGATCGGTTGCCACGTCGGCTGCACCCCGCCGGCCTACGCGGTGATGGTCGCGCTGGTGGTCGCCTGGGGCGGCGAGAGCGTCGCATTTGCCGTCCACGCCTTCCGATCCGGACACGTCGAATCGTACTGGCTCGGGTTCCTGGCGGCCGGCGTCTTGTTCCCGATCTTTTTGCCGGTCGTCCTGCCGGCCTACTGGGCGGCGAACGTGTACGTGCCGTACCGCGACCGGAGAGAACTCAGCGAGATCGACGGCGCGGTCGACCCGCCCCCCTCCGAGGGCGCCGGGGCGGAGGACGACCGGGAGCGAGACTACATCGAGCTGTGAGCGATGTTCGTTTCCATCGTCATTCTGGTCGCCGCCACGAGCCTCGGGTGGGTCGCCTTTTGTGGCTGGTCGGGCTACCACCTCCGGCGGGTCGAGACGCTCGGCGACTGGCAGGGTCCGGCGCCCGCTCGCTGGCCGTCGGTCTCGATCATCGTCCCGGCCTGCAACGAGGCCGACCGGCTCGAGGGGGCGATGCAGTCGCTGGTCGAGCTCGCGTATCCGAACCTCGAGATCATCCTGGTCGAGGATCGCTCCGAGGATGCGACGCCCGAGATCGCCGACCGGCTGGCCGCCGAGCATCCGCGCCTGGAGGTCGTCCACGTCGAAAAGCTGCCGGAGGGGTGGCTGGGGAAGGTGCACGCGCTGCATCGGGGCGTCGAGCGCGCCTCCGGCGAGTGGCTGTTGTTCACCGACGCCGACATCCACTACGAGCCGGACCTGCTGGGGCGGGCGATCCGGGCGGCCGTCGACCGCGATCTCCATCATCTCTCGCTGCTGCCCGACATGCGCGCCGAGGGGTTCTGGCACGAGGCGTCGGTGCTCGTGTTCGTCAGCGTCCTGCTCGGCATCACCCCTCGCCGGACGGAGCGAGGTGAGACCGACGAGTTCGTCGGCATCGGCGCGTTCAACCTGGTGCGGCGCGAGGCCTTCGAGCGCACCGAGGGCTTCGAGTGGCTGCGCATGGAGATCGCCGACGACGCCGGCCTCGGGCTGATGATCAATCGCCACGGGGGCCGGTCGGGGTTCGCCCTGGCGACCGACGGGCTGGCGGTCGACATCTACGAGTCGCTCGGCGACGCCGTCCGGGGGCTCGAAAAAAACGGCTTCCCGGTGATGGCGCAGTTCAGTTGGCTGCGGGTGCTGGGGGCCGGGGGCGTCGGTGTGTTGGCGTGCGCCGGTCCGCTGGTCGGTCTGGCGTGGCCCGCACTCGGCGCCTGGCCGCTGTCGCTGGCGGTGCTGGGCGCGATGGTCGGATGGGCCGCGGTCGGGGCCGACGCCCTGGATCGATCGCCGTGGCCGTTCCTCGCGGCACCCGTCGCCCAGTTGTTCCTCGTCTGGGGCGTGCTGCGCTCGGCAATCCTGTGCACCCGTCGCGGAGGTGTCGAGTGGCGCGGGACCCGCTATCCGCTCGACGACCTGCGCGACGGGCAGCGCCTGGAGATGTAGGCGGAATGCATCGGACAATCCGACAATCGGACCATCGGACGAGCGGACCATCGGACGAATTGAAAAAACGGCCCGGACTATCGGACTATCGGACGAGCGGACCATCGGACGAGCGGACCATCGGACGAACTGAAAAAACGGCACGGACAATCGGACGATCGGAGGAGCGGACGGAGCTGGAGTCGGTTTGACTCGGGCGGTCGGATGTCTCCGATCGGAAGTAGTTCCTCGCGGTTGGCGATCATGATTCGTCCATTGGCAGGGGGCCTTCGTGGCACGCCCGTTCGGTGTGGGGACGTTCCTTTCGGCGCTGTCTTCAATCCTCCTTTCGATACTCCTCGTCGCGTCGGCGGCCGGATGCTCGGCCGCCTCCGATCCGGCGGATCCACCGTCGGCCGGCGCAGACGAGCCGTCCGAGCAGCCCGGGGCCGGTGGGGGGCCGGTCGCCGTCGAGGCGCCGCCGGTGCGGGCGGTCGTCGGCGCGCGGTTCGACCGGCGCGGCGCAGATCGGGAGACGAACACCTACGGGTACCGCGAGCAGACCGGGACCCACGAGTTGCTGGTGCTGTTCGCGGGATTCGACGACGCGCCGCTCGTGCACGGAAAGATGTACGGCTCGCGCCGGGAGCTGGTCGACGGGGGGGATCGGGTCGTCGCGGGCGGAGTCGACGACGAGCTTCTCGGGGTCGAAGACGTGAGCCTGGCGGACTACTACGAGGAGGCCTCCGGCGGGCGGCTGGAGGTCGAGCCGGAGGTCGACCGGGAGGTCGTCGAGCTGGAGCGCGAATTCCGCGATCATCTCGGAACGGCCGGGCGGCTGTCGGGGGCGGGGGAGCTCGTCGAGGCGGTGGTGGACGGCTATCACGCACGGGGCGGCGACGTGCTGGCCTACGATTCGTTCGCGGTCGTGGTGCCGGTCTGGCATCGGTGGTCGGCGTGTCCGAAGGGGCCGGGGGAGACGCCGGTCGGCTCGAAGGCCTACGAGCGGTGTTTCGGCCGCGAGGCGGGCGGGTGTTCCGGCAGCGAGTGCGAGGCGGAGTGCGGGAACGGCGCGATCGAGCGGGCCGGGGAGGGGTGGTCGGGCGGAAGCGAGGAGTGCGACGACGGGAACGACAGCGAGCTGGACGCGTGTACGAGCGACTGCCGGTACGCGCATCCGTTCGTCTCGACCGGCGGGTTCGTCTCCGACGGACGGTTCGTGGGACCGCAGGGCGAGCGCAGCGGGCGGCGGCGGTTCATGGTGCTGCCGACCGCCCAGGAGCTGGTGACGGGGTCGGTTTCGGCGCACGCCGACGATGCGGATGGCGACGGCGATCCGTTCGAGTACGGCGACGGGCAGGTCGACGCCTCGAAATCGACGGTGGGGGTGGTGTGCCACGAGTTCGGGCACATCCTCGGATTGCCGGACACCTACGCCGCACGGAGCCCCCGGCCGATGGGGGGCTGGGATTTGATGGCGAAGGGGGGCTATCACCTGCCGGGGCTCGCTCTGCCGCACCGCGCGGCTCTGGGCTGGGTCGACGAGGCGGCGCTGGCGACTTTCGATCTGGCGTCCGGGTCGTTCGAGGGGACGGCGACGCTGGCGGCCGGGGCGGCGCCGGGCGGGGGCGACGAGGGGGCGGCGGGCGTGCGGATTCGGCTCGGGCCGGGGTGGTATCTGTTCGCCGAGTACCGGCGGGGCACCGACGGGCGGCTCGCCGACCCGCCGGCCTCGCCGGTGCCGCGGGCGCCGAAGCCGGGCGAGGTGGCGGTCACCGAGTTCGTCGCCGAACCGTACGCCCGAAGTGCCGAGCGCCGACCGACGGTGACGGCGGCGCAGGGGACGTTTCCGTACGTCGACGACCGATCGCTGCAGGTCGGCCAGACCTTCCGGCAGCCGCAGATCGATAGCGGGCGACGCCTGACGATCGAGCCGACCGAGACCGACGGGTCGGCCGAGATCGCCGTGCGAAACGGCGAAACCCGCGGGACGTGCACGTCGGACGACGCGTGCGAGGATCTCGGCGACGTGCTCCGATTGCGATCGGCGGAGGAGGGTGCCGAGCAGGGCCCCGACCTCGAGCGGGCGCCCGCCGGCGGCGAGTCGGGCGAGGTGGTCCCGGGTGTCGACCACGAGATCCGGGCGACGGTGCGCAACGTCACCGACGAGACCTACAGCGCGGTGGCCGACTTTTACGCGCTGCGGCTCGACGGCGACGAGGGAGCGCGGCGGCCGGCACTGATCGACAGCGACATCGCGACGGTTCGTCCGGGCGAAAACACGATCACCGGCCGGTGGCGGGCGGCGAACGACAAGGATCTCGAGGTGCGGATCGGGGTCGAGGTGCGGCTGAAGACGTTCGACGAGCGGCGAGAGACGGTACGCGAGAACAACCGGGTGTGGGAGGCGTACGGCAACTGACAATATGACAATCGGACGATCGGATCGTCCGATGCCGTACGTCTACGCGTACCCCAGATCGATCGCCGCCGCGTGCGCCGCGCGGGCGGCGCCGCCGGTGGCGGTGGCGACGCAGGGCAGGGGCGTGTCGGTGACCTCGCCGGCGGCGTACAGACGCTCGAGCGAGGTGCGGTGGTGGCGGTCGACGGCCAGGTAGCCGCCCTCGTCGTGCTCGGGCTCGGGGGAGAGGTCGGGCCAGACGGGGTCGACGCCGATGCGGACGAACAGACAGGCGACCTCGAGGCTGGTGGCGGTGCCGGCGCGGTCGACGTGCAGGCGGCAGCCGCGCGGGTCGGAGAGGGGCTCGATGCGCTCGACGGTCGTCGGAAACGGGTGGATCGTGACGCGTCGGTGCTGTCGGGCGCGCTCGACGAACTGCGGGCGGGCCTTGAAGTCGCCGTTGCGCAGCAGCATGTGGACGTTGGCCTCGCGGTCGGCGAGCTGGAGGGCGCCCTCGAAGCCGGCGTCGCCGCCGCCGACGATGGCGACGGTGCAGCCGGCGAAACGGTCGGCGTCGCGGGCGGTCGACTGGCTGACGTAATCGCCGAGGCCCTCCTGTTCGCCGGGGATCTCGAGCCGGCGGTAGCGGGTGCCGGTCGCCAGAAGCACGGTCCGGGAGGCGAACCCCTTGCCGCCAGCGGTCTCGAGGCGCCAGAGGTCGTCGCGGCGGCGGATCGAGGTGACGCGGGCGGCCTCCAGATCGAGGTCGTCGAGTTCGTCGACCTGCGTGCAGAGGGCATCGGCGAGGTGGCGCCCCTTCTCGAAGTTCGCGCCGGGGAAGTTCTCCAGGGGGTTGTGGACGCGATCGAGGATGCCGCCGATCTCGCCATCCTCGGCGAGCCAGCGGGTCGGCAGCTCGAAGGTCCGCAGCCACAGCCGGGCGCAGACGCCGGCGACGCCGGCGCCGACGACGGTACACGCGACGGGCGGGTCGGCGCTCATCGGTCACCTCGGGCCGTGCGGAAGGTCTCGAGCAGGTCGCGGCGGCGGGCGCCGTCGGCGAGGCTGCCGCGCGAGGCGGTGGCGACGGTGCGGCCGGTCTTCTCGGCGCCGCGCATCTCCATGCACATCTGGCGGGCGGTCGAGCGGACGAGCAGGCCCTCCGGCGAGAGGCGTTCGTCGAGGAGCCCGGCGATCTGGTCGGTGAACCGCTCCTGCAGTTGCGGGCGATGGGCGAAGTGATCGACGACCCGCCCGACGCTGCCGAATCCGGTCATCGCCTCGCCGGGCACGTAGGCGACGTCGACGGTCCCGAAAAACGGGACGAGATGGTGGATGCACATCGAGTAAAACGGCAGGCCAGCGAGGACGACCGGTTCGGCGTCACCGCCGCCGGTGTACTCGGCGCGAAAGGTCGACAGGTCGGGCGGTTCGTCGTCGGTCGCGGCAAAAAACTCGCCGAGAAACTCGGTGAATCGACCGGGGGTCTCGGCGAGTTCGTCGTCGCCCTCGGGGTCGAGGCCGAGCGACTCGAGCATGCGTCGGGCGTGGTCTTCCGGGTCGTCGCTCATGGGTGGCTCGTCACTGGCGAGGGTCGCGCGTGAACGGCGAGAGGCGTCGGCGCGTCGTCAAAAGAGCGGTCCCTGCTGATCGCCGCTCGGGGGGGCGATCTCCATGTGCTCGAAGGCCTTGCGGGTCGCCTTGCGGCCCTGGGAGGTGCGTTCGATGAAGCCCTCCTGCAAAAGGTACGGCTCGACGACCATCTCGATGGTGCGCGCCTCGGTGCTCAGGGCGGCGGTCAGGGTCTTGAGGCCGGCCGGGCCGCCGCCGAACTTGTCGCACAACACCTCGAGGTACTGGCGGTCGAAGGCGTCGAGGCCCTGCTCGTCGACGCCCTCCTCGCTAAGGGCGCGGTCGGCGAGCTCGACGCCGATGACGTCGACCTCGTCGACGGTCGCCCGATCGCGCACGCGGTGTAATAAACGGTTGGCGATGCGCGGGGTGCCGCGGCTGCGGCGGGCGATCTCGCGGGCCCCCTCCTCGGAGATGCCGAGCCCCAGGATTTCGGCCGAGCGGTGGACGATCTCGGTCAGATCCTCGGCGTCGTACAGGTTGAGCCGTCGGATCGCGCCGAATCGACTGCGCAGCGGAGCCGTCATCAGGCCGGTGCGGGTCGTGGCGCCGATCAGCGTGAACTTCTCGAGCGAAAACTCCATCGTCTCCGCCGACGGGCCCTCGCCGATGACGACGTCGATTTTGTAGTCCTCCATCGCCGGGTACAGGTTCTCCTCGATCACGCGGTCGAGGCGGTGGCACTCGTCGATAAACAGGGCGTCGCCGCGCTTGAGCGAGTTGAGAATGCTCGCCAGGTCGCCCTTGTGCTCGAGGGTCGGCCCGCTGGTGACGTGGATGTCGACGCCCATCTCGTTGGCGAGGATGTGCGCGAGGGTGGTCTTGCCGAGGCCGGGGGGGCCGGCGAGCAGGACGTGGCCGAGGACCTCGTCGCGCATCTTCGCCGCCTTGGCCATCACCTTCAGGTTGTCGACGACCTGCTCCTGGCCGACGAACTGCTCGAAGTTCTGGGGCCGGAGGGCGACGTCGCTGGTGCGGTCGCCGGGGTTGGAGGCGGGATCGACCTCGGGGTTGCGGTCGGGTTCGGGGGCGCCACCCTTCGGTGCCACGTCGCTCTGTTCGATCGGGGAGTCGTCCATCGTCTCGCAGCCGAAAAGGGGAGGGGTCAGCGGAGCATCTCGAGGGCGCGACGCAGAAGCGGCTCGACGCCGTCGGCTCCCTCGATCTCTCCGTCGAGTTCGTCGATGACTCCGTCGATTGTCTCGCGGTCGTAGCCGAAGTTGCCGAGGGCCGATCGCAGGTTGCGCAGGCGCTCGGAGTCGGCGGCGCCGTCGCCGTCGGCGGGCGGCGCGAGCTGGTCGAACTCGAGATCGTCGAGCGAATCCTTCAAATCGAGGATCAGCCGCTGGGCGGTCTTCTCGCCGATGCCCTTGACGTCTTTGAAGGCGTCGGTGTCGTTCGAGCGCACGCCCTGGACGATTTCGGGCGGACGCATCTCGGAGACGATCCGGAGGGCGGTCTTGGGGCCGATGCCCGAGACGGAGGTCAGCCGCTCGAACAGCCGCCGCTCGGAGCGGTCCTTGAAGCCGTACAGGTCGATGGCGTCGTCGCGGACGTTGGTGTGGATGTACAGCGTCACCGCGCCGTCGTCGTCGAGGCGTCCGCTGAGACCGGCGGGGACGTGTACCTCGTAGCCGACGCCGTCGACGTCAACGAGCACGCGGTCGAGCGAGAGGGTCTCGAGTTGTCCGGTGAGTCGTCCGATCATGGTCGGCTACCGCATCTTGGCCGGGACGTTGGCGTACTGACAATGACAGATCGCGATTGCGAGGGCGTCGGCGGCGTCCTCCGAGAGGTCGCCCTCGAGGTCGAGGCGCATCTTGACCATCCGCTGGATTTGCGACTTGTCGGCGCGCCCGTGGCCGGCGACGGTCTTTTTGACGCGGGCCGGCGGGTAGTCGTGCAGCGGCACCTCGACGTGGCGAATCGCCAGGACCGCGACGCCGCGGGCGTGCCCGAGCTTGATGGTCGACTTCGAGTTGTAGGCGGTGAAGATCGCTTCGACCGCCGCCGCGTCGGGGTCGAACTGCTCGAGGATCTGCGAGACCCCGTCGTACAAGATCGGGAGCCGGTCGTCGAGCGAGGAGGCGCCGGTGGCGTTGATGCGCCCGCTGGCGACATACTCGGTCTCGCGGTCTCGCCGGGTGACGAGACCGTAGCCGGTGTAGCGCGATCCCGGATCGATGCCGAGCACGAGCATGCAACAACTCCCGGATTCCGAAGTCGAGCCGGTAGCTGGGTCCGGACGTCTGCCCGGAGTGTCCGTATTCTGTATACATGTTCAGTGATTTGTAAATGAGCAAGTGAGTAAGGAGTATCGAGTAGGGAGTAGGGAGTATCGAGTATCGAGCAGGGGAGAATCGAGTGTGGGGCAGGGAGAATCGAGTGTGGCGTATGGAATATGGAGGAAGTAGCGCGGAGGCTCGGTACGGCGGGGAGTTGGGATGAGATTACAGTCTAACTGAAACTGACCGGGCTCCTAGGTAGAAGTTCGATAAATGTGAAATTCTTGTTGAAACGCGGAAACGATTCCGTAAAAATACGTGGCGAACCGAAGTTCGGTAAATGTGCGAGACAGGTTGGAATATTCCTCAGCGGTGCGGCCCATGTATACAACAGTGACCAAAGCAGCCAGTTATCTGCTCGTTCCGTTCGCCCTGGGTGCTCTGATCGTCGGTTGCGGGCCCGACGAGCCGCCCGAGGACGACGAGCAACCCGTGATCGACGTCGGCACCGACGTCGAAGAACCGGAGGATGCGGGGACGGACGCCGAGCCGGACACCCGGCCGGACACGGGGCCGGACGCCGAACCGGATACCTGCGAGCCGATGAGCTGCGAGGAGGCCGGGGTGCAGTGCGGCGAAGTCGACGACGGGTGTGGCGGGACGCTCGATTGCGGCGGCTGCGAGGGCGATGCGACCTGCGGGGAGATCGCGCCCAACATGTGCAACTGCGCGCCGGAGAGCGACGAGGAATTCTGCGAGCGCCACGACAAGACCTGCGGGCGGTTCACCGCCGAAGACAACTGCGGGTTCGAACGCACCGCGACCTGCGGATCCTGCGGCGAAAACGAGGAATGCCAGTCGGACAACACGTGCGGGTGCGTCGAAAAGACGGACGTGACGCTGTGCAGCGAAAACGACCTCAACTGCGGCGAGGCGACCGTCGAGGGGCGCTGCAGCGAGGAGGTCGAAGTGACCTGCGGGCAGTGCACCGACCAGGGGGGCGACATCTGCGTCGACAACGCCTGTGTCTGCGAGCCGTTCACCTGTGACGAAGTTCACGACCAGTGTGGAATCTACCCGGACGGATGCGGCGGCCAGATCACGTGTGAAGGCGGGTGCAGCGACACGCTGCTGGCCACCGGAGGTTACCACACCTGCTTTCAATCCGCCTCCTCCGACCAGCTCGAGTGCTGGGGGTGGAACAAGTACGGTCAGGTGGGGACGGGCTCGTCCAGCACGTCGGATTTCAATACGCCCCAGTCCGTGACCAGCCGATTCGACGATCTGTATTCGGTGACGGCCGGAGAGGATTTCACCTGCGTCGTCGACGGAACGGAAGCCAAATGCTGGGGGGCGAATTACGACTCGCAGGCCCTCGGCCGGGAGAACGACCCGTTCGGAAACGAGCTGAGAGAGGTGCTGACGCCGCGCAGTCCGGATGTGCCGGGAACCGGCATCAGCCAGATCAACGCCGGGGTCAACCACACGTGTGCGCTCAACACGGCCGGGGAAGTGTACTGCTGGGGGAGCAACTCGATTCTCGATGCCGACGACGGGGGCGGGGTCCTGGTGCCTGGCCCGGCAAATCCGGGGCAGTTTGACAATTATTCGGTCGAGCCGACGCAATACGAATTCGGGCCGACCGGCGAAGCCCTGAGCGTGGAGGCCGGTTTGTGGCACTCGTGCGGTGAAGCAACCGACGGATCGCTGTGGTGCTGGGGCGCGAACTTCTTCGGGGCGATCGGAGAGGACGAGTACTTCTACGGGCGAGACGGCATTCTGTACACTCCGCCGGTGAAAGTCCCGGGCTTCGAGAACGGATTCGTGCAGGTCGCCGCCGGTGGACTCGACCAGGCCAGAGGGGAAGACCGCGGGTATTACGCGAACGACTTCAGTTGTGCCATCGACCGCAACAACGCCGCCAAGTGTTGGGGCTCGGACGCGTTCCGCGGGGAACTCGGTGACGGGTCGGATCCGGAGCACGAGCATCCGAACCGCACACAGCCCGAGCCGGTCGAGGTCATCGGGCTCGACGGCGACGTCCTCGACCTCGCGCTGGGCGGAGCGCACGGGTGCGCGATCCAGAACAGCGAACTGTGGTGCTGGGGCGGCAACGAGTACGGCCAGATCGGGAACGGGAAATCGGGCGAGGGCGAGCAGGAGAACGTCCCGGTCGAGGTCACGATGCCCGACGACAAGGAGCCGGTGAATGTCGAGGCGGGCTTTTACCACACCTGTGCCGTCCTCGAGACCGACGAGCTGGCCTGCTGGGGGCGCAACTCCGACGGTCAGCTCGGCGACGGAACCTACGAGATGCGCACGACGCCGAAAATCGTCTATCCCTGAACGAACGACGGCCCGGAGCGTCCGCTCGTCGCGGGCGTCGTCGGCCCGGACTCTACCACCCCGCGAGAAGCGGGTCGCAAGCGATACGCTCGTTGGATGACCGAGGTTGAGAATGTTGACGACTGCAGGAGAGCGAAGCATGAGTGCCAGGATTCCTCGATGGACGTATCGGGCCGTATTGAGCGGATGGATGCTCGTCGGTCTCGTCGCACTGGCGGCCTGCGGGCAGGACAACCCGTCCGGGACGGACCCGTGCGCGGAGACGACCTGCCAGTTCGGCGTCTGCAACAGCGATGCGGGCGGGGCGTGTACCAACCCCGAGACGTGTCGGGAGAGCAGCGAGTGTCTGCCGGGCTACGAGTGCGGGCCGGATGGTTCGTGCGTCGCCGCGAGCAGTTGCAGCTCCGACGGCGACTGCGAGTCGGGCGTCTGCGAGAGCGGAGCGTGCGTCAACCCGGAGACCTGCGGGAGCGACGAAGAGTGTCTGCCGCGTACCTACTGCGCGGCCGACGGCACCTGCCAGCCCGACCCGTGCAACAACACCGAGTGCGAGCGGGGCACCTGCGAGCGGGGCACCGGCGAGTGTGTCGAAGCCGAGTCGTGCACCGAGGAGACCGAGTACCGCGATTGCCTCTCCGACCAGCAGTGCATCGACGGGACCTGCCAGACCGAAGAGGAGTTTTGCGACAGCCTCACCTGCGACCCGGGCGTCTGCAGCTTCGAGGAGCAGGGATGCGTCGAGCCCGACGAGTGTGAGAGCGACGAGGATTGCTTCGAGGGGAATCGCTGCAACGACATGAACCGCTGCGTCGAGAACCCCTGCGAGCAGGGCGATGTCGAGTGCGAGGGTGACGGCGTCTGCGACCCGGCGTCCGGGATGTGCGAGAACGCCGAGACCTGCACGTCGACCTCGGATTGCACGAACTCGCCGAAACACATCTGCGTGCAGGGGACCTGCCGGCTCGAAGCCAGTGCGTGCGGGGATGCCGAAGGGGAGGGCGGCTGTCCCGGCAATCAGGTCTGTCAGTACAGCGAAGAAGGCCTGCGCGCCTCGTGCATCGAGCCGGAGGATTGCGACACCTCGATCGACTGTCAGGAGAGCCGCCAGTGCAACGGCCGCAACTGCGTCGCGCCGTCGAGCTGTCGGGCGGACCGCTTCGAGGACAACGACACGGCGGAGAACGCGACCGACTTTCCGTCCGTCTCGATGGACAACGCGCTCACAGCATCGCTGTGTCCGGACGACACCGACGTGTACACCTTCTCGACAACCGACCTGGTCGACGAATCGGCGACGGGGACTCTGCTGGTCGAGTTTCACCTGCCGCGGGCCGACGTCGGGCTCGGGGCGCTGGAAGCGAGCCTGAACGGGCCGGACGGCGGGGAGGTCGCATCCGGGTCGCTCGAGGCGAATGTCGACGAGGACCACCTGCGCCTGGAGGCGGAGCTGACGGAGTCGAGCCACGGCGAGTACACGATCGAGGTCGCGGCCGGCGCGTCGATGAATACGGCGGGGCTCGACTACGACCTGTCGGTCAACGTCGCCACCCAGGGAGTTGTCGAGGCGTGTGGGGACGCCGAACCTCTCGAGGTCGGTGAATTGGTCAGCGGGAACACGAACGACGGCGGCTCGAGTGGGCTGGAGTTGTCCTGCGCGCCGGACGCCGACGAGATGAACGAAAAGATCTACGCCCTCCAGCTCGACTCGCCACAGGAGCTTCACTTCGAGGCAGAGCCGAAATTCAGCGACGGGGACGTCTCGCTGGCGCTCCGGAGCCGCTGTACGGAGCCGGCGACCGAGTCGGCGTGTGTCGAATCGGCGGGCACCCACGAGGCCGAGACGCTGACGACGGTGCTCGGCGCCGGGACTCACTACGTCGTCGTCGAAACTCGTGACGCGGATGCGAGCGGGGCGTTCACCCTGCAGGCCGAGCATCTCAACGACAAGCGGTGCACGAGCCGAGACGACTACTGCAGCGGCTCGGTCACCTCGAACAAGTGTATCAACGACGGCGGGCGCTTCGAACAGCTCTCCTGCGATCTCGGCTGCAACCCCTCGACCGGTCGATGCTACCCGCCGACGGGGAACTACTGCGAGGAAGTTACGACGATCACCGAGAACGCCTCGCGCGGATTCGATCTGCGGGAGTTTACCGACAGCTTCGACCCGGCGCCGGGCAGTTGCCTGGGCGACGACCCGCGAAGTGGCGGACCGGATCGTGTCTACGAGGTGGAAATCCCGGCCGACCAGGCCGTCCAGGTGACGGCGAACTACGAGCGAGAAGTCCAGGGGTCGTTGTACCTGGCGGAGTCGTGTGAGGAGCTGAGTGGAAGCTGCGAGAGCGGCGCGCAGGACTCGCGTGAAGAAGAGCCGTACGTCGAGCGGCTGACCTACTCGAACATGTCCGAGGACACCGAGACCCGCTACGTGGTCGTCGACTCCGAGGCAAACGAAAATCTGGCACCGGTGACCGTCAACTTCGAGTATCT
The DNA here is from genome assembly GCA_964600555.1 of uncultured Bradymonadales bacterium. Lineage (GTDB taxonomy): Bacteria > Myxococcota_A > Bradymonadia > Bradymonadales > Bradymonadaceae > CAJXPB01. The sequence goes on from CAZRLK010000003.1 coordinate 42,184, forward strand.
GGACATCACCTGCGAGCCGGGTGTCCACCAGTGCGGCGACCAGACCGGCAACCAGCAGGTCTGCAACGAGTACGGGACCGCCTTCGAGATGTCCGACGAGTGTGGCGAGTGGCCGTGCCAGACCGGCGACGGCTCCAGCGCCTGCCGGCGGGCCGACGGTTGCTCGGACGTCCCGAACATCACCGATCAGGTGACCCCGGACGGCGGCAACCAGTACACGCTTTTGTGGGGCGACTACGACAGCAGCTTCGAATCCGACGACACCTGCGGGGGGAGTGCCGGCATCGACAGCTCGGAGACGGCCGGCAACGACGCGGTCTTCGAGATCGACGTGGCGGCCGGCGAGGTGCTGACCGCCTCCGCCGAGGGCAACGGCAACTACTCGCTGTACGTCAAGGAGTCGACCGAATCGCCGGCGACCTGCGGGTCGCTCGCCGACGAGTGTGTCGCGGCGGACAATCGGGACGGCGGGACGAGCGCCGAGATCGGGCAGTACTTCGACGAGGACAAGACGGTCTATCTGGTGTTGGATACGGAGAACGGCCAGGCGCCGGACGGGGCGTATCTGAACGTCGACGTGGCACCGTCGATCTGCACGCCGGAGAATGTTGTCTGCGGGTCGAATGGAAACGTCCAGTACTGCGAGCAGCCGGGACTGAGCCAGAAGGCCTTCGCGTGTGACTCGAATGGCTGCTCGAGTGGCGTTTGCAACAGCAAGAATGCGGAGCACTGCTATGACCCCGACAATATCACGACGGACGTAGAGTCGGGGACGTTCAGTACCAGTGAGTTGTGGACGGACTTCGACAACGACTACGTCGGGAGTGGCTGTGGAAATATCGGAACCTCGGAGTCTGGCGGGCCGGAGTCGGTGTATCGCGTGGATCTTGAGGCAACCCAGACGGACGCGAAGCGATTGAGCGCGTCGCTGTCCGGTGATTCCGAGGACCATGCACTTTACGTCACTGATGAGGCGAGCTGTGGGGCGGATCTTTCCGGTGCTGCCTGTCTGGCGTCGGCAACGGCGAGCGACGGAGCAACGGCGGACGTGACCTACACGAGTGGGACGAGCCCGGAAACCGTATACCTGGTGGCAGAAGGGTCCGATACGTCCGGCGAGGAGTACACCCTGGAAGCGAGCACGGAGTCTGTGTGTGCGTTGGGGACGGTCACGTGCAGCAGTGGGGGTGACATGGAATATTGCCCGCTGGGCTCGACGAGTCGCGAAACTGCCTCCTGTGAGGGTTGTTGTTCCGACGGGCTCGGCGGTGGATCCGACGTGAGTCGCTCGGTTCCCGCCGGCGGTACGATTACCGAGTCGGTGGATCTCGGGGCATGTCCGTCTGGCTCGGTCAGCCAGGTGCTGGTGGGCGTGCGTATGCCCGAGACCTTCCACATTGAAATTGAACTGCAGATTACGAGTCCGAGTGGCACGAATTTGACGCTGATGGAAGGGTCGGGTTCGCGAGGGAGTGGCTTCGGATATGGTATTGACGGAGTGTTTCCTCTCGGTGAATACCATTCCGCGGATTCGCTCGATCAACTTCAAGGCGAACCGGCCGCGGGAACGTGGACACTCACGGTCAACGAAGTTGGCGGATTTACATCCTATCCGTTCGAAGGATGGCACGTATCCGTTGCCTGCGACTGAGCGAGCGTGCAGGACCTCGGGCCATGATCTGCGGTTCATGGGGGCGGCAGCAGTGAGGGACTGCAGGGACGGAAAGAAGACAAGATACGAGGCGTGATCGACAGGCGCAGAGGATTCATGAAGGACGCAATGATGGAGACGTCAGGAGTCGAACCGATGAGTACAGCAGTCTGGAAGCGAGGCGTGAAGGCGTTCCTGTTGGGAGCGTTTCTGGTCGGTCTAATCGGGGCCTCGGGGTGTGGATCCGACGACGACCAGCAACAGCAGTCGCTGTGCGAGGATACGACCTGTCAGTTCGGCACCTGCTCGCCGGAGACCGGGGAATGTGTCAACGAGTCGGGCTGTCAGGAGGATACCGACTGTCTGCCGGGCTATTCGTGCGGGGAGGGGAACACCTGCGAGGCGGAGCAGACCTGCACGACGGACGCCGAATGCGAGATCGGCCAGTGCGACGGCGAGGCGTGCGTCAATCCCGATAGTTGCGAGAGCGACTCGGACTGCCACGAGCGCACCTACTGCGGGTCGGACGGGACCTGCCAGCCGGACCCGTGCAACCGGACCGACTGCCGGCGGGGTGTCTGCGAGCGGGGAGCCGGGGAGTGCGTCTCGGCGGAGAGCTGCACGCCGGACAACGAGCTGTACAAATGTGTGGCCGGAGAGCGATGTGCGAACGAGGCGTGTCATCCGCTCGAGGATGCGCGCATCGAGTTTTGCGACTCCATCACCTGTGACCGCGGTATCTGTAGCTTCGAGGAGCGAAGCTGTGTGAACGCGCCGGACTGCGGCGGCGAGGATGCGAACTGCCTGGAGGGATACTTCTGCAACGACTCGAATACCTGCCAGCGCAACCTCTGCGACCGCGACGACGTCGACTGCGACGGCGGCGGGGTGTGCGACCCGGTGACCGGCCAGTGCGAAAACGCCGAGGAGTGCGAGTCGCACGACGAGTGTCGCTCGACGCCGGAGCACGTCTGCCTGGACGGCACGTGTACGCTGGCGGCCTCGGCGTGCGGGGACGGGACCGGCGAAGGGGGATGCCCGGGTGACCAGACCTGCGAGATCGATCGCGAGGAGATGACGGCGAGCTGTGTCGAGACGGACGGATGCGACACCTCGATCGATTGTACCGGCGACCGACAGTGCAACGGAAACACCTGCATCGACCCCGTCACGTGCCGCGAGGACGCCTTCGAGCCAAACGACTCGGCCGAAGAGGCGACGAGTTTCTCGAACGCGGCGAAGGACGGGATCTTCAGCGGTTCGTTGTGCAGCGACGATACGGACGTGGTGACCTTCGATACGACCGAGTGGACCGACGAGTCGACGCAGGCGACGCTGCAGTTGGCGCTCACGATTCCCGAGCGCGACGTCGGGCTCGGCGACGTGCAGGTCGCGGTGACGAATCCGATGGGGACGGAGGTCGCGAACGAGACGCTCCCGGCGAGTGCCGGCGAGCGGACTCTGACGATCACCTCCTCGCTGGCGGCCGAAGATCACGGAAGCTACACGGTCGAGCTGACGCCCGGCGATTCGATGAAAGGCGCCGGCGTCACCTACGAGATGACCGTCGACCTGCTCGACGGTGCGGAGCGGCAGGCATGCGAGAACGCCGAGGAGATCGAAGTGCAGCAGCGCCTCTCGGGGACGACGGTCGATTCGACGTCGTCGAGGATCGGCTCGTCGTGTACGCCGCCGGACGGAGAGGACGGGGCCTCGAACGAGAAGATCTATCGGCTCGACCTCGAGACCTCGCAGCGGCTCTCGATCGAGGCGACGCCGGAGGTTCCGGCGCCCCCGGAAGACGACGAGGACGACGAGTGGTCGCCGCCCGAGTCGACGGACCTGTCGGTTTCGGTGCGACGCCGCTGTGCGGAGTCGGCGACGGAGACGGCCTGCGTCGACGATCAGCCGGCGGGCAGCCCGGAGACGATCGTCCGGAACTTCAGTGCCGGGACGCACTTCATCGTGGTACAGACGCCCGCCGGGACGGACGGCCGGGCCTTCGATTTGACCGTCGACCGGATGGCCGAGACGCAGTGTACGGACCGGGCCAACCACTGCTCCGACAGCGACACCTCGCAGGTCTGCGACGTCGAGGGCGGCGGGTTCACGGAGGTCGAATGTGACGAGGGGTGTCACCCGTCGACCGGCCGGTGCTTTCCGCCGGAGGGCAACGTCTGCCAGGACGCCCCGAGTGTCTCGTGGAGAGATTCGTCGAACACCCGCTCGTTCGATCTCCTGCAGTATCGGAACAACTACGAGCTCGGCACCGACAGTTGCATCGATGCCGACGATCCGCGGACCGGCGGGCCGGACAAAGCCTACACGATCGAACTCGATCCCGAGCAGTCGGTCAACGTGAGCGCGGAGTTCGAAAACGATGTCGAGGGCGTGTTGTACGTCGCCGAGGAGTGCGGGGCGGCCGGCGACTCTTGCATCACCAGCGCCCAGGGGACGACCGAGAGTCCGTACCGCGAATCGCTCGACTACTCGAACACCTCGAGTCAGACCGAGACGGTGACGCTGGTCGTCGACACGGCGGCCGGGCAAAACTACGGGAACGTACAGCTGGAGTTCGAGTATCCGGAGGTCGTCTGCCAGCCCGGCACGAAAGTCTGTACGCTCGACGACACGGTCGACACCTGCGGGGAGTACGGTCGGGAGTACAATCAGACCGACACCTGCGGGGTCGGCTGTACGTCGGGGACGTGTGACGGAGAGACCTGCGGCCAGCCGCAAGATATCACACAGGAGGTTCGTCGGGAGGGTGGGACGCGGATCTTCGCCTCGTGGGACGATTTCAACAACGACTACAACAGCACGTGCGGAAATCTCGGAGAGGGTGCGACCAACGGAGGCGACGCCGTCTTCGCGATCGACATGCAGGCCGACGACGTGCTGGAGGCGACGCTCAGCGGCGACGATACCGACGTCGGGATGTACCTGACGTCGAGTTGCAGTTCGACCGACAGTTGTCTCGCTTCCGTGCAGACGAACGGTCTGTCGGGGAGCCTCTCATATCACGCCGACACCCAGGAAACGGTGTATTTGCACGCCGACGCCGATGGAGGATCGTCCGGAGAATTCATGCTCGAGGTCAATACCAGCGAGTACGTGTGTACGCCGAACACCGTCGATGGATGCACGGACGGTGGAGACGTCGCCTACTGCTCGTCAAGTGGTGCGCAGAAGCTGACCTATGATTGCGGAACGGGCGGCTGCACGGACGCAATGTGTGACGATCGTGGATCGGACTATTGCTTCGACGCCGAAAACATCACTCAGGAGGCGCGTGGAGCTGACGGCGTGAACCGGGACCCGAACTGGGCGGCGCACGACAACAATCTGTCGTTCGACGCCTGTGGCATCTCCCGGGCCGACTCCCAGGGTCCCGATGCCGTCTACAAGGTCGACCTGGAGGGCGACGAGACACTGAGAGCGTCGCTGGAGGGTCAGTTGAACGGTCCGGATTCGAACCTGCGGTTGATAGAAGGGTGTATGGAGCCGGGTTCTTCGTGCAGAGAGGGTGTCATGGATAGCCAGGAGGCGTCTTTGACGTACGAAGCGTCGAGTGCGGAGACGCTGTATCTGGTCGGTGACTTCAACGACAGCGATCCGGGTAGCAACGAGTTCGAGGCGACGGTGCGGACCCGCTGCTCGACGACCGGTGCGACCAGTTGCGGGACGCGCGACCGTGTCCAGCACTGTACGAGTGAAGGGCTGGAGACGCCGTTTGGGTGTACGGACTGCTGCGGATCCGCCGGTGGAGGATTCGACGACGTCGGGATTGACCCCATTCCGATCGCCGACCCCGAATGGGATGAAAACACGAACCCGGATCCCGATCCGTCGACCGGCTTGACGCGGACGATCAACGTCCAGGGCTGTAGCGGGGACGTCTCCGATGTGCAGGTCGGGCCGGACATCGGCGACGGCAGTTTCCAGACCCAGTACCGACACAATCTGGTGATGGCCCTCGAGAGTCCGTCGGGCACGCTCGTCGACCTGGAGGACAAAGAAGACGAGTTCGAAGACTTCGATCCGTTCGGCCGGCTGAACTTTTACCCGCGGGACTACGAGCCCGAGGATTCGCTGGATGCCTTCAACGGCGAGAATGCGAACGGCGACTGGAACCTCCACGTGGCGCGGACCGGAGACGACGAGACGCTTCAGGGGCCGTTTCACTCCTGGTCGCTTCTCGTCGCGTGCGACTGAGCAGGCCCGACGTCCCGTCGCCCGACCGGCGGCGGGAGTGGGAGTGAACGAACAGCAGGACAGAGAGACGACGATCAGGTAGGTGTGTGGAGACTCGCACGGAAGAACCAATGTTGGTGACGTCAGGAGTACAAAAGATGACCGACTCGATCTCGCGGATGCAACGCTTGGCTCTGCTCGCAGGGTTGGTGGCCCTGGGGGCGGGGATGTTCGTCGGATGCGGTGGAGACGACGATCCGCCGCCTCCCTGTGAGAACACGACCTGCCAGTTCGGCACCTGCTCGAACGAGGCCGACGGGGAGTGTGTGAACATGGATTCGTGCAGCGAGCACGACGACTGCGTGCCGGGGTATGTCTGCGGGGCGGACAACACCTGCGAGGCGCAGACGACGTGTGAGTCGGACTCGGACTGCGAGCAGGGCATCTGCGGGGACGACGGGGTGTGCGTCAATCCCGACAGTTGCGAGCAGGACTCGGAGTGTGTCGACCGGACGTACTGCGGGGAGGAGGGCACCTGCCGACCCGACCCGTGCAACGAGGTGAACTGCGAGCGCGGAAGCTGCGAGCGGGGCACCGGCCAGTGCGTCTCCTCGGAGACGTGCACGCCGGAGACGCAGGCGCTCGACTGCGTGCCGGGCGAGAAATGCATCGATGCGGGCTGCGAGGAGCAGGAGGCGTACTGCGAGACGATGACCTGTGAGCGGGGCGTCTGCAGCTTCGAGCAGGAGGGCTGTGTGAACGCCCGAGAATGCTCCGGCGACGAGGAGTGTGTCGAGGGGTATTTCTGCAACGACTCGGGGCAATGCCAGGTGAATGTCTGCGAGCGCGACAACGTCACCTGCGATCCGTGTGAGCGGGCGACCGGAGGTTGTCCCGAGCGGGACGAATGTGAATCGAGCGCGGACTGCATCAACGATCCAAACCACCTTTGCGTCGAGGGCACCTGCGAACTCGAATCGGTGGCCTGTGGGGACTCGGGCGGGGACGGGGGCTGCCCGGGCAACCGCACCTGCAGCTACGACGCCGACAGCCTCGAGGCGACCTGCGAAGAGCCGGATGCCTGCGAGACCTCGATCGACTGCGACGACGGGCGTCGCTGCAACGGCGAAAGCTGCGTCGACACCATGGCCTGCCAGAACGACGCCTTCGAGCCAAACGAGGGGACCGACGAGGCGGTCGACTTCACGGCGTTTGCCGCGGACAACTCGCTCGAGGCGGCGCTGTGCGAGGGCGACACCGACGTGTACGGCTTCGAGACGACGGAGTTCGTCGACGAGGAGTACGAGGGGACGATTCGCGCCGAGATCGACGTGCCGCAACGAGACGTCGGGCTCGGGGATGTGGAGTTGAGGCTACTCGACTCCGAGGGGAGCGAAGTGACCAGTGCGACGCTTCCCGCCGGCGACACGAGCGGCCACCTGGCGGTCTCGACGGGGGTGACCTCGGGTGAGCACGGCGAATACAGCGTCGAGGTGTCGGCGGGGGACGAGATGAGTTCCGGCGGCCTCGGCTACACGCTGTCGGTGAATCTGCTGGAGGGGACGGTCGCGGATGCATGCCGGGACGCCGAGAGCGTCGAGATCAACCAGCAGGTCTCGGGGACGACCGAGGATGCTCCCTCCTCCGAGATCGGCTCGAGTTGCACGTCGGTCGACAACGCTTCGAACGAAAAGATCTTCCGGCTCGACCTCGAGCAGCCCCAGGAGATCGACATCGAGGTCGTGCCGCAGTTGAGCAGCGCCGACCTGGCGGTCTCCCTGCGAAAACGGTGCACGGAGCCGTCGACGGAGACGGCGTGCGTCGAACAGGCCGACGACGACGGAGCGGAGACGCTCAGTCGGGTGGTCGGCGCCGGCTCGCACTACATCGTCGTGCAGGGCGCGGAGGCGGATACCGGTGGACCGTTTCAGATGACCGTCGAGCGGGGCTTTACGACCGAATGCGCGCCAGGCGAGGCGTACTGCAGCGGTTCGGAGACGGTGCGTCGATGCACCGACGACGGCGGCGACTACGAAGAGGTCTCGTGTTCGACGACGAGCTGTGACGTCTCGCACGGGGAGTGTCGGCCGGCCGACAACGATCTGTGTCTCAATGCCTCGTCGATCAGTGGGGATACGACCGAGACGGTCGCCCTCGCGGATTTCTCGAACAACTACGAATTCGACGCGGACGACTACGACGAGTTCGACGAAACCGGGTGTCTCGCGGACGGCGAGCTCGACGACACCAAAACCGACGGTCCCGACCGCAGCTACGAAGTCGAAATCCCGGCGAACACCGAAATGGAGGTCATCACGACCTATCCGACGGCGGTCGAAGGTTCGGTGTATCTCGCTTCGGAGTGCCGCCGCGACCTGTCGGAAGCCTGCGTGGCGGGGGCGCGGGGCACGGACTACGACTTCGCCGCGAACAAGGAGCAGCTCGTTTACGCGAACGACTCCAGCGAGGCGCAGACGTACTATCTGGTCGTCGACGTCGGAGCCGACGAGGGCTACGAAGAGGGTGAAACCGAAGTGCAGTTCACGTTCACCGAGCAGGAGGGAGGCGAGGGCGACACGGGCGTCGATGCCGGCATGGACGCCGGCGGAACGGACGACGCCGGCGGAACGGACGACGCGGGCATGGACGCGGACGCCGGGATGACAGATGTCGGGTCGACGGACGCCGGACTGGATGCCGCCGACGGCAACTGACGTCGGTGCAATGAAAAGTCGAGCTTTCGCACAAAAAACCCGGCCCGGACTCGCTCGTAGAGTCCGGGCCGGGTTTTTGTCGTTCGAAGGAAGCGGCGACGAAGGCGAAGGCGTCAGCCGCGGACCTCCTCGTCGAGGTCGCCCGGCATCTCGCAGTTGGCGTAGGCGTCCTGGACGTCGTCGTGGTCGTCGAGTTGGCGGTAAAACTCGAGGAACTTCTCGGATTCGTCCCGGTTCAGTTCGACGGTCTGAGTCGGGAGACGGACCGGCTTGGAGCGTTTGATTTCGTAGCCTTCCTCGCGGAGGTGCTCGTCGACGTCGGCGAGTTCCTCGAAGCCGGTGAAAATCTGGTAGACCTCGATGTCGTCCGGATTTTTCTTCTCGCTCTCGGGGGTGAACATCTGCTCGTCGATCTCCTGGGCGCCCAGCTCGATGATCTCGAGCTGGAAGGTCTCCTCGTCGTCGATCGAGCCCTTGTCGACCAGGATCTCGCCTTTTCGGTCGAACTGCCAGGCGACACAGCCGTCCTCGCCGAGGTTCCCGTCGTGGGTGTCGAACAGGTGGCGAAGCTCGGAGACGGTTCGGTTGGTATTGTCGGTCAGCGCCTCGACGAAGACGGCGACGCCGGCCGGGCCGTACCCCTCGTAGGTGTGGCGCTCGTAGTCGACGCCCTCGAGTTCACCGGTGCCGCGCTTGATGGCGCGTTCGATGTTCTCTTTGGGCATGTCGGCTTCGTGCGCCCGCTCGATGGCCATCCGCAGATCGGGGTTGTACTCCGGATCACCGCCGCCTTCGCGCGCCGCGACGGTGATCTCGCGGATAAGCTTGTTGAAGATCTTGGCGCGGCGGCGGTCGCGCTTTTTTTTCTTGTGTTTGATCTTGCTCCACTTGTTGTGACCCGACATGGGTGGCTCCCGATGAAGTCAGTGTGCAGACGTCGGAGTGCGGTCGTCGTGGCAAACAAGCGCAGGCGGCTGGTCATTCACACCGCCGGCCTCACCACTCGGCGAGTTCGTCCAGCCAGCGCTCGATACATTCGTACAAAAGATCGCGGGTGTCGCGAAAGGTCTCGAGGTTCTCGCCGACGGGGTCGGCGATGCCTTCGATCGGAGGGTCGGCATACTCCCAGAGTCGGACGAGGCGTTCGGCGGCCTCCGGGGCGGCCTGTTCGACGGCCCGGGCGTGTTTCGGCTCCATGACCGGCACGTAATCGGCGCGTTTCAAAAGGGCCGGAGAGAGGCCCTGGGATCGCGTCGACGGCGGGGAGAGGTCGATCTCTTCGAGGACGCGCTCGGCGAGCGAGGCGGGGGGCCGACCGGTGATGCCGAGTGTGCCGGCGGAGATGACGACCGCCTCGAGCTCTCGCTGTTCGAGCAAGTCCCGCGCGATTGCCTCCGCCATCGGAGAGCGGCAGATGTTGCCGCTGCAGACGAAGATGATACGGAGCGTCTCGGTCACGGCGTCGTCCAGTCGCAGGTCGGGGAGATCACTCGAAGAACTTCGCGTACTCGTCCGGAAGGTGGCGGTCGGGGCGTGCACTGGCGATGCGATCGGAGAGATCGACGCCGTTGAGCGTGTGCCAGTACAAGACGCGCCGCTCGGCGAGGTCGCGCGCCTCGAGCTGGTCGACCAGGGCGGCGAAGGTCTTGCCCGTATAGGTCGGCTCCAGCTCGAAGTCGGTGTGGCGCTCGACGAGATCGATCGCTTCGAGGCCGGCATCGGTCGGCGTGCCGTACGCCTCTCCGAAGTAATCGTGCAGGAGTGTCAGACGGCCGGTATCGACCTCGATGTCGTCACCGACGCCGGCCTCCTGGAGGCGTCGTTCGGTCTGGCGGACGAGCCGCAGGATGGCGGGCTGATTGCAGATCAGTCGATCGACGACGCGGACTGCGACGATTTCGCAGTCGAGGCCGGCCAGTTCCGTGCCGAGCAACAGCCCGGAGACGGTGCCGCAGGTGCCGGCAGCGACGAAGATGACGTCGGGAGCCGGAAGGTCGCCGGCCTCGATCTGGTCGGCGAGTTCGCAGGCGGCGTTGACGTAGCCGACGACGCCGGTCGCCGAGGAGCCGCCTCCGGGGATGTAATAGACCTCGGGGCCGCGGGCGAGCCATTCGCGGACCCGGGTACGGATCACCTCGACCGGGATCTGGGCGCGATTGCCGACCAGGGTCAACTCCGGCCGCGTCGTGCTCAGGGCCCGGAGGTTGTCGCGGACGTGCTCGGTGAGGGGCTGGGGAAAGTGCAGGGCGGCCGGTTGCAGTCCCTGCTGGCGGGCGTAGATGCAGGTCGCCAGAACGTGGTGGCTGCCGATGCCGCCGACGGTCCAGGCCTGGGAGTGGCCCTGCTCGAGCGCCTCGCCGAGCAGATACTCGAGTTTGCGGACCTTGTTGCCGCCGTACAACTCGCCGGTTCGGTCGTCGCGTTTCACCCACAGCTCCGGGATTCCGAGCTCTTCGCCGAGCGTATCGAGTCGCTCGACGGGGGTCGGAAGCGTCGCAAAATCGAGCCGGGCGAGCTCGGCCGTCGCCGGGTATCGTTGCTCGAGCGAAGTATCGGCCACGTCGGACACCGAGGGGCAGGGAAGCGAGGAGCATCGAAGACCAGCGGCTCGTATATACTACGCGAGCGTTCGATTTGGCAAAGATCTGGTTTACGAATACGACGCGGGGGGGAGGACGTTCCCCCCGAAGAGGTCTCGAGCAACTCCACCTTTTCATCGACGGAGGACGACGATGAGCGACTCGCAAGAACGCTACGACGAGGAGACGGGGACGGTCTGGGTGTATTACGACTTCGACGAGCCTCAAACGCTGGTGCCGAACGGTGAGCTGCGCGAATGGATGGCCGCCGTACAGAAAGGCGAGACCGAGGACGGGCGGGACGTCGAGGCGGTCAACTACGTGTTCGACGACGAGGGGAGTGCGAAATACAACTTCCAGGCGCTGGCGTACGGCGACATCGGCACCTATGTCGGGACGCTGGACGACTGTGAGGAGTACGAGCCGCCGGAGGGGGCCCCGGACTTCGAGACGAAAGAAGACTTCGGCATCGAGTGAGGGGGGAGCGCGTGGCTACCAGTCGCAGCCGAGGTGGGGCATGCTGAAGCGGTTCGGACAGGGGTCCAGGGGGTCGGGGAGGCGGTCGCGATCGGAGTCACGCCAGCAGGCGTCGCCGACGCCGTCGCCGTTCGAGTCGAGCTGATGGGGATTGGGGGTAGTCGGGCAGTTGTCCCATGCGTCGGCGACCCCGTCGCCGTCGACGTCGTCGTCGCAGGCGTCGCCGATGCCGTCGTCGTTGCGGTCCTCCTGGCGGGGGTTCGGCGCCTGCGGGCAGTTGTCGCGGTCGTCGGGGACGCCGTCGGCGTCGAAATCGCTCTCGAGGGTGCCGTCGTCGTCGAGATCCCAGGCGCAGCGTGTGCGCTCGGGCGGGGAGACGTCGCGGTTGGCGAGCAGCGGGCACGGGTCGCAGACGTCGCCGACGCCGTCGCCGTCCCAGTCGGTCTGGTAGGGGTTCGAGACCTCGGGACAGTTGTCGGCGCCGTCGGGGATGCGGTCGCCGTCCCGGTCGTCGGCACACGCCTCGTCGTCGCCGCGCCCCCAGGGGTCGGCGACCTCGGGGCACGGGTCGCAGGCATCCCCGATCCCGTCACCGTCGGCGTCGGTCTGGTCGGGATTCGTGGTGCGGGGGCAGTTGTCGCGGACGTCGGCGACCCCGTCGGCGTCGGAGTCGGGGCCGCACGAGTCGCCGTCGGCCATCGAGGGCCAGACGGGACACGGATCCTCGCTGTCGGGGACTCCGTCGCCGTCCCGGTCGCGCGAGCCGTCGACACTGCAGGCATCGCCGAGGCCGTCGCCGTTGGCATCGCGCTGTTCGGGATTGGCGACGTACGGACAGTTGTCGACCTTCCACGAAATTCCGTCGCCGTCCCAGTCGTGCCGGCAGGCGGCCCCGACGCGCTGGTCGGCGGCGACCTCCTGGTCGGGGTCCGGGACCCGGGGGCAGACGTCGCAGACGTCGCCGACGCCGTCTCCGTCGGAATCAATCTGGAGGGGATTGGCCCGCCAGGGGCAATTGTCGGCCCCGTTTTCGATCCCGTCGCCGTCGGCATCCTCGCCGACTTCCCCCTCGCAGGCGTCGCCGATCCCGTCGCCGTCGGCATCGGATTGGGCGGGGTTGGACGTCACCGGGCAGTTGTCGACGATGGCCCGAACGCCGTCGTCGTCGCCGTCGAACCAGCCGAACCCGTACTCGCAGGCGTCGCCGACCCCGTCGAGATTGCGGTCGACCTGGAGGGGATTGTAGACGCCGGGGCAGTTGTCTTCGCCGCGGCCGAGGCCATCTCCATCCGGATCGTCTTCACCGCGGCATGTCTCGCTGGAGGTGCCGGGTCGGGTCGGACACGGGTCGCAGGCGTTGCCGGCGCCGTCGCGGTCGGCATCGGTCAGCCAGTGCTGGGGAACGGTCGGGCAGTTGTCGATGCGCCGGCGTCCCGGCCGGACGTTCGGCCATCCGTCGCCGTCGAAATCGCGATCTCCGGTGCGCTGGATGCCGCGCTCGCAACGGTCGCCCTTGCCGTTTTCGTTGACGTCGCGCTGCGCGGCGTTGGGCGTCCGGGGGCAGTTGTCGCACAGGTCGCCGATGCCATCTCCGTCGCTGTCGACCTGGCGGGGATCCGGCGTGTGGGGGCAGGTGTCGGCGGGATTGGGGACCCCGTCGCCGTCGGCGTCGCGCGATGGGTCGGTGCACGCCTCCGGTCGTCCGTCGGAGCCGGTCGTCTGGGAGGGATTGGCGACACGGGGACAGTTGTCGCAGACGTCCCCGACGCCGTCTCCGTCGACGTCGGTCTGGGCGTAGTTGGCGATCTCAGGACAGTTGTCGCAGGCATCACCGAGGCCGTCGGAGTCGATGTCGCGCTGGGTCGGGTTGACGGTCTCCGGGCAATTGTCCGACTCGTCGGGGATGCCGTCCATGTCGCGGTCGTGGCCGCCGCCGGTATCGGTGTCGGGAGCGAGCCCGGTATCGGAGGTGGCGTCGCCGGGGGCGGCGTCGGGCGCGGCGGAGGTGTCGGTGGCGTCGGCGGATCCGACGCCGACCGGAAGCAGGCACAGCCCTTCGATGCAGCGACGAGGGGCCGAACAGTCGGTATCGCTCGAACAGGTCCGCTCCTCGCCGCCGCCACCACTGTCCGGGCCGGTCGGGCAGCCGGTTGCTGCGAGCACCACTCCCCCGGCAAGGACGACGACGAACAACGGGCGGACCATGAACCGATCGGCGGAGGGAAGGAACGAACTGCAGGTCGGAGTCATTGTAGCGGGGATCGCCCCGCGTCTGAAGTGCGGGGGCGCGCCGATCGCCTCGCACAGATCGTCGAACGGGCCGAGGGGAGCGCGTTGACACTCAGATCGCGGCAGCCTTACCATTCGGTGCGGTCTGCGCGCAGGTCTTCTCGGGGTACGGGAACATGCTCATCAACCGTACGATTGGAAATTACATCCTCCTTCGCCGTCTGGCGGTCGGAGGCCAGAGTGAGGTCTTTTTGGCGATGAAGGAGGGACCGGAGCGCTACACCCGGCCGGTCGTCATCAAGGCCCTGCCGACTCGATACCGCAACGATCCGACCTTCGTCGAGCTGTTCCACCGTGAGGCGTATCTCTCCTCTCGATTCTCGCACCCGAACGTCGTGACCGTCCACGATGCCCGGATGCTCGACGGCGAGCGGTGCATGGTGATGGATTTCATTTCGGGGCAGACCGTCGCCGACCTCGCTCAACGCGGCTACAAAGCCGGCGATCCTCCGTCGAGAAGCCAGGCCGTTCGCATCGTCGCCGATGCGTGTGCCGGACTCGATTACACGCACAATTTCCGGGACATCGACGAGACGGAGTATCGGGTCGTCCACCGGGACGTCAGCCCGCAGAACCTGATGGTCACTTATCAGGGGGTGACGATCGTGTTCGATTTCGGCATCGCGAGGGTCGTCGGGAACGATTCGACGGTCGAGACGCTCGCTGGCGGCAAGTACGCGTACATGAGCCCGGAACAGTGCACGAAGAGCCGAGAGGTCGACACCCGTTCGGACATCTTCAGTCTGGGGGTGATCCTGTACGAGCTGACCGTCGGCACCCGGCTGTTTCGCCGGGAGTCGGAAGAGGAGATCATCGAGGCCGTCACCGAGCAAGAGATCAAAGCCCCCGGGGATGTGCGTTCGTCGTATCCGCCGATCCTCGAACAGATCGTCATGAAGGCCCTTCGGCGCGATCCGGACCGTCGCTACCAGTCGGCCGGTGAGATGCGACGAGACCTCCAGGATTTTTTGGCGATGCAAGGGGAGGGCGGAAGGCACGAGGAACTCGGAGCGTACGTCGCGGGGTTGTTCGAGGAAGAACGGGCGGAGGTGGCGCGAGTCGTGCGGGCGGCCCAGGAGTCGGAGGAAGCACCGAAGCCGAAGGCGGGAACGCCGCTCGAGCAACTGGGACGGGAGTCGAGTTCGGAAGCGAGCGACTCTCCGGTGGTGCCGATGCCGGAGCCGGAAAACGATTCGAACCTGGCGGGTGGCCTCGAGACGTCGAGTCGCGAAGAGAGCGACACCGGCGCGGCCTCCGGCGAAGAGGGTCGGAGGCAAAACGAAGCATCGATCGGCAGAGCCGCCTCCGACGGCGGCGGGGAGGAACCGGGACGGCCGACCGCTCCCCGGGTCGCCCGGGAGCTCGAGTCGCTGCGAAAGCGCCACTCCGTGCTTCTGGCGGTGCTCGGGGTGGTCCTGGCTCTGCTGGCGGTTCTCTCCGTATTGACCTTCGTACAGGGACCGGCAGGGTTCGGCCAGCAGGAGACGGTCGAAATCGGGACCTCGGCCGGCGAGTGAGGTGTGGCGGCCAGAGTTGCCACCGGCGGCAACCTCCGTTGCCGATTTTTCGAACAAGGTTCGACAGCCAGAGGGGCGCGAGGAAGGGCTTCGCCGGTTGAGCGGGCCCGGAATGTGATTTGCACACACAAATGGAGCGCGACAGCCCATTCGATCCGCTCATCGCGCTTCCAAACCCCTTGCCTGCTCATGCGAGACCGATGCCTGCTGTATGCTGCTACGTTCGTCCTTGTGCCGCTGCTTTTCGCCTCGGGGTGTGGACCGGCCGAGTCGGAGTCCGAGGGGGACGACGGGCCGATCGTCGTCTCCGAGGACGCCTCCGGGAGCGCCGAGGGAGCGGACACCGGCGTGGGCGACTCCGAGGAGACGGACGATTCGGACGAGTCCGATGAGGACGACGACGAGACAGACGATGACGATTCGAGCAACTGCCAGGCCGATGCCGACTGCAGCGGCGACTGGATCTGTGAGGACGGGGATTGCGTCGAATGCGCGTCGGATGCGGACTGCTCGGAAGGCGAAACGTGTCGCAACGGGCAGTGCGCTGCCGAGGAGACCGGCTGCGAGAGTGACTCCGAATGCGAGAACGGAGACATCTGCGCAGACGGCGGGTGTGTCGAGTGTGCCAGCGACGCCGATTGCTCGACCGACGAAACGTGTGAAAACAACTCGTGTGTCGAGGAGATGAGCGGCTGCGAAAGCGACGCCGATTGTCCGGAGGGATACGTCTGCGGTGGCGACGAGTGCGTGCCGTGCACGACGGACGCCGACTGCGACGCCGGGGAAGTCTGTCGGGACAATCAGTGCGAGACGTCGACGTCGGGATGTACCTCGGACGCCGACTGCGCGAGCGGCGAGGTCTGCTCGACGGGCGGGAGCTGCGTCGAATGCGAGCTCGACGCGGATTGCGCGAGCGGCGAGATCTGCAACGCCAGCAACCAGTGCGAGACGTCGACGTCGGGATGCACCTCGGACGCCGACTGCGCGAGCGGCGAGATCTGCTCGTCGGGCGGAAGCTGCGTCGAATGCGAGCTCGACTCGGATTGCGCGAGCGGCGAGTACTGCAACGCCAGCAACCAGTGCGAGACGTCGAGCACGGGATGCACCTCGGATGCCGACTGCGCCTACGACGAGATCTGCTCGACGGGCGGGAGCTGCGTCGAATGCGAGCTCGACTCGGATTGCGCGAGCGGCGAGTACTGCAACGCCAGCAACCAGTGCGAGACGTCGACGTCGGGATGCACCTCGGATGCCGACTGCGGCATCGACGAGGTCTGCTCGAGTTACGGCAGTTGCGTCGAATGCAGCTCCGACGTTGACTGCGATTTCGACGAGGTCTGCCAGTCGAACCAGTGCGTCGCCTCGAGCAGTGGATGCACCTCGGACACCGACTGTGGCTACGATCAGGTCTGCTCGACGGGCGGAAGCTGCGTCGAGTGCGAGTACGATTCGGACTGTGGCTACGACGAGGTGTGCGACTACAACACCTGCCAGCCGGACTCGGGAGGGAGCTGCACGTACGACAGCGAATGCCCGGTCGGTGAGCAATGCATCAACGGCGTCTGCGTCTGACGCTTCGACGTGACACCGCCGATCTTCGCCCGCCCGACCACCTCCGCGGTGGTCGGGCGGTTTTTTTACGACAGCTCGTCTCGAACCGCCTCGGAGAATCGGTCGATGGCCTGCTGCAGACCGGAGGCGTCCGGGCCACCGGCCTGGGCGAGGGTCGGTCGGCCGCCCCCGCCGCCGCCGACGTATTCGGCGGCCCGCTGGACGAGCGGTCCGGCCGCAAGCCCCCGTTCGTCGACGAGCGTCTCGCCGACCATGCAGACGAGCGCGGCACTGCCGCCGACCTCGGCGCCGAGCAGGGCGACCCCCTGCTCGAAGCGCTCGCGCAGGCGGTCGGCGTAGGTGCGGAGTTGATCGCGGGTGTCGACTTCGACGACGGCGGCGACGAGGGGCACTCCCTCGATTTCGACGGCCTCGTCGACCAGGGCGCCGGCCTCGAGGTGGGCGAGCCGTTGAGAGAGTTTGTCGACCTGGCGATCGAGTGCGGCCTTTTCGCCGGCGATCGCCTCGGCGGCATCGACGACGTTTTCGGGATCGGTCTTCAGCGCCTCGGAGACGCCGCGCAGGCGCCGGCGGTCCCGCTGGGCGGCCTCGTAGGCCTCGGGTCCGGTCACGGCTTCGATGCGACGGATCCCGGCCGAGACCCCGGACTCGCTCGTGATCCGGAAAGCGTTCAGATCGCGGGTGTTTTCGACGTGCGTGCCGCCACACAACTCGACCGACTGCAGCTCGACCCCCCGATCGGTGATCTCGACGACGCGCACGCGATCGCCGTACTTCTCGCCGAAGATCGCCATCGCGCCCATCTCCTCGACGGCGCGTTCACGGTCGACGTGCGGGTGGACGACCACCTCGATGCCCTTCTGGATCATCGCGTTGATCCGGTCCTCGATCTCGCGGAGCTGCTCGACCGCCAGCGGTTCGTCGTGGCTGAAATCGAACCGCAGCCGGTCCGGGGCGACGAGTGAGCCGGACTGAAAGATCGACTCCGAGACGTCGTCGCGCAGCACGTAATGCAAGAGATGCGTTGCGGTGTGGTTCGAGGCGGCGTTGCGCCGGTGCCGGGCGTCGACTTCGGCGAGGAACGTCCCGTCCATCGCCTCGTCGTCGACCTCGCCGTCGACCAGTTCGGCGGTGTGGACGATGCCGATCTGGGCGTCCTGTGTATCGACGACTCGAAAACGCGGCGTTCCGTCCTTCGCCTCGATGACTCCCCGGTCGCCGACCTGGCCGCCGGATTCGGCATAAAAGGGCGTCTTTTCGAGCAGGATCTGGTAGGCCCCCTCTTCGAGGTCGCGGTAACGGGTGACGACCGTCTCGGTCCGCAGCGATTGGTCGGCGTAACCGAACGGATCGTCGTTGGGACCGGTCTCGTTGTCGTAGCCGACGAACCGGCTGCCCGGGCGCTCGTGGATGGTCGTCCACTCGCCGACCCCCGCCGCCTCGTCGTAGACGTCGTCGGCCCTGGAGGTTTCCTGGTGTTCGGTCCACAGCCGTTCGTATTCCGCCCAGTCGATCTCGAGCCCGCGCTCCTCGGCCATGATCTCGGTCAGATCCGGCGGGAACCCGTAGGTGGCGTGCAGGTCGAAGACCTCCTGGCCCTCGAGCTGCGTGCGGTCCTCGGCTTCGGCGCGCTCGGCGGCGTCCTCGAACAACTCGAGCCCTCGGTCGATGTTGCGAAAAAAGCGCTCCTCTTCGAGCCGGATCAGCTCGGCGGCCTCCTCGCCCATCGCCTCGAGCTCGGGATACACCCCGCTGTAGTGGTCGACGACCGCATCGGCGATATCGCACAAAAACGGCTCGGTGAAGCCGAGCTGGCGGCCGAACCGGACGGCCCGGCGCAGAATCCGGCGCAATACGTAGCCTCGCCCTTCGTTCGAAAACTGCGCGCCGTCGCACAGCGCAAAGGTCAGCGAGCGGATGTGATCGGCGATGACCGCAAAGTTGTTGAAGTCGTCCCGGGCGTAAAAGTCGCTCCAGGCCCCCGCCTCCTCGCCGAGCAACTCGAGCGTCCGCTCGAAGATCGGCGTGAACAGGTCGGTCTGAAAGACGTTGGTCTTGCCCGCCTCGATCATCGCCACGCGGTCCAGGCCCATGCCCGTGTCGACGCTCTGCATCGGCAGGCGGTTGAGCTGGCCGGTCTCGTCCCGGTCGTACTGCATGAAGACGAGATTCCAGATCTCGACGATCCGCTGCTCGTCGTAGCCCGGCGCAAAGTCGAGGGGGCGGTCCGGATGCAGGTCGTAGTGAATCTCGGTGCACGGGCCGCAGGGGCCGGTCGGACCCATCGACCAGAAGTTCTCCTCGTTGCCCTCCTCGATGTCGCCGAGCCGGATCACGCGCTCTTCCGGAACCCCGATCTCGTCGACCCAGTAATCGTACGACTCGTCGTCATCTTTGTAGGTGGTGACGTACAGCCGGTCGCGGTCGAACTCCAGAACCTCGCAGACGAACTCCCAGGCCCAGTCGATCGCCTGCTTTTTGTAGTAGTCGCCGAACGACCAGTTGCCGAGCATCTCGAAGAAGGTCAGGTGCCGGTCGCTCTTGCCGACCTCGTCGAGGTCGTTGTGTTTTCCGCCGGCGCGAATGCATTTTTGGACGCTCGTGGCTCGATCGTAATCCCGGGATTCGTTGCCGAGCAGCACGTCCTTGAACTGGTTCATCCCGGCGTTGGTAAAAAGCAGCGTCGGGTCGCCTTTCGGGACGACCGGCGAGCTGTCGACGACGCGGTGGTCGCGCTGGTCGAAAAAGTCGAGAAAACGCTGGCGGATCTCGTCAGGTGTCATGGTGGATACGCGTGGCCGATCGGGACGATGAGTCTTCGATGGGACAGCAAATCTCGGGGCGCCCCTGTATATACTTCGACGGCGGCGTCTGACAACAGATCGATGCGTTTGGCGTGGAGTGGCCCGAACGGGAAGATCAGCCCTCGGAGGAGGTCTGCCCGTCGTCGCCGGCCTCGTCGTCCTCGCCGCCATTCTCGGAGTTGGTTCCCTCTTCGATCGTCGCCTCGATATCTTCGAGGTTTTCGATCGTCTCGTTGATCTCGCGGACGCGAGCACGTTTGAATTCGATTTTCTGCTCCAGGTCTCGGCGTCGTTCGTCGAGGGCCTCGAGTTTTCCTTCGATTTCCTCGATCACCCGGTCGAGCGACTCCCGGTCGTGCTCGTCGTTGTCCCCGTTGGATCCGTCGGACATCGTTGACTCCTTTCAGACGCGTCGGGGGCCGGCCGACCCCGCCCGTTCAGCGGTCGGCTTTGCGCAGGGCGGCGTTCATTTTCTGGGCGTGCGGCCACTTGTGACGCCCGCGCAACATGATGAACACCCGGTCGTAGCGGTCGGTCCAGCCGATGAGGTTCTGAAAGTCGAACGTGTCGTACTGGCGGCGCATTCCGGGCCGCTCGGTGATGGTGAAGCCGACGTCGCCGTGGGTGAACTCGTGGCCCTCGCGGTGAGCGACGAATGGGTCGTAGACCGGGGCGATGTCGAGCCGGTCGGCGAGCTCGCAGCGTTGATCGACGGTCCACAGACCCGACGGCTCCCACAGCCAGGCGGCGCCGGTCTCCCCGCCGAAGGTCTCGACGAACGCCTCCAGGCGCTCGCGATTCCGATCGCCCGGCGTAAACTCCGGGGGCGTCGAGACGAGCAGGGCGCGCGCCGCCAGGGCCCCGGCGCGCTCTGTCGTCACATTCCACGCTTCGCGCACGGTCGGCGGGTACTCCGAGCGTTCGGAAGGAATCTCTCCGTCCGCCGCGGCCAGATACCTGCCGATCTCGGGGCGGACGTGCAGCATGAAACAGAAATTTTTCGGCGAATCGACCCGCCAGCCGTTGAGCGTCTCGAGGGTCGGCGTCTCCTGGAAGCCCTCCAGGTCGACCTCGAGCCCGTTGCACAGCTCGAGATACCGCTCCCAGCCCTCGTTGATCTCGTCGCAACCGAAAAAATACCTCGCCATGGACACCGCTCGCCGTCGTCGAAAAAGTTGTCGGAAGCCGATACGCTCGTCTCGGAAGCGGACACGTGTTTAACCGGCCGCTCCGGGATTGTCCACCCGGCGCACCGGCGCACGGCTCACAGCCGACCCCACCGGCGCCGCAGGGTCCACTCCGCCCCGAGCAACCCGACGATCAGCACGAAAATGCCGATCGAATCCCACAGGTGGATCACCCGGCGGCGGTGGACTTCGACGCGCGAGGAGGCCTGGAAGCGAAGCTCGGCGGGCGAAAAGGACGGCAGCACAGAGTGGTAGCCGTCGGTGTGCTCGGCGATGCCGGCCATCAGCTCGTCACGGGGGACGATGTGGCGGAATTCTTCGACGTCGGGCACGGAGAGGACGACCTCGCTGTCTTCGAGGTCGCCGGCGTCGGTCGAGGCAGTCGCGGTGACGGTGTAGACGCCCGCCTCGTCGACGGGCAGCTCGGCGGTGTGTTGGCCGTTGTGGTCGGTCGTAAACTGCTTTGTGGTGACCGTCGCGCCGGAGTCTTTGCGCCCCTTTTTTTGGAACGTCTCGAAGCCTCGGTGATGCAACCGGAGTTCCCCGTCGACTTCCTCGGCCGGTCGGTAGTCCGCCCGCGAGATCTGGACGTTCGCCCGCAGGCTCCCGCCGGGTGGGATGCTCTCGTCCGGCACGTCGACCCGGATGAGCTTCAGTTCCGGATCCTTGATCAACCACCGCATCGCGCTGTTCCAGAACGCCTGGTATTCGCGCGGGGTGCCTCCCCGACCGAGATGCGAAAAGCCCCACCGCCACGACGAATCCGAGGTGAACGCCATCACGCGCCCGTCCCCCTTCTCCGAGATGGTCAACACCGGCATCGGCTCACCGCCGCGCCGAATCGTCGGGTGGCGAGCCAGGACCGTCGCGTCGGACTTGGCGCGCTCGACGACGTTCGTCCCCCGCAGTTTCGGCAAATTCTGCCAGATCCGGCGGTTGGACTGCGGATCGAACGCCATCTTCGTGATCGGATGGCGCTCCCCGGCCCCGGTCAACTCGGGGCGGTACGGCCGGGTATCGAGCACCTCCTCGGACGACGTCGACTTCGGGAGGTGCACCGGCAGGATCTCTTCGATCGGCGTCCCCTCGTAGCCGCCGCTGGCAAACGACAGGTTGCCGCCGAGCATCGCAAACGCCCCTCCGTCCCGGACGTACTCGGCAATCGAGCCGAGATAGCGATCCATGTCGTAGGGGCCGAAATTGAAGTTCTGGAAGATGACGAGATCGAAGCTCCCGAGTTCGTTTTCGAACAACTCCCGGGTCGGAAACGGGATCAGACTCAACTCGTCGGAGGGGACGAGCTGGACGTTGGAGTTGGTTCGGAGGATGAAAAAGCTGATCAGGTCGATGTTCGAGTCTTTTTTCATCAACCGACGCAGGAATCGTTCGTCCCAGCTCGGCTGGCCGACGACCTGCAGCACCCGGATCTTGTCGCGAATGACGTTCTGCAAAAAATACGAGACGTTGTTCTCGTGCAGCGCCTCCCCGGAAAACTCGGGCGCCTCGACCGAATAGATCTCGTTGCCCAGCTTTTTCGGAACGAACTCGAAGCTGACCTCGTAGCGGGTCTTCTCGGGGGTCACTTCGAGTTCGCGGGTCTGCATCAATTCGCCTTCGCGTCGCAGACTGACCGGAAAGGTCGTCTCTCCCATCCC
Source organism: uncultured Bradymonadales bacterium (assembly GCA_964600555.1). Classification (GTDB taxonomy): domain Bacteria; phylum Myxococcota_A; class Bradymonadia; order Bradymonadales; family Bradymonadaceae; genus CAJXPB01. The sequence goes on from CAZRLK010000003.1 coordinate 64,823, forward strand.
AACAACCTGAAGTTCGACTTCAACGCTGGTCTTGTTGTGCACGAAGGCGAAATCGTCGTGGCGCACCTCGGTGATGGCGACGTCTTTGATGCCGTCGGCATCGGCTGCGGAGAGGGTATTGATCGGGACGTCGAGTTCGTCGAGCAGCTGGCGGGTCTGTTCGTCGAGCGACTCACCGCGCTCGATGCGCGTGCCGACCGCTCCGGTGTCGATCCCGTCCGAGACGACGACCAGACCCCCGAGTTCCTCGGGCCCGAAATCCTTCGAGATCTGCTCGAGAGCTCCCGTCAGATCCGTCTCCGATCCGTCGGGTGCCTGGCGCTCGAGGGCGTCTCGGCTCGCAGTCTCGAGCGACGAGTCGAACCGGTAAAAGTGCAGATTGTGCTCGGCCTCGAGCTCGTCGCTCATTCCCCGGATCTGGTCGAGGGCTGCGCCGGCGCGCTCATAACGGGTCGTTTCCTCGTCGGTCGACAGCGACATCGTCCGGCTCGTGTCGACCAGGATCGCGACGTCGTTTTTGACCTTCGAGACATTCTTGAGGTCGATCGCCGGCTCGAGCAACAATCCGACGGCCAGGGCGTACACGGCGCCCCGGAGTCCCACGAGTGTCCAGCGTCGAATCGGCGACAGCGTCCGCAGATCGTAGGCACTGACGGCGATGACCGCCGCGCCGAGCAGGCCGAGCGCCACCAACCACGTCGGCGACCACTCCCCCAGCCACAGCAGGTCTCCATCGTTGTAGGCTTCGAAAAAGACGTCGAGCATCGGGATCTCAGTCGACCTTCCATTTGCGCCGTTTCAAGATGAACGGCACGTGAACCTGGTCGGATTTGTAGTTGACGCAGAGGGCGTACATCACGAGGTTGATTCCGAGCCGGAAAGCCATCTCGCGCTGTTGTTCGCCGCCGGGGCGGACCTCGTATTTCCATTTCCCGAAGTTGTCGCGGGCGAGGGCCCCGAACAGGTCGTTTTGGTTGACGACGGCGTACAATCGGTCGTCGCCGAAGACGGCGTGCAGATCGTCGGAGATGTCGAGCCGGCCGATCGGGTCGTCGACGAGGTAAAACGACTTGTACAGCACGTGATCGGAGGGGACGACCTCGAGTGTCTGGTCCGGGAAGAGCCGACCGAACATCCGCTCGACCGAACTCATGAACGGCCCGTCGACGATGCCTTCGGCCGAGTCGACGAACAAAAATCCGCCGGCCTGAAGATAGGTGCGCAGCTGGTCGATCGGTTCGTCTGCGAGCGGGTCGAATTTCCGGTCGCCGATCAGGGTCGTCATCGGATGTTCGAACAGCTCGCGGCTGGAGGGAGCGAGCGTCGGGTACTCGGAGTTGACGCCGATGCTGGTGCGTTTGTCGACTTCCTGCAAAAGCCTGCGGATGCCCGAGGCGCGGCTGCTGGAGTCGGGGCCGTGATCGAGGTGGCCGAGCGTGACCCGGGAGGCCTCCCCGATCGCGGCGGCCCCGCCCGGCAGGAGGCTGCCGAGGCCGGCCAGACTCGTCGTCCAGAGAAATTGGCGTCGATCCATCGTCTCTCGCCGTCCACGAGGGTCAGTCGACCGGGTGAACTTCGCAGCGTCGGTCGTGCGAGTGGTTGGAACGCGGCATTCGCCGACGATCATTCCATCGTTTTCATCTCCTCCCCGGCGCCGTCAATCCGAAAAGATCGCCTCGCGCAGCCCCTCCAGGCCCTGCTCGTTGATCTCCTCCTGGCGTTCCTTGAAGCTCTCCTGGTCGCGCGCCCGGTGACGCTCGAGGTTGTCCTCGGGCAGTTCCTCGAGAAACCGGCTCGGCTCGCGCTCCAGCTCCTTGCCGTAGCGTGTCCGGCTCAGCGCCGAAGTCAACGTCAAAAATCGCTCCGCCCGGGTCATCCCGACATACGTCAAACGCCGCTCCTCGGCGATGTCCTCGCGGCGGCGGTCGTTCTCGGAGTGAGGCAGGTAGCCCTCCTCGAGGCCGACGACGAAGACGGCCGGAAACTCCAGGCCCTTCGAGGAGTGCAGGGTCATCATCTGGACGGCGTTCTTTTTCTCCGTCGACCCGGTCGGATTGCTGCGATCGAGGGCGATGCGTTCGAGAAATGTCTTGAGCGGCTCGTCGGCCTCCGCCTCGAACTCCTCGATCGCGCGGAGCACCTCGCGGATGTTCTCCAGGCGCTCCCGGGCCCGGCGCTCGTTGTCCTCCTGGCTGCGGACGTGGTCGAACAGGTCGAGCTCGCCGACCAGCTCGCGGCAGATCTCGGCGGTCGGCTCGCCCCTGTCGGTCGCCGCCGCGAGCCGCTCGTGAAAGGTCTCCAGCGTCTCGACGAACTGCTCGAGATGCCGGGCGCTGGCATACCCGATGCCGTCGATGCGCGAGGGGTCGTCGACGACCTTGCGCACCGCCTCGAAAAACGACGTCCCCTCCTCGCGCGCAAGCTCGGAGATGCTCTGCAGGCGCGACGGGCCGATCCCGCGGCGCGGGACGTTGACGATCCGTCGTATGCTCAGCTCGTCCTCCGGGTTGAGCGTCGCCTTCAGGTAGGCGACGAAGTCCTTGACCTCCTTGCGGTCGAAAAACTCCGTCGACCCGCGGACCTGGAAGGGGAGGTGGGCGCGGTTGAGCGCCTTCTCGAACGGCTGCGACTGGGGATTGACTCGATACAGGATGGCGAAATCGGCCCAGCGCAGATCGTGGCGCCGGTGGAGACGCTCGATTTCCGCGGCCACGAACTTCGCCTCCTCGTGGCCATCTTCGGCCTCGACCCACCGGATCGGCGCGCCGTCGCCCCGGGCGCTCCACAACTCCTTGTCCTTGCGCACGGCGTTGTGCCGGATCAGGGCGTTGGCCGTCTTGAGGATGTTGTTCGTCGACCGGTAATTTTGCTCGAGTTTCACCACCCGCGTATCGTCGAACTCCTCCTCGAAGCGCAGGATGTTCTCGGCGATCGCCCCCCGAAACCCGTAGATCGACTGGTCGTCGTCGCCGACCACGCACAGGTTCTCGTGGTCGCGCACTAGCTCGCGAAGCAGAACCAGCTGGGTCTCGTTGGTATCCTGGTATTCGTCGACCATCACGTACTGGAACCGGTCGCCGTACTTTTGACGGATGCGCTCGTCCTCCCGAAAGATCTCGATCGGCAGGCGGAGCAGGTCGTCGAAGTCGACGGCGTTCAGCCCGCGCAGGGCCTGCTGGTAGTGCTCGAAGACCCGCTGGGCGTACGGCCGGGCCGGGTCGTATTTGAAGTCCTCGAGGTCGGTCGGCTCGCAAAACCCCATCTTCGCCCGGCTGATCAGCATCGAGACCTTCGGCGCCGCGATCTCGGAGGTATCGAGGTTGATGTCGTCCATCACCTCGTCGACGACCGACTGGCGGTCGCCCTGATCGAGGATCGTGAACGGCTTCTTGTAGCCGAGTACGTCGATGTCGCGGCGCAAGATCTCGGCACCGAGGCTGTGGAAGGTCGACAGGTGGACGTCGGACGCGAGCTTCTGGCCGGTCAGCTCGGCGACCCGCTCGCGCATCTCGTCGGCCGCCTTGTTGGTGAAACTCAACGCCAGGATGTTCTCCGGGCCGATCCCCCACTGCAGCAGATACGCCACCCGGTTGGTGATCACCCGCGTCTTGCCGCTGCCGGCGCCGGCCAGAATCAACAGCGGTCCCTCGATATGCTCGACCGCCGTTCGCTGTTCGTCGTTGAGTTCGTCGAGATCGAAAGACATGATCGGATGCAACCAACCTGCGGAACGACCAGACCATCCACCGTCGATCCCGCGTGATCGCACGAAACGCCCGGCCGGACAACCCGGAGGATCTTCGGAAGGGGGCTCATCGCAGGTTCGCCCGGTCCCTGCATCCGTCCTCGTCTCCGCATTCCGCGTCTCCGCATTCCGCGTCTCCGCATTCCGCGCTCCGTGTTCCGCGCTCCGTGTTCCGCGTCTCCGCGCTACGATCTCCGACCTCGGATCTCCGAACTCCGAACTCCGATCCACTTCGCCTTACACCTCCCCCACTCGACCCCCACCCCCGCCGGACGAGCACCGACTCGGCTCGCACTCGATCGAAAAATGAGTCGGTCCGCATCCACCTTTTTTCGAACTCCGCCCCCGGGCGGGGGGCGGAGCACCTCCAACTTTTTTCGCGGTCCGGTGCCGCGCGAGTCGGACCGACGCCAGCCGCCGACGTTTGGGTGCCGACCCGACGTCCGCCCCGGCCCGTGGACCGGGGCTCCGAAACGACGGGCGACAACATCCGCCGGGCCATGGCCCGGCGCGTCGAAATCACCCGCGCATTCACCGGGGCGGTCCATGGGCCGCCCGTTGTCTCGTTTTTGCGTTCGGAGGCCCCGTCCACGGGCGGGGTCGCACATGGCGCTTGCGATCGTCTCCGTGCTTTTCTATCAACAGTCGGTGATCGGGCGCCCACGCACCGGGGTCACACCGGAGCCAGCGGGGATGGAGAGCGCTGTCGCAGTCGACCGCAGGTGGCGAGAGCCGCACTCGACGACATTTGTTGTATATCGAGGTGTTTCCATGCAGTACGCGACGAAAGTGTGTGTGTCTCGACGTCACGTGGCCGGTCTCGCGGTGTTCCTCCTGGCGACGTTCCTGCTCGGCGGATGCGGAACCGATCCGGCCGATCGCGAATTTTGCGGCGAGGAGGGCTCGGAGTGTCCCGACGGCCAATACTGCGACGACGCCCAGGAGTGTGTCAGCGACTGCACGGCCGGCGAGGGCGATTGCGCCGACGGCGAAGTCTGCAACGACCAGGGCCAGTGCGTGAGCCAGGCCTGTGACAGCGACGGCGACTGCGGCGCCGAGCAGTACTGTACCGGCGGCGAGTGTGTCGAGCGCGAATGTGACCCGCAGGACGGCTCGCGGTGCGGGGCGGGCGAGGAATGCTCCGGGCGGGGCACGTGCGTGATGGCCGGAGAATGCCTGGAGGACGCCGACTGCGACGATCCTCCCTCGGCGGAGTGCAACAACAATGCCCGCGTCACCTACGACTCGGAGGGGACCTGTCTGCAGCAAGGCGAGAGCTTCGAGTGCGAGTATCCCGAGCAGGAAAGTTCCTGCGGTTGGGGGTGCGAGGACGGAGAGTGTCTGGCCGACCCGTGCAGCGGGGATCCGTGCAACGATCCGCCGCCGGCGGAGTGTGGTGGAGAAGACGGAGACACGCTTTTGACGTACGGCCAGTCGACCTGCAGTTCGGAGGAGGACGGGGAGTGTTCGTATCCGCCCAACGAGCAGAGCTGCCCGCACGGCTGCACCGACGGGGCCTGTGAGCCGGGGCCGTGCACCGGCGTCGCATGCGACAACCCGCCGGAGGATTCCTGTGACGGCGACGTCGTCGTCACCTATGCCGACGAGGGAAGCTGCGAGAGTTCCGACGGAGACGAGGGGCCGACGTGCAACTACGACCAGGACTTCGAGCATTGCGCGTATACCGGAGCCAGCTGCGAGAACGCCTCGTGTACGGATCCGGTCCAGCAGACCGGCGAGCTGGTGATCACCGAGATGATGGCCGATCCGGAGGGCGTCGCGGACCGCAATGGCGAGTGGTTCGAAGTCTACAACCCGGGAAGCGAGGCGGTCGACCTACAGGACTGGTCGCTGACGAGCGAGGGCAACGCGGCGTACACGATCGAGGAGTCGGTGAGTCTGGAGGCCGACGAACGCGTCGTGCTCGCTCGCGACGAGGATCCCCTCGGCGACGGTTCGCTCGAGCCGGATCACGTCTACGAGGAGATCTATCTGGCGAACGGAAGCGACTGGCTGCGGATCAAAAACCCCGACGGCGAGATCGCCGACCACGTCTTCTACGAGGCGGGGGCGATTCTCGCCGGCCACTCCCGCAAGCTCGACCCGGCGGTCGAGCCGTCGGCTTCGGCCAACGACGCGTTCGACAACTGGTGCCCGAGTCTCACCGACGCCGAGCAGCTCAGCAACGACGACGATTACGGAAGCCCCGGCGAGGTCAACGAGGCGTGCACCTCGGCGCCGTGCAGTGAATACGAATGCCAGCGGCCGGAGGGCTTTTGCTCGGACGGCGAAGCGATTCGCCCGACCCGCGATCAGGCGAGCTGCGAGGAGAGTCGCTTCAACAACCCGGCCTGCGATTTCGACGTCCAGACCTTCGATTGCACCGATCAGGAACTGTGCGTCGAGGGCTTCTGCGAGGGACTCCCCTCGAATGCGCCGGACCCGGGCGATCTGGTGATCACCGAGATGATGGGCAACCCGGCGACGATTCCGGACTCGTCCGGCGAGTGGATCGAGGTCTACAACTCGTCCGACCGGACGTTGAGTCTCTTCTCGCTGATCCTCGAGGACGACGAATCCGGCGGGGCCAGAGATGCCTATACCGTCGTCAACACCTCCGCCGAAATTCCATCGAACGACTACGCGGTCTTCGTCGTCGAAACCGACTCCACTCAAAACGGCGGCATCGAGGACACCTACCACTACCAGGGGTCGCATTTGAAAAACTCGCCGCAGGACATGACCATCCGGCTGGTCCGCCAGGACGGCACCGTGATCGACGAGGCGCACTACGGCAGCGCCGACGCCGGGGTTGCCCAGCAGCTCGACGTCGATGCCTACCAGGGCGCCTCCTCGCCGGCCTCGAACAACGATACCGCGAGCAACTGGTGTTCGGCGACCTCGAACTACGACCCGGACAACACCGGCACCCCGGGCGACGACAACCACACTTGCGACTGACGCCACGAGCGACATGCTGACCTATCCGACATCCTACGACGCCATCGTCATCGGCGGCGGCCACGCCGGCAGCGAGGCGGCGCACGCCATGGCTCAAATGGGGCTGGAGACGCTGCTGGTGACGATGAACATCGACACCATCGGCCACATGAGCTGCAATCCCGCCGTCGGGGGCGTCGCCAAGGGCCACCTCGCCAAAGAGGTCGACGCGCTCGGCGGGCTGATGGGGCGGATCACCGACGAGTCGGCCATCCAGTACAAGCGGCTCAACACCTCCAAGGGGCCGGCCGTGCGGTCGAGCCGGGCGCAGTGCGACATGGCGCGCTACCGGCTCAACATGCA
>CAZRLK010000004.1:0-66185 GCA_964600555.1 uncultured Bradymonadales bacterium
CCAGAAACTCCCCGCCGGTCATCACCTCGAGCTGCTGGCCGACCTGGGCGACGATGCAGTCGTCGGGCGTCGCCCCCTGGACTTTCCGGCCGTTCGGGTGCTCGTCGCTCGGCCGGGTCCTCAGATAAAGCCCCGCGTCCTCGTCGGGCTTGGCGTCGTACTCGCCGGCGGGATTGATGAACCGCCCGCCCGGCAGGATCGTCAGCGCGTTGAAATCCGTGTGCTCTTCACCCCAGAGGATGTCGGTGCCGACCTGATCGTCGTCGAGTGGCACGTAGCGCAGCGCCCGGGTGACGTGCGGGCCGTCGGCGACGACCTGCTCGAAGGTGTGGGCGGCGAGCTCGAGGGCCCGGGCGCAGCCTCTGAGCAGGTGGACGCCGACCTCCTGGAGCTGGCGACTGATCTCGAGGTAGCGCTCGCGGAAGGTCTCGGCGTCGTCGGGCCAGATGTTGTCGGCGTAGATCTCCGGGAAGCGCCGCTGCAGCGCCCCGTCGACCTCGTGCGGCGAGGCGAAATAACACTCCTTGAAATCGGGCTGGCCGGCGACGACCGCCTGCTCGGTATTCGGCGGCGTCCAGCCGCGCTGATACCACATGTCGCCCCGCGACAGCTCACGTTTCTCCTCGACCGGCCGATCGGTGAACTCGAGGAACGCATCGTAAAACGACTCCAGCAGATCGATGTCGACGCCGTGGTGGCGCAGATACACCAGCCCGTAGTGGCCGAACCCCTCGCGGATCGCCTCCGCCGCCCGCCGGCGCTCGGCACTCCGGGGGCTCGCCAGCTCACGCAGATCGACGACGGGAATCTCGAGATCTCGCTCCGACATGCCTTCGACTCCAGTTGTGACAGGAAAACGCTCGGACGACGCACGATCCATGTGTATCAGCCGGCCGGCGAGCGCAAAAGTCGCGTCATTCGTGTCGCAGGCGCGCCGCCGGCGCGGGGCCGGACCGAGGCGGGGAGGATCCCCGCCGCAAGCGACGGGGCGATATCCAACGCCAACACGGCGAAAAACCGGCAGGCACGCCGACATCAATTTCGCGTCGATGACACGAATGTCGCATATCGGAGGGACGAGTTCTCGTGCAGCCCCGGGGAATCGGGGCCGGCACCCTTGTTGCATGAGTTACCGGACGAGCCCGCTTTCTCCTCTCGGCCCGGGGGATACCCCATGCCACAGACGCGTCGACGCCTCTCGTTGATCGCCCTGCTCGCCGCCACCCTCGCCTTCGGCTGCAACAGCGACACCCGCTCCGGGGAGAGTGACCCGGACGGGTGGACCAATCACCCCGACACGGGGCAACCCGCTCCGGACGGCGGCGACACCGGCCTCCCCGGTTCGGAACCGGACGCAGAGACCGGAACCCGGGGATGTACGCAGCAGCAAGAGTCGCTGCTCGAGTTCGTCGAGCCCTCGGGGCCTCGATTTCGTATGCCGGGGGTCGCCTGGGAAGTCGTGGAGGGGCCCGCCATCGGTCAGGGAGCGGAGCCGATCGAAGCGAGCTGGAAGGGAATCGAACGACTCGATTTCGGCCTGTCATTCGATTGTCCCCCCTCCCAGGCCGATCCGGGGCTCGAATGCGTCACCGGCCATGCGCTGACGCTGGAGCGTGACATCAACGGCGAGACCCAGACCATCCGCGTGGCACTCGCCCTGCCACACGACTCGATCGCGTGGCCCTCGGAGGGGACGGACGTCGTCATCGCCAGACATCCGACGCGTTTCTTGACGATGCGAGAGGCCAGCGAAGAGACACCGTTTGTCGGCCTCGGCCGCTCCCGGGACCCGGGCCTTGGAACCACCCGGTTCGACCGTTCCTACGGACAGTTGTCGTTCAACCTCGACGCGGCTATCGGGGAACCGACGACGGCCATCTGCTCGTCGACCGACGAATGTAATTACACGACGCGACTCGAGCGACTCACGGTGGAGGGAGAGGAGTCGGTCGAACTCGGTCTCGGCGCGACGGATTCCCTGGCGGTCGGCGGATCCACGCACCGCGTCTGGCATGTGGGTTCGGTCCGACGGAACTTGTCCGGCAGCGCAGACGATTGTGACGCCGATGTCATTCCGCCGCAGGCTTCGTACGGTTTCGCTCGCGTCCAGTGAACTTCGACCCCGACTTTCATAGGACGGACCTCCGCTCGACTGTTTCGATGCTCTCAGCCTTCAAGGAAGTCGTCATGCCACAGACGCGTCGACGCCTCTCGCTGATCGCCCTGCTCGCCGCCACCCTCGCCTTCGGCTGCACGTCGGACGGCGACTCGAACGATGCCCGGGACTCGACCGCCTCGGCCGACGGCGGTTCGATCGACGCCGACGGCGACCCCGCGCTGATCGACGGCGGCGCCGATGCGGACACAACGCGCGAGGACTCGAGGCCTTCGGACGGTATCGATCCCGAAAACGACACCTGCTCCGAGGAGTTTCCCGGCGTCTTCGACGAGACGCCGGGGAGCGAGTGGCCGGACCTCCCGGCGGTCCCCTACGAGATCGTCGAGGGGCCCGACTCCGACTCGGAGGCGTATCCGCTCGCTGGCACCTTCCAGGGGACGGTCACGCTCGACTCCGAGGTCGAGTTCGAATGTCCTCCCTCCGAGCTGAATCCCGACCTCGACTGCAGCACAGACCGCGCCATCGCGGTCGACTACCAGGCCGAAGGGGAGAGCCGGACCGCCCACATCGCAATCCCCCTGCCCTACGACGCGATCGCGTGGCCCGAGTCGGGAGCCGACGTCGAGATCGAGGTGGCATCCGACGCCTCCACCTTTCTGACAATCGTCCGGTCGGGCGAGTCGACGCCGATCGTGGGACTGGGAACGAGCGTTGCGACGCCTGCCGAAGACGACTCCTTCGAGGCGAAGCAGCGCGAGTTCCAGCGCGACCACGGAGCCGTCGAGATCGGCATGCCCGTCGGCTACGACGACCGGGCGACCGCCCTGTGTCTGCACACCGACGGGTGCCTTCGCGTCGTGCGGTTCGAGCCGCTGGTCGTCGCGGCGGGCGAGGAGGTCGACGTGGCGGCCGGAGCCTCGAGCACAGTGGAGGCGGGAGACGACTCCTACCGGATCTGGCACACCGGCTCGTATCGGCGAAACTCGGCATTCGAGAGCGGCGGGGCCTGCACCGACCTGAAGCCGCCGAGGTCGGCGTACGGAATCGCGCGGGAGAATTGAACTACACCTCCCGTCCCAGCCTGCCGCCGAGTTGCTCACGAAACTCCTCGAGGTGCTTCGTCCAGACCGCGATCGCGACGGTCACCTCGGCGCCGTAGTCCGTCCCTTCGATGCGGGCGTGATCGTGGGTCTCGAGGAAATGTTCGATCTCGTCGAACCGATCGTACGGGATGGAGACGGAGAGGGTCCGCTCGGGGTAGCGCGTGACGATGCCGGCCTCGTCGACCGCCTCGCGGGCGGCCCGGCGGTACGCGCGGGTCAGTCCGCCGGTGCCGAGTTCGACGCCGCCGAAGTAGCGGACGACCAGGCACAGGCAGTTGGTGAGATCTTCGCCGTCGAGGACCTGCCAGATCGGGAAGCCGCCGGTGCGGGGCGGCTCGCCGTCGTCGTTCGAGCGGTCGATGCGTTGGCCGCCGCGACCGACGCGCAGCCCGTAGCAGACGTGCCGAGCGTCGTAGTGGGCGTCGCGCACCTGCTCGACGTACGCTTCGGCCTCGGACTCGGAGGCAACCGGCAGGGCCTGGCCGAGAAAGCGGCTGCGCTCGACGACCAACTCGGATTCGCCGACGTCGCCAAGCGTCAGGTAGGCGTCTGTCGGTTCGAACTCGGACATGACTCGACTCGATCGAGAGGGAGTGGCTGGCCGATGCGATCGCCCGATGCGATCACAGACGAGGGTCGAGCGGCGACCGGCACGAAAAAATCCGCGGCCCCGCAAACGAACCCGACCGCCGATCGAATCTACGGCGCTTCCCCGCACGACACAAACACCTCCACCGCCTCCCCCGATCGGTCGGGCCCGGAGCCCGGCGATCGCTCCACCGAAAACCGCGGCCGAAACGGGCTGACAAACACCGCCGGCACGTGTACAGCAATCCTCGAGCAAGTCCGTACCCGCCCTCCCCTCGCACCCCCTACATTTTCACGATGATGAAACACCTCAAAGAAGCCCAGGGACTCGTCGAACTGTCCGATTACCAGGATTATCTCGGCGCCGAGATGCTCGATCGACTCGAACGCAAGGCCGAACCGCTCCGAGGCAAGAGCGTCGTCCACGTCAACTCGACGTATTACGGCGGCGGCGTCGCCGAGTTGATGACCTCGCTGACATTGCTGATGAACGACGTCGGGCTCGACTGCGACTGGCGGATCGTGCGGGGCAACCCCGACTTTTTCGACACCACCAAGGGCATCCACAACGCCCTGCAGGGGGGGAGTTTCAACTGGACGGACCTCAAAAAACAGATCTACGAGGGGGTCAACTACGAGAACGCCCTGCGGATGAACCTCGACGAGGATTTCGTCGTCATCCACGACCCGCAGCCGCTGCCGCTGTTCGAATTTCACGGCCGCCGGGACAACCCCTGGTTTTGGCGCTGCCACATCGACCTCACCGAGCCCCACCGCGAGACCTGGAGTTACATCAAGCCGTTCGTCGAGGAGTACGACGCCTCGATCTGCAGCCTCGAGCAGTACAAACAGGACGTCGACATCCCGCAGTATCTGTTCACGCCCTCGATCGACCCGTTCAAGCTGAAAAACCGCCACCTCTCGCCGCGCAAGATCGACGAGACGCTCGCCGACTACAACCTCCCGACCGACAAGCCGTTGATCACCCAGATCTCGCGGTTCGACCGCTGGAAGGACCCGACGGGCGTGATCGAGGCGTATCAGAAAATCCGCCGGGAGGTCGACTGCACGCTCGTGTTGCTGGGCAACGTCGCGACCGACGACCCGGAGGGCGAGGAGGTGTACCGGGAGGTCCTCGAGCAGGCCGGCGACGGGGTGTTCGTCATCTCCCAGCACGACGAGGCGCTGGTCAACGCGCTGCAGACCCGCTCGGCGGTCGTCTTCCAGAAATCGCTCCGGGAGGGGTTCGGGCTGACGGTCACCGAGGCGATGTGGAAGGGGACGCCGGTGGTCGGCGGGGCGGTCGGCGGCATTCGCCGCCAGATCGAGGACGGCGAGAACGGATTTCTCGTCTCGTCGGTCGACGAGGCGGCCGAGCGGGCCGTCGAGCTTCTGCGCGACGAGGCCCTCCGCGAGGAGATGGGCGAGAGGGCGCGCGAGACGGTCCGTCAAAACTTCCTGATGCCCCACCTGCTGGAGCGGTATCTCGACCTGTTCAACTCGGTCGAATCGTCGTTCGACATCACCCTGGAGGCGTAACCGGACGGGTTGCCGGCGGAGGGGAGCGGATTAGCTTTCGTGATCGCACCACGAGGATTATCCGTATTTCCACAGGGACGCGTGCCATGCAGAAGGATCCGGAGATCGTCTTCCACCATGTCGACCGCTCGGACGCCGTCGAACAAAAGATTCGCGACCGGCTCGAGCGCCTGGAGCGATACGGCGACACCATCGTCTCGTGTCGGGTCGTCGTCGACCAACCCCACCGGCACAAAAACAAGGGCAACATTTTCAAGGTCGGCGTCGAGCTGAAGGTGCCCGGCAAGCAACTGATCGTCAACCACTCGCCGGAAGACGATCACTCCCACGAGGACCTGTACGTTGCGATCCGGGATGCCTTCGACGCCGCCGAGCGCCAGCTCAAGGAATACGGCGAGCGGCGCCGGGGCGACGGCGAGCGCCGCGAAGGCCCGCCGCGGGGGACGGTCGCCCGGCTGTTTCCCGACGAAGGCTACGGGTTCATCACACCGCAGACGGGAAGCGGCCACGTGTACTTTCACGAAAACAGCATCGTCAACGACGCCTTCGAGAGCCTCGAGGTGGGGACGCCGGTGCGCTATCACGAAGAGGAGGGCGAGGAGGGGCCGCAGGCGAGTTCGGTGCACGTGCTGGGGAAGCACCAGACGGTTCCGGGATCGTAGGCGTAGGGCATCGGACAATCCGACGATCGGACGATCGGACAATCGGACAATCGGACAATCGGACAACCGGTGGCGCGGACCATCCGACAATCCGACGATCGGACAATCGGACGATCTGACGATCGGACGATCCGACGATTGAACAAACGGATGAGGCGGACGATCGGATGAGGCGGACGATCGAGCGTTTGATCGATCGGCGCGGCGTGGTAACCGGGCGCCGATCATGGACGGCAGAGACGACAACGGAGAGACCGGCGGGGAGCCGGCGCCCGGGCGAGATGACGGGGACGATTCCCAGTCGTTTCTCGAAAAGATCGCCTACGACACCGAAATCATGCGCGGTGCCCTGCTGATCGTCGCCTTCGGCGTCGTCGTCACCTTCCTGTACGTCGCCCGCTACATCCTGGTTCCGATCGTTCTGGCGGCGTTTTTGTCGTATGTCCTGTACCCGCTGGTCGAGCAGCTCCGCCGGCTTCGCATCCCGTCGACCGACCTGCGCCTGCCGAGGGTCGTCTCGGTGACGCTGGTCGTGGTGTTGGCGACGGTGCTGACCGGGGTGGTCGGTTTTCTTCTCGGCAATCAGGTCCGCCAGCTCGGCGCCGAGTTGCCGAAATACAGCCAGCGCATCGCCGAAGACGTCGGTCAGATCCGCCAGAAGGTACTCGACCTCGAGGACCGCATCGAGGAGTCGTTCGAGCCGATCCGGATGCAGCCCGAACAAGAGGACGTCCCGGAAGCGGACCTCCCGGAAGGCGAGCGGCCGGACCTGGAGGAGGCCCTCGACGAAGCGCGGGGCGAGGATCAGCGCCGCGAGATCGTCGTCCGCCCCGGCGACAGCCTCTGGGAGCGCATCTCGCCGTTTCTGGCGGGAGGCCTCTCCGGCCTGCTCGGCTATGCCGTCCAGGCGATCACGCTGATGTTCGTCCTCTTTTTCATCCTGCTGCAGGCGCCGGCCTTCAAGCGCAAGCTGTTGAACATCGTCGGCACCACCGACCGGCGCCGCGAGGTGACGCTCGCTGCCCTGGAGGACATCAACCGCGACGTCCAGAGCTACCTGTTCGGACGCGCGCTCATCAACGTCTTCCTGGCGATCGCGATCGCCGTCGCCTTTTTGATCTACGGGGTGCGCTACGCCCTGCTTCTGGGGATACTCGGCGGGCTGCTGAACTTCATTCCGTACTTCGGCGCCGTCGTCGGAATGGCGATCGCCGCGGCCATCGCCTACATGCAGTTCGGCACCGCCTCGGCGACGCTGACGACGATGGCGATCTATTTCGTGTTGACGAGCATCGAGGGGAATCTCATCACGCCGATCGCACTCGGCCGCCAGTTGCAACTGAACAGCCTGGCGGTCCTGCTCGGGCTGATCTTCTGGGGGTGGCTGTGGGGGGCGATCGGGATGTTGCTGGCGATTCCGATCCTGGCGGTCGTGCGGGTCGTCTCCAAGCACGTCCCGGATCTCGAGCCGGTCGCCGAGCTGTTGCGGGAGTGATCACAGGTCGGCGAGTTCGACCTCGCCGTCGCTCTGCGCCAGCGCCGAGTGGAAGGCGACATCCTGCATCACATACAGGTAGACGGCGAACGGCCGGGCGACCAGAAAATACAGCCCGGCGAGCACCGCCGCCCCGATCAGCACCCGCGGGGCGTAGGTCGTCCCGAAATAGGTCGTCTCGATGGCGAAGACGACGCCGTACAGGGCGGCGACGGCGACGAGCAGGCCGAAGCGGCGAAGCGAGCGGGAGCCTCCCCGCCACGCCAGCGCCCCGACATGCCGGCGGGTCATCCGAATCCCCTCGGCGATACCCCGCCGCAGGCCCATTCCGCGATCGATCACGCAGTGGCGAACCGGCCGGGCGGCCAGCGCCGCGAACACCCCCGGGACGATCAGCAACCCCAGCCCGACGACCACCGAGACGACGACCAGCAGATCGAGCAGAAGCATCGTCGGCAACCGGCCGAAACTCTGGCCGAGATACGCGCGCCAGTCGTCGACCGCCCCGGTCCCCTGGTGCAACTGCCGGGCGAGCGGGTAGCGCATCCCGCGAGCGAGCACGAACCCGAGGTAATCGACGGCCACGAACACCGCCAGCCCCGCCGCTGCCACCACCGGCTGCTCGCCGACCCACGCGTCGATGTCGACGACCGACAGGCGGCCGAGCGTCTCGGGGGCGACGATGCAGACGAAAAACACCGCGAACGCAAACGCGTAGTGGCCGAAACGCGCCACCAGCATCGCTTTCAACGCCCCCGTCAGCCTCGCCCGGTCGCGGAGGACGTCGTAGCTCCACTGATAGCGCTGCTCGACCGACTGAGTGCCGGCGCCGGATTGGTCTGTACTGGCCATCGGATCGTGCCCGTGCTCGAGGATCGCGTCGGGGCGATGCGATACAACACCTCGCGGGTTTACGCCAACTCTTCTGGTCTGTAAAAATCGCGCGGCACGACGGCATCCCCCTTCCGCACCACCATGAGCTGGCAACTATCGTTTACGCTTCTGGTCACCGTCGCCGCGGTCGTCTTGTTCGTGACCGAGAAGCTGCGCATCGACCTCGTGGCGCTTCTGGTGATGGCCTCGCTGCTGGCCTTCGGCGTCGTCACCCCCGAACAGGGCCTGCGCGGGTTCAGCAATCCGGCGACGATCACGATCGGCGCAATGTTCGTCCTCGCCGAGGGGCTGCGCAAGACCGGGCTCGCCGAGCAGCTCGGCGACTCGATCGCCCGGCTTTTCGCCGCCAACTACACGGCGGCGATGGCGGCGATGATGCTCGGGGTCGGCCTCATCTCGATCGCGATCGCGAACACGGCGGTCGTCGCGATTTTCATGCCCGTCTTGATCAGCGCCTCGCGCGATGCCGACATCTCGGCGACGCGCGTGTTGATGCCGCTGTCGTTCGCCGCGATGTTCGGCGGAGTCTGCACCGTGATCGGGACCTCGACCAACATCCTGGTCAGCTCGATCCTCGAGCAGCACGAGCTCGCACCGATCGGGATGTTCGAGATGGCGCCGATCGGGGCGCTGTTTGTGGTCTCCGGGACGGTCTACATGCTGACCGTCGGCGAGTGGCTGATGCCGAAACACGCCGACACCGGCGATCTGACCGAAAGCTACGAGATGCACGAGTACCTGACCGAGGTGCAGCTACTGGAGGGAGCCGACTCGGTCGGCAAGCCGCTCAAGGACGCCCCGTTGCGGAAGGTCGAGGACGTCGACGTCCTCGAGATCGTGCGCGGCGAGGAGACGATCGGCAAGCCGGACGGGACGTTCGTGCTGCGCGAGCGAGACATCATCAAGCTGCGGGCCCCGGCGGAGGTCATCCCGCAGCTCGACCTCTGGGAGGGCCTGCAGTTGCGCCCCCAGGCCGAGGTCACCGAAGAGGAACTCGGCATGGAGCGCAACGAGTTGCTCGAGGCGGTGATCGCGCCCGACTCGCAACTGGTGGGCCGGTCGCTGCACGACCTGGCGCTCGACGAGCAGTTCGACCTGCACGTCCTGGCGGTCCGCCGGGAGCGCGAGCTGCTGCACGGCAACCTGATGGGCCAGCCGCTGGAGGGCGGCGACGTCCTGTTGCTGCAGACGACCCGCGACCGCATCCCCCAGATCCAGCGCCACCGGGCGTTCGTCGTCGTCTCGGAGGTCTCCCTGCCGGACGTGCGCGAGCACCTGACGATCCCGGCGCTGCTGGTCCTGGCCGCCGTCATCGCGACGGTCGCCGTCGACGTCTTCTCGATCGTGACCGCCTCGATTCTCGGCTGCCTGGCGCTGGTGCTGCTCGGCGTGGTGACCGTCGAGGAGGCCTACGAGTCGATCAACTGGCAGGTGATCTTTCTGCTCGCCGGCATTCTGACCCTGGGGGTCGCCCTGGAGAACACGGGCGGCGTCGACATGATCACCGATCTGCTGGTCAACGGGATCGGGAGTTTCGGGGGGACGGCTCTGCTCGCCGGCTTCTACGCGACGACCGCCCTTCTGACCTGCCTGATGTCGAACCAGGCGACGGCGGTCCTTTTGACGCCGGTCGCCATCGACGCCGCCGGCCAGATGGGGCTCGATCCGCGCCCGTTCGTCCTGGCGATCGCGTTCGCCTCGTCGGCGAGTTTCATGACGCC
Source organism: uncultured Bradymonadales bacterium (assembly GCA_964600555.1). Classification (GTDB taxonomy): domain Bacteria; phylum Myxococcota_A; class Bradymonadia; order Bradymonadales; family Bradymonadaceae; genus CAJXPB01. The sequence continues at coordinate 10,122 of CAZRLK010000004.1, forward strand.
GATCGGCTATCAGACGAACACGATGATCTACGGCGCCGGCCAGTACAAATTCCGTGACTTCGTCATCATCGGGACGCCGCTGACCCTGATGTTCGCGGTGCTGGCCGTCGTCGTTCTGCCCATTTTGTGGCCGATGTGAACGGGCGCCCCGTTCGGCTACGTCGACGAGCATCGCGATCGTTTGCGTCGACGACGATCCTAAACGTCGACGGAAATCCCGGGCGTCGACCGGGGAGCCGAGAGCCGACGGACGGGCGCATGCCGCCTCGGCTTCGGCGTTTATGTGCGGCGAGACGTCCGATACGCTCCAGTCCACACTCACCCTCCCGTGGAGTTTGCCATGATCGCCTCGCCGTTCGATCTCGTCTCCCGGCGCCTCCCCGCCGTCGCGCTCGGCGTGCTCGCTCTGATCGCCGGGGGCTGTCCGGACGACGGTCGCCACGGCGACGACGACGCCGGATCCGCGACCGACACCTCCACGCTCGATGCCGCGACGCCTCCCGATTCCTCGCCGGAGACCGACATCGAGGGAGACACCGGCGGCGGCGGCGACACCGACGTCTCGCAAGCGGGCGTCGGGCTCGACGAGCGGCCGACCAACACCACCTGCACCGCTCCGGACCGACCGGCGGAGGAGGCCGACATCGAGCTGACACGGGCCTTCGAAAATCTCGACATCTCCGATCCCGTCTGGATGCAGCAGGCGCCCGACGACGAGGAGCGCTGGTATCTCGTCGAGCAGCCCGGGCGGATCGTGTCGTTCGAGGACCGGGCCGACGTCTCCGAAACACGTACCTTCGTCGACCTGACCGACCGGGTGCGCTCCGGCGGCGAGCGGGGCCTGCTCGGCATGGCCTTCCACCCGGACTGGCCCGAGACCCGCCGGGTGTTCGTCTCGTACACCACCGAACAACCCGGGACGCTCACCTCGCGCATCTCGTCGTTCGAGACGACCGACGGAGGCGACCGGCTCGACGAGACGAGCGAGACGCTCGTCTTGTCGCTCGAACAGCCGTACGGCAACCACAACGGCGGCCAGATCACCTTCGGTCCGGACGGCTACCTGTACGCCGGATTCGGCGACGGCGGGGCCGGCGGCGACCCGCACGGCCACGGCCAGAACCCGGAGACGCTGCTCGGCACGATCCTCCGGCTCGACGTCACCGGCGGCTCGCCGTATGCGATCCCGCCCGACAACCCCTTCGCCGACGGGGACGGCGGCGCCCCGGAGGTGTACGCCTGGGGGTTGCGCAATCCGTGGCGGTTCAGTTTCGACCGGGAGAGCGGCGAGCTGTGGGTCGGGGACGTCGGCCAGAATGCCTGGGAAGAGATCTCGCTGGTCGAGAAGGGGGGCAACTACGGCTGGAGCGCCAAGGAGGGCACACACTGCTACGATCGCGACCCGTGCGAGGAGGGTCCCTGGATCGACCCGGTCGTCGAGTATCCCCACGAGGAGGGTCGGTCGGTGACCGGCGGATACGTCTACCGCGGCGAGGCGATCCCGGAGCTGGCCGGCACGTATCTGTTCGGCGATTTCCCCGAGGGGAAGATCTGGGGGCTGTTTTACGACCCGGAGACGGGCGATCCGGAGAAGCGACTTTTGGCCGAGACCTCCCAGCGAATCTCGTCGTTTGCCCGGGGGCCGGACGGCGAGCTGTACACGCTCGACTACCGGGGGGACGTCTGGCGGATCGAGCCCCCCGATCAGAGTGATTCGGAGGGGACGTTTCCCGGGCGCCTCTCGGAGACGGGCTGTCTCGACCCCGAGGCGCCGACCGAGCCGGCCGACGGGCTGATCCCGTACACCGTCAACGCCCCGTTCTGGTCGGACGGGGCCGGAAAGGAGCGGTACCTGGCGCTGCCCGAAGGAGAGACGATCGCGACCGGTGGGGAGGCCGGCTGGGAACTTCCCGTCGGCTCGGTGCTGGTCAAGTCGTTTCTGGTCGACGGGGCGTTCGTCGAGACGCGCCTTTTGGTCCGCCACGAGGACGGCAACTGGGCGGGCTACAGCTACGCCTGGAACGAGGCGCAGACCGAGGCGAATCTGCTGGAGGCGGGCCGGACCCGGCAGCTCGGCGACCGCGAGTGGGTGTATCCGAGCCGGTCGGATTGTCTGAGCTGCCACACCGACGCCGCCGGGGGAACGCTCGGGCTGGAGACCGGCCAGCTCAACGGGCCGCACGACTACGAGGCGACCGGGCGCCGGGCCAACCAGCTGGTCACCCTCGATCACATCGGCCTGTTCTCGGAGCCACTCTTCGCCGAGGGCACCTCGCCCGACCCGCAGAGCCGGCCGCGCCTTCCCGACCCGTTCGGCTCGGCGCCCCGCGAGGAGCGGGCCCGGGCCTACCTGGAGACCAACTGCGCGCAATGCCACCGGCCGGGCACGGGTCTGCGCACCGAGTTCGACGCCCGCTGGCAGACGCCGGCCGGCGAACGCGGCCTCTGCGAGCAACCTCCCGTCGCCGGCGATCTCGGCGTCGAGGGGGCGCGTCTGGTGACGCCCGGCGAGCCGTCGACCTCGCTGGTGTCGCTGCGGGCCGGGCGTCGAGACGCCAACGGCATGCCGCCGCTGGCGAGCCGACGGGTCGACTCCCGGGGCGTCGACCTGCTCGACTCCTGGATCGCCTCCGGCCAGGCCTGCCCGTAGCCGCCGGGTGCCCACCGATCTGTTTGCCTCGACTCGACTCGGGGCTAGCTTTGGCTCGGGAAATGGACGGCCGTAGAGCAGCGGGCCGATCTCGGCCCATCGCCCCCGTCGTAGCCGATGCAGCTTATCGATGAACTCAAATCCTACGTCGGATTCGACGCCGACGACCGGGCCACCCTGCAACGGCTCGAGCCGGTGGTCGCGCCGCACCTCGAGACGGTCGCCGATCGGTTTTTGACCTCGCTCGAAAACGAGCCCCACGTCGCCTCGGCCCTCGAGCATCCCGACGCGCTGGAGAGCTACCGCCCGGCGGTGCGTGAATGGCTCGAGGAACTTTTCGGCGGCGTCTACGACGACGGCTACGGCGAGCGCCGCCGCCAGATCGGGCGAACCCACGCCGGGGCCGGCCTCGAGCCACAGCATGCCTCGGCGTCGATGAATCGCATCCGGGTCGAACTGATTCGCCTCGTCGTCGAATCCGAGACCGACGTCTCGGTCGCCGACGCCGTCGGGAGTCTCGAGCGCATCCTCGACATCGATCTGACGTTGATGCTGCACGGCTACTGGCAGGCGCTGCTCTCGGAGAAGACCGACGCCGGGACCGAACTGGCCACGCGCCTCGCTCACGAGATCCGAAACCCCTTGAATGCGATCGGCCTGAACCTGACACTGCTCGAACGCAAGCTCGGCTCTCGGCTCGAGGCCAGCGAGCCGTACACCTCGAGCATCGAGGCGATCCGCACGGAGCTGCAGCGCGTCGACCATCTGACCAAAGAGATCAAGCAATACGCCCAGCCGGTCTCGACGAACGCCGAATGGCACGACTTCGAGGCGCTGCTGGCCGATCTCGCCTCGGCGTACGGGCCGACCCTGGAGGCCAACGACATCGACCTCGCCATCGACGTCCAGTCGGCCGCATCGGACGTGTACTGCGACGCCGAGCATCTCAAACGCGCCCTGGTCAACCTCCTGGAAAACGCCGTCGAAGCGATCGACGAGGAGGGGAGCCTCCAGATCGAAGCGGGGGCGAAAGACGGGCACACGGTGGTCGAGTTGACCGACAGTGGCGAGGGCATCGAGCCGACGGCGACCAAGCGCGCCTTCGACCTGTTTTACACGACCAAGGCCTCCGGAACGGGCATCGGCCTCCCGATGGTCAAAAAGATCGTGCAGGCCCACGACGGAACCGTCGACGTCTTCCGCCGGGCACAGGGAGGAACCACCGTTCGGCTGACCTTCCCGCGCCCGACGCCTCCGACGGAAGTCAATTGACCCGCCCTCCGCACACCGCCCGACGTTCCGGCCGTCTCCCGACGAGTCCTCCCGAGTGAACATGACGCCAGCCAACGAACCGAAAGGCCACATCCTCGTCGTCGACGACGAAGCGAGTGCCCGCGAGGCCCTCAAGGCGCTGCTGGAGGATACCGGCTACGCCGTCGAGACGGCGCCCGAGGGCTTCAAGGCGCTCGGCGTCCTCGAGGAGTGGCCCTGCGACGTCCTGTTGACCGACCTCCGGATGCCGATGATGAGTGGCCTGGAGCTGATCGAGAAGGCCCGCGACGCAGACCCCGAGCTGGCCTGCATCGTGATGACCGCCTTCGGCAGTATCGAAAACGCCGTCGAGGCGATGAAGGCCGGCGCCGACGACTACCTGACCAAACCGCTGAATTTCGACGCCGTCGAGATCCTGCTCGAGCGGACGATGCAGCACCTCGAGATGCGCCGCGAGCTGCAGCGGGTTCGCGAGCGCGAGCACGCCGACCGGCGCGACTCCCGGATCGTCGGCAACAGCCCGGCCATCCAGGAAGTCGTCGCGATGATCGACCAGGTCGCCGGCTCGCAGGCGACGGTCCTGGTGACCGGGGAGTCGGGCACGGGCAAAGAGCTGGTCGCCGAGCGGATCCACGAGCAGAGCGACCGGGCCGAGCAGCCGTTCGTGCGGCTGCACTGTGCGGCCCTGGCCGACACCCTGCTCGAAAGCGAACTATTCGGCCACGAGGAGGGGGCATTTACCGGAGCGACCGGCCAGCGCACCGGCCGCTTCGAGCAGGCCGACGGCGGCACCCTGTTTCTGGACGAGATCGGCGAGATCCCGCCGAAAACCCAGGTCAAACTCCTGCGGTTTCTGCAACAAAAGGAGTTCGAACGCGTCGGCGGCAACGAGACGATCTCGGTGGACGTCCGGATCCTGGCGGCGACCAACCGCGATCTCGAACGCCAGGTCCGGGAGGGTGAGTTCCGCGAGGACCTGTACTACCGACTCAACGTCATCGACATCCACATCCCGCCGCTGCGGGCCCGCCGCGACGACATTCCGCTGCTCGTCCACCACTTCGTCACCGAGTATGCCCAGCAAAACAACACGGCCATCGAAGAGATCGACCCGGAGGCGATGGAGGCGCTTCAGGAATACGAGTGGCCGGGCAACGTCCGGGAGCTCGAAAACACCATCGAGCGGGCGGTCGTGCTGGCGAACGACCGGCGGATCGGACTCGAGCATCTCCCGAGCGACTTCGGCGAAGCCCCCTTCTCGCGCGATTCCGACATCCGCATCCCGGGTTCGACGCTCGAGGACATCGAACGCCACGCCATCCTGAAGACCTACGAGTCGACGGGCGGCTCCACCTCCGAGACCGCCGACATCCTCGGCGTCAGCGTTCGCAAGATCCAGTACAAGATCAAAGAATACCGCGAGAACTGGGAGCAGCCGGAGGCCGAGTCGAACTGAGAACCGGTCAACATCAGATCGCCTCGGCTCGGTCCGAGGTCGTTTGAGCGGTTCTCGGGGGCTCGTGCGCCGGGGCGGCCGAGGTTCGGCCCCCGGGAGTCACGCCGAAAGCCCCCTGTCAGCGAGGAGGTCGACGATGCGCTCGACCGAGGCGTCGACCGGGCCGGCGGTCGAGACCCGCTCGAGCCGCCGGGCGATCCCCTCGTCGTATTCTTCCCACTGCTCGTGCATGCGGTCGTAGACGTCGAGATCGGCATCGGAGACGTCGCCGCTGCGGGCGGCCATCCGTTCGGCGACCAGCTCCCGGGGCGTGGTGCATTCGACGAACACAAGCGGCACGCCCATCGCGTCAGCGAGTTCGGCGAAGCGACGGCGGCGCGCGGCGCGGTGAAACGTCGCGTCGACGATGGCCCGGCCGCCGGCGAACAGGATGTTTTCGGCCCGCCGGCGACACTCCGCGTAGGTGCGATCGGACCAGGCGTCGGTGTAGATCCCCTGCCCGTAGGTACTGCTGGCATCGGCCTCGGGGTCGAGTCCGGCGAGGCGCTTGCGGACGCGGTCCGAGTCGACGACCTCGAAGTCTGCGCGCTCGGCGAGGCACCGCGCGATGGTCGACTTGCCGGTGGCCGGCAACCCGGCGACCAGCACCAGCGCCGGTCGACGTTCGGGTTCGGCGAGGCGGCCGAGGGCGAGAAGCCAGTGGGCCATCGCCTCGTCTCTCGCGCGGCTTTTTTCCCCCGGCGGCACCTCGGGTTCGGTCGCCTTCATACCCTCGACCTTCCCGCGCACCGCCGCCCGGTAGCCGACATAAAAGTCGACCAGCCGGCGCCCCTGCTCGTCGTTACGGGCCTCGAAATACGCCTGGATATACGCCCGGGCCAGATCGCGGCGGCCCGCCACCTCCAGGTCCATCGCCACAAAGGCCATGTCGGCGACGGGATCGGCAAACCGGAAGGCATCGTTGAACTCGATGCAGTCGATGATGACGAGGTCGGGATGGATGGGATCGTCGTCGAACAGATACACGTGATCGAGCCGCAGATCGCCGTGGGTGTCGCGAGCGAGATCCCGCTCGGCGCGCGCCTCGATCAGCTCGCGGCGGTCGCGAAGCCACTGCTCGTTGAGCCGTTCGAGCCGGGCGAAGACCCCGGAATGGACGGTCGTACCGATCTGCTCGCGGCTCTGCTCGTAGTTGTCCCTGGCATTGGTGGCGACCTGCTCGAAACGGGCACACGCCGAAATCTCGGGCCCGGAGGCCGCCTGGTCGTGAAAGGTCGCGACGCGCCGCCCGACGGAGACGACCTCCGCGCGCTCCGCCTCACCGCGCGCGACCAGGCTCCCCAGAGTTCGCTCGTCGGGCAGTCGCCGCATCTCGACGGCCCATTCGACGACCTCCCGGTCGGCCGGCTCCCCGCCGGAGGGGTTCGGGGCGAACGCCAGGCCCTCCGCCTGCTCGACGACCGGGACCACCCCGAGATACACCGTCGGCGCCAGCCGGCGATTCAATTCCACCTCGCGCCGACAAAAATGCCGACGCCTCGAGAGAGTCCCGTAGTCGACGAACTCGAAGTCGACCGGCTTTTTGAGCTTGTAGGCCCTCTCCCCCGCCAGAAACACCACCGACATGTGGGTCTGGTGGACGGCCACCTCGTCGACCTCGAACGGATACGCCCGCGGTCGTTGGAGCTGTTCGATCAGGTCGGCGATGTCCATCGTCGGGCTCCTCGGCGAATCGAGATCGGTTCGCAACATCTTGCAAATCGGCCGAAAATGTGCATTATGATCAAAGTTGGTCGAGCTGAACATCTCGGCCGTCGTCCCTTCGCCGCAAACTCGATGTTTGCAGCCAAGGGTGGGGATCGAATTGGCGCGTGGGCGGGCCAACGTGGAAGTGGCCCAATCTCGCACCGGTGGTTCTTTGAACCGAACGCCCGGTCGTCTCGCAGCTCGTGCCGATTCCCCACGATCGGGTCGCCGACGATACCGCGGTTTGTCGCAGTCCGCAGCATACTGAGAAAACGATGCCCGGGGACGGATCGAATCCAAGCCAGGGGGGAGCCAACGGAGGCGACGCCTCCCGTCCGCTGACATATCTGTGTGAGTCGTGCGTGACCGCCTTCGAGACGGTCTACGATTTTTGTCCGACCTGCAACCACCCTCGCCCGAGCGACGGCTGGCGCGAAACCCACCACTACCCCGACAACTGGCTGGGCCGCAGCGTCGACCGGTATCGTATCGAGCGGCGCCTCGGCAAAGGCACCTTCGGGGCCGTGTATCTCGCCCGACGTCCTCATCTCGAGGATGCCTACGCCATCAAAATCATCAACCTGCACGACGCCAACTTTCCCGACGAGGGCCCGACGATCCGCGAGCGGGTCCAGCGCGAAGTGCGCATCTTGAGTTCGCTGTCGAGCCCGCACATCGTCGACTTCCAGGACTTTCTGGAGCTGCCGGGCGGCGCAGTCGCGGTGGTGATGGACTACGTGCAGGGCGAGACGCTCGCCGAGGTGCTCGCCGACGAGGAGACTTTCGAGCTCGACCGTGCCATCCAGTTTGCGATCGAAATTGCGACGGCGCTGGCTCGGGCCCACGAGCGCGGCGCGGTCCATCGGGATCTCAAGCCCGACAACGTGATGGTCCGCGAGCCAGGCGACCCCCGCGAATTCGTCCAGTTGATCGATTTCGGGGTCGCCCGCTTCGAATTCGAGGTCAGCCAGACGGTCGGCTTCATCGGAACGCCCCGCTACACCAGTCCCGAGCAGGCGCGCGGGGAGAGCACCGACCACACGAGCGACGTCTACAATCTGGGCATGCTCCTGTTTCACATGCTCACCGGCCAGCCTCCCTTTCCGGGCAACGACGTCAACCAATTGCTTCGAGCCCACAGCATGCAGCCGGCGCCCGGTCTCGCCGAGACGGCCGAGGACCGGACGATCCCGGAGGAACTCGACGAGCTGGTCACCTCGATGATGGCCAAGGCCCCCGATCAGCGGCCCGACGACATGCGAGTCGTCGCCGATCGACTGCGGGCGATCCGGGCGCGGGCCGGTCAGGACGACGACGCGCGGAAGCTCGGCGAGTCGTCGTCGCCGGCGATCGAGACCGACAATCCGGGCTTCGGCCCCGTGCACGAAACCGACGATCATCCGACTCTCGATGGGTCGCAGAGCGAGGCGCGGGAGGGTGGGGGATTCGCCGAGCGTCCCCCGAGCGACGTCTACGACGTCTCCGCCGAGGGGAGCATCGTGTACCGCGACGACGACAACCGGCTGCAGGTCCGCGGCGTCGGGGAGGCACCGGATGACGACGAGGAACTGTTCGCCCGATTCCCGACGCCGGTCACCGCCCTGGCCGTCGACGGCCCCGGTCGGGTGTTGCTCGGCTACGAGGACGGGACGATCCGGACGCTCGACCTGGAGACGAGAGACGTCGATCTGCTCCGCGAAGACGCCGCCGGATCGGCCGTGACGGCGGTCGCCGAAACCCCGGACGGCACCTGCGTGGCGATCGGCTACGAGGACGGGCGCGTCGAATTTCGCGACCGACGCGAAAAGGACGGCTGGTGCCCGCTGCCGACGGGGACCCCGGTCCTCGCGATCGGCATCTATCACGACGGTTCGTGCCTGGCGGTCGGGCGCGAAGACGGCACCACCGACGTGTACATGCCCGCCCGATCGGTGCGCGATCGCTGCACACAACTCGTCCACGAGGCCCGTCCGGAAAACGTCGAGTTCTCGCCGGATGGCTACCTCGTCGCCGTGCAGTTTCCCGACGGCGACGCGAAGTTGTTCTCGGCGCTGACCGGCGCCCATCTCGGGGAGGCCTCCTCGTCGCTTCTCGAACCCTCGAGCGTCTTCGAGGACGCCCGCAACTGAGCTCCGATCCCCCTTTTCACCCCGGCAGACCCGGCCGACAGGCGTGGAGCTTCGCCCGCGACCGCACGTGCCTATAATGAAACGACGGGTGGTGCCGTACCCGCGTTTCTCACTCCCCGAGCCGTCCATGAGCATTCTCGCTCCAACCGACCTCTCCGAGCACGCCCGTGCCGGCCTGCGTTCGGCCGCCCGTCTGGCCCTCCGCCGCGAGACGGCCCTGCAGGTGATGTACTGTGACGAATCGTACGCCACGGATGCCGCCTGGCGGCCGTTCGTCGAGACGCCCTGGGAGGACCGAACCGCACGCCGCCGGCAGGTGCACCGACGCCTCGACGGCTACCTCGCCGACGTGCTTGGAGAGCTCGGCGACGCACTCGAGATCGCGACCGAGGTCCGGTTCGAGCGCGTCGACGCCGCCATCGCCGACCGGGAGAGCGCCGGAGAAGTCGAGCTGGTCGTCGCCGGCGCCACCGGGGCCTCGGCCCTGTCGGAGACACTCTTTGGTAGCACGGCCGAGGAGATCGTCCGCACCGCCGAGGCGCCGGTCCTGATCGTCCCGCACGAGCGGAAATTCGACGATCCGGAGACGATCCTCGCGCCGATCGATCTGTCGGACTGCAGCCGCGCGAGCCTCCGGAAGGCCATCGCAATCGCACGGGAATTCGGAGCCGAGCTGCACGTCGTCCGCGCCATCGACCTGCCGACCGCGGCCGCCGCTCCCCACGGCGAGGTGCCCTCGGTCGACATGGAGGGCTACCGCGAGCAGATGCAACGGGGGCTCGAGGAGTTTCTCGAGGAATTCGACCTCGACGGGCTCGACGTCTCGACGGACCTGCCGGTCGACGCCCCGCACGCCGCCATCGTCGAGGCGGCCGAGCGCCTCGGCGCCGATCTCGTCGTGATGGGCACGCACGGCCGCCGGGGGGTCCGACGCCTCCTTTTGGGAAGCACGACGATCAAAGTCCTGCGCCGGGTCGCCGTCCCGATCCTCACCGTCCGCCACCGGGAATAGACGCTTCGATCGATACTGATCCGTCCTCGAGGAGGCTCTCGATGGCCGTACTCGTCGCAATCGACTTCTCCGGCAACGCCGAGCGTGCCCTGTGCGTCGCCGCGCGTCAGGCCGAGATCCGCAACGAGCCGCTGACCGTGCTGCACTGTCTGGAGTCGGGCTTCGAGGCGATCGCCGAGCGACAACTGGCCGAACCGCCCCAGAATCTCCGGGCCCGCCTGTGGAAGGAGGCCAAGACCCAGCTCGAGGAGACCTACCGGGAGGTCGTTCCGGCCGATCGGCGCCCCCCGAAGACCGATTTTCGAGTCGAGATGGCCCACCCGAAAGACGGCGTCGTCGAGGTCGCCCGGGAGACGGGCGCCGAGTTGGTCGTGCTGGGGGCGACGGGCCACTCGAGGCTGACGAACGTCCTGCTCGGAGGCACCGCCGAGGAGGTCGTCCGCCGGATTGACGTCCCGCTGCTGGTCGTCCACAACGAAGCCGACGCCGGACCGGTCGAGCGCATCGTCGCGCCGGTCGACTTCACACCGTGCAGCCGGCGCAGTCTGGCCGTCGCCGCCGAGCATGCGCGCCGCGAATCCGCCGAGTTGATCCTGTTGCACGCCTACGTACTGCCGGTCGCCGACACGACCTTCGTCCCGGCCCAGATGCCCCCGGAGCTGGTCGACGAGATCGAGACGCAGCGCCGCGAGAAGCTCGAGGAGATGGCCGCCGACGCCGACCTGCACGATCTGCAGTGGCGCACTCGACTCGAAATCGGGGCGCCTCACCGGGCGATCACCGACGTCGTCGACCGGGAAGCGGCCGAGCTGGTCGTCATGGGCACCCACGGGCGCCGCGGCTTCCGCCGGTTGTTTCTCGGAAGTACCGCCACCAAAGTTCTTCGCCGGATGCCCTGCTCGGTGATGACGGTGCGCAGCCGAGAGGATGCCGACGGCGACGATGCATAACGAGCCAGACGCTTTCACCCACCACGGAGTCCACGACCATGCCGATCCTTGCCGCCACCGATTTTTCCGACAATGCCCACGCCGGCCTGCGGGCCGCCTCCCGGGAGGCGCGCCGGCGAAACACCTCGCTGACGGTCCTGCACTCTCTGGCGTCGGTCGCCGAGCGCTGGGAGTACCTCGAGTCGCCCCCCGAGGAGCTCGACCGCGACGTCACCGAGATCGCCCGCGAACGCCTCGAGGAGGATTACCACGAGGCAGTCCCGCGCAGCGAGGCCCCGCCGATCGACGAGTTCCGCATCGTCGAACGCCACGCCGCCGAGGGCATCGTCGAGGTCGCCGAGAAGGGGAATTTCGAGCTGGTGGTCCTCGGCGCGACCGGTGGCGGGACGATCTCCAGGATGTTGCTGGGAAGCACCGCCGAGGAAGTCGTCCGCGCCTCGGACGTCCCGGTGATGATCGTTCCCTCGGAGAGCGAGCGCGAGGAGGTCGAGCGCATCCTGGCGCCGGTCGACATGTCCGAGTGCAGCCGCGCGAGTCTGGCGGCCGCCGCCGAGCGAGCCCGGGCCGAGGAGGCCGAGCTGCTGATTTTGCACGCCTCGTCGCTGCCCGCCGGCGCGCTGGCGTTGATGGAGTGGGAGCCCTCCGAGAGCGACCAGCAGGCTCACCGCAAATTCACCTCCGAGCAGATGCAGGAGTTTCTCGCGGGGGTCGATCTGGAGGGGATCGACGCCGAGCAGATCCTGCGGTTCGGCGCGCCCTTCCGCGAGATCGTCGACATCGCCGAGGAGCGAGACACCGACCTGATCGTGATGGGGACCCACGGACGGCGCGGCTTCGAGCGACTGTTTTTGGGGAGCACCGCCACGAAAGTGCTTCGCCGGCTGCCCTGCCCGGCGCTCACGATTCGATATCGCGGGAGCTGAGGGGGCTGAGTACCTACCGGAACTTCACCGGCCCGAGACCTCTCCCAGGATGGCAAGTATCATGCGGTATTCCACGTCGGTCGCCTTTTTCGTCGCCTCGCTCGGGCTGATCGCCTGTGGCGACTCCTCCGGGTCGGGGTCCACCGCCGACACCGGAGCGGACACCCGTTCCGACGCCACGACGGACGCCCGGATCGACGCCGGGACCGACGGGGGCGATCTCGACGCCGCCGACGCCCGCGATGCCGACTCCTCCGAGGCGCCGTTCGACGAGGAGGCCTGCAGCGAGTTCGTCGTCCCGAGCCGTCTCGGCTTTCGCTGGGACGCCATCAACCATCGGTACTCGAGCTGGAACCACGAACTCGGCCGCGAGGACGACCAGCGGTGCCGGGCCACGCGGCTCGCCGTCTCGCACGTCGGCGGCGATTTCTCGGAGGGCAACGACGAGACGCCCCACCTCAAATACGGATTTCGCGAGCGCACCGGCTCCCCGCCCGCGGGAGTCGGCGCCGCTCGACGCCAGATCGACGTCGCGATCGGCCCCGACGGTGAAGCAGTCGGCTCCGAGACGTTCCAACGAGCGGATCTGAACCTCCGAGAGTACGAAGACGTCGTCGCGCTCGTCGAGGGGTTCGGCTTCGAGACCGACGTCGAGCAATCGAACGACTATCCCGACGACTACGATCCCGGCGAAGGCTACACGCTGCACGCGCTCGGCGCCTCGCTCGACGCCGACGCCCGCGAGGAGACCGTCGAGCTCGACTACCGACTTCGCGTCCAGCCCGGCGCCTCGCCCGACCGTACCACCCACAACGAGGCCGTCCCGCACGCCCGGCTCGAGGGGCGCCTCGACGTGCTATTGGTCGGCGTCGGCGACGCGGCCCGGACCGACGGATCGGTCGAGTACTCGTACGCTCACGAAAAGCCAACCGCCTTCGAGCCCGACGACTTCTCGCCGGCGCCCGAGGACGATCAGCGGATCGCGCTCGACGGCGCCCCCGGCTTCGCGCCGGGGATGTTCGGCCTTCGCAGCTTCGAGTTCGAGCTCACGCCCGACCGCGAATGCGAGAGTGCCGACGACTGCCCCGAAGGCGAGAGCTGCCGGGAGGATGCGACGTGCACGCGGGAGATCGGCCCGCCGGGCTTTTATCTCCGTGAGATGACCGTCGATCTCGACCTCGAATCGTACGACGCCGAATCCGGCGAGGCGACGTTTCTGTTGAACGGTTACGCCTCGAACGCCAGCGAGGCGATCGGCTTCTGGCCGATGCGCGTGGAGTTCTCGGGCGCGATGACCTGGCTGCAGACCGACAGCGTCTCGGAGACGTATCGCTCGGAGTCGCCGTTCGAGACCGGTGAGACGAACTTCGAACTCGACGACATGAAGGAGTGAGTGAGCGATGTTCGGGAGCGAAGACCGCGCGGCGTTCAAGGTGCTGATCGAGGAGCTCGGCCTGATCGACGCGCTGCGCGTCGGTGGCCGCACCCAGCGGCGGGTGTTTGCCGGCGAGCCGTTCGCCGAGTTTCCTCCGCCGGAGAGCGACGGGGAGCGCAAGAGCCGCGATCAGATCGGTCCCGCCATCGTGTTGTACCGGGAGCTGCTCGAGGAGGTGTCTCGGGAGCGCGCCCTGCAGGTCGCCGAGCGCATGATCATCGAAGCCTCGATCGTCTTTTTGAGCGAGACGGTCGGTCGGCTCCGCCGCTCGGAGCTTCTGGAGATGGGGGATCGGGAGCGGGAGGCGTTCGTGCGAGAGCGCGGCAATCAGTTTTTCAACGCCACGCTGCGGTGGGAGGAGATCGACGAGGAGGTCGTCGAGTTCACGGTCACGCACTGTGAGTTTCCGCCGCTGTGCGAGGCGGCGGGGGTGCCCGAACTCGCGCCCCTGTTTTGCAAGGGCGATGCGGAATTTTTCGGGGGCGTCGAGGACGATGTCGCCCTCGAACGCCCCCACACCCTGGCCGAAGGGGCCGAGAGTTGCCCGTTCCGCATCGAGATGCGCGAGCCGGGCGAAGGGGCCGATCGCTGAGGCGTCAACCACCGTCGTCGCTCACCGGCGTACGAAAGCCGATGAACGCGACGCCCTGGAGCGACCGAGCCTGGACGAGCTCGAAGTTCGTCTCGGCCTCCACATCGACGCCGCCGAACTCCGAGAGCGTATCTGCCCCGGGGAGAATTGCGACGCCCGTCTCCGAGGTCGTGGCGAACGGACCTCGTGTCGCGCTCGAGTAGTCGGCGTTCGGATAGTACGCCTCCTCGATGCGGTCGCCTGTGTCGTCGGGCTCACTGCCGACGTCGTGGCCGCCGTCGGTGGCGGTCACGCCCGCGACCGGATCACCCTCGGAATCGAGGAACTGAAGCAGGATGAAGCCCTCGGCGGCCAGATCGCCGGGCTCCTGGATGTCATCGCCCTCGCTCGCATCAGCCACGAGGTTGGCGAGCTGGCCTTCGGCCTCGACCGTCAGCACGTGGGCTCCGGCGTCGGTCAGCGGTTCGGTCGGCTTCTCGCCGGCCAGACCGGTCGCCGTCGTCACGAATTTCTGCTCGGAGAGGTCTCCGGAATCTTCCACGATCGAGACGATCCCGGTGGCAATGGAACTCACATCGACGGTGTCGAATCCCCACTCGACCATCATCTCGGTCGCCTCGGTCGCCCACGTCTCCTCGACCGGGTCGCCGGCCTCGTTCTCCATCGGATTGGGATTCCCGGCGATCGCGGCCCCGGCCGAACTCAAGAAAAGCCGGGCGCCGCCGAGCGTCGCCTCCGAATCGAGTTCCTGGCTGACCGGGTGGAACTGGAGCGATCCCGAGACCTCGCAGATTCCTTCGTCGGCGCACGGGTCGCCGTCGCCGCCGTCGGCCATCGCATCGCCCTCGACATCGCCCTCGTCGACATCCGGCTCGTCGTCGGCGTCGGGGGCTTCGTCGGCATCCGGTTGTTCGTCGGCGTCCGGCTCCTGGTCGACGTCCATCTCGTCGACGTCGGTCACGCCGACGTCCTGATCTCCGTCGTCGCCGTTTCCGTCGCCATCGTCGTCTCCATTGCACGCCCCGAGTGTCAGGGCGGCGGGAACGAGAAGCGCGCACAACATCATTGAAAATCGTCGCATGACTAATCCCTTCGTCTCCAAGTTGCCATTGGCGGTCGAGATTCGACTTGTGTAAGACAGCATAGGCACCATAGCGCCGACGTCGAGCAACTTAAAGAACCGTTCGGCCCCGATATTCGGAGGGATCAGACGATGAGCGCCACGACAATCGGTCTCGTCTCCGACACCCACGGCTGGCTCGATCCGGAGCTCGTCGAGATCTTCGACGACTACGAGGTCGACCGGATCGTGCACGCCGGCGACATCGGCGACGAGGTGATCCTCGAGCGACTCGAAGAGATCGCCCCGGTCGAGGCGGTCCGCGGCAACATCGACGGCGGGGACCTGCGTTTTCTGCCCGAGGAGCGCTTCTTCGAAGTCCACGGACGCACGATCGCCGTGCTGCACATCGCCGGCTCGCCGCGGCGCCCCAGGAAACGCGCCCGCGAGCTGATCCGACGCGACGAGCCGGACGTCTTCGTCTGCGGCCACAGCCACATCCCGGCGGTCGATCGCGTCGACGGGGCGCTGTGGCTCAACCCCGGCGCCGCCGGCCGCCACGGCTTCCACACCGAGCGCTTCGCGGCGATGCTGCACGTCGACGAGCAGACCGGCGAGCTGTCGATGGACCGCATCGAACTCGGCTCTCGCAGCGCGTGACCCGCCAGCCCGCTACTTGACCCCGGCCGCGCCAGTGAACATCGTGTGGGCTGCACGCGCTCTCGACGCCCCCACCCGACACGAGGACCCCCGATGGGCGCCCATCCCCACCCGACCGAGATCCGATTCAACGAAGAGGAGCGCCTCCTGAAGATGGACTTCAGCGACGGCGAGCACCACGAGTACCCGACGCCCATCCTGCGCGGGTACTGTCCGTGCGCCCACTGCCAGGGCCACGGCTCGATGCCCCACGAGTTCAATCCGATCGAGCACGAATCCCAGATCGTCGTCTCGAACGTCTCGCAGGTCGGCGGCTACGCCATCTGCATCGCCTGGCAGGACGGCCACAACACCGGCGTGTACTCGTTCGAGATGCTGCGCACCATCGCCGAAGAGCCGGAATCGATCTTCGAGGACTATCCCCCCGACGACTACGGCCCCGGCCTCGACTGACTCCCCCGGCATTCGCTCTCCGGTTCATCCGGTGCCCTCGGCGGCCTCGCCAACGCGCGAGCCCGACGTCTGGTGCCACCGCCGACGCCCACCGCGGACGTCTGCTGCCGTCGCCAACACCCAACACGGATGTTTGGTGCCGCCGGCGGCCTCGCCGACGCCCACCGCGGACGTTTTGTGCCGTCGCCAACCCCCAACACGGATATTTGGTGCCGTCGGCGGCCTCGCCGACGCGCTTTACGCCAATTCCCGCCAATTGCAGATCCTCCCCGAACTCGCTACCTTCTTGTTCGGATACTGCCACGAATCAGGTGACTTCGAGGATGGACCGCCGATGCGACGGACGCTCTGCCCAACCGCTGCCCTCCTTTTGTTGTTGCTCGCGCCCGCCTGCGTC
This sequence comes from uncultured Bradymonadales bacterium, assembly GCA_964600555.1. Taxonomy (GTDB): domain Bacteria; phylum Myxococcota_A; class Bradymonadia; order Bradymonadales; family Bradymonadaceae; genus CAJXPB01. The sequence goes on from CAZRLK010000004.1 coordinate 26,857, forward strand.
CCCGACGAGACGACCGGCGACGAAGGCACCTCCGGGTCTCCCGATGCCACCGCCGACGTCGGCGACCTCGGCATCCAGCCCGACACCTCCTCGGTCGACGCCGGCCCCGATACCTCCCCCGACGCACAGGATGCGACTGACCACACCGGCCCCTCGGATCGGCCGGTCGACGAACGGGGCCCCCATCACGTCGGTTTCTCGAAGACCGAGGTCGTCTACCAGGCCGAAGAGGACGGCACCGACGAGGATCGCACCCTCGATCTGCTGATGTGGTATCCGACCGACGAGCAGGAGGGGCCGTCCGGCAAATACCACGTCCTGCTCAAGCGCGACGAGGTCGTCCAAAACGCCGCCCCGATCTCGGGCGGGGAGATGCCGGTCATGCTCTTCTCGCACGGCAACGGCGGCATCCCGGCCCAGAACTACTTCATGACCGAGTACTGGGCGAGCCACGGCTGGGCGGTCGTCTCGCCGGAACACGAAGGAAACACCCTCTCGGACGGCACCGCCATCAACCTCGAGGCCGCCGTCTATCGCCCCCAGGACGTCACCGCCACCCTCGATCACCTCGAGAATCTCGACGAGGACAATCCCCTCGCCGGCCGCCTCTCCGACCAGATCGCGATGAGCGGCCACAGCTTCGGCGGCTACACCACTCTCGCCAACTCCGGCGCCGAATTCGACGTCGACGACCTCCTCGATCGATGCGAACAGGAGGATCCGGGCTTCGACCGCGACTACTGCGACGTCTTCGCCCGGGAGGGACGGATCGCGTTGTTTCGAGAGGGGTTTCACGACGAGCGCATCGACGTCGCGATCCCGATGACGCCCGCCGGCAACATCATCTTCGACGACGGGCTCGAACAGCTCGCCATCCCGACGATGCTGATGACCGGGGGCGAGGATCAGACGCTGCCGAACGAGCAGGAGGGCGACCCGATCTGGGAGCAGATGGTCGGCGAACAGCACCGCCGCATCAATCTGCCCGAGGGCGGGCATTTCACGTTTTCGAACATGTGCGATTTCGACTTCGCCGACACCCAGCCCCGCCTCGCCGGCGACGGGTGCGGCGAGGAGTTCGTCGAGCCGGAGCGCGCCTACGACCTGATCAACGTCTACGCGCTGGCCTTCGCCCGCCACCACCTGTTCGGCGACGAGGAGGCCGGAGAGATCGTCGACGGCGAGCGGTACCCGGTCGGCGACGAGAACTTCGACCTGTCGATCGGCGCGGAGTGATCACTCCGACGGGCCGAACTTCCCGGCGAGGGCGTCGGCCTCGATCTGCTTGACCTTGTTCAGCCGCCGGACGTGGCGCTCGGCGCCGCTGAACTCCGCCCCGAGAAACGCCCGGATGATCTCGGTGATCAGCTCCGAGCCGACGATACGGGCCCCGAGACACAGCACGTTCATGTCGTCGTGCTCGACGCCCTGCCGGGCCGAGTAGGTGTCGTGGCAGACGCCGGCGCGCACCTTCGGGATCTTGTTGGCGGCGACCGACACGCCGACGCCGCTCCCGCAAAAGATGATGCCCCGGTCGGCCTCGCCCGACGAGACGGCGACGCCAACCTTGCGCCCGAAATCCGGGTAGTCGACCGACGTCGCGTCGCCGGTCCCGTCGTCGACGACCTCGTGGCCGAGTTCCTCGATCAGCTCGATCGCCCGATCCTTCGCCTCGAACCCGGCGTGATCCGCTCCGACTGCAACAATCATGGATAATCCTCGTAGCTATAGGCCTGTCTCGCGGGCATCCCTGCCCTTGGATATTCTCCCGTAGCAAGAGCATCCCTGCTCCTGGACGTTTTGTCCGTAGCAAGAGCATCCCTGCTCTTGGATGTTTTGCCTGTCCCGCGGCATTTTCAGCCGTACAGCAATTCCACCAGGTACAGCGACAGCCCCTCCCAGAAGGTGATGACCAGCAGCGTGGCGAGCAGCAGAAAGAAAAACGGCAGCGCCACGCGGTACAGATAGATCACCCGCTTTTCGAATGCCAGCGACGAGATGAACAGATTCAGCCCGACCGGCGGCGTGATGTAGCCGATCTCGAGGTTCGCCAGAAAGATGATGCCCAGGTGCACCTCGTCGACCCCGAACTCGGCGGCGATCGGGACGATCAGCGGCACCACGACCGCGATCGCACTGAAGATGTCCATCATACAGCCGACGACGAGCAAGAAGACGTTGAGCAGCAACAAGAACGTCCACTTGCTTTCGATGTACTGCTCGATCAGGCCGAGCATCTGCATCGGGACTTCCTCCTGGACGAGGTAGTTCGTCAGCCCCATCGCCACGCCCAGGATGATCAAGATCGCGCCGACCAGCGCCATCGACTCGCGCACGACACTGAACAGCGAGTCGTCGGCCTCCGGCGAGCCGAACAGGTCGATGTCGCCGGTGACGAAGACCTCGACGACCAGCACGTACAGCGCCGCGATGGCCGACGCCTCGGCGACGGTCACGACCCCCCCGTAGATGCTCGCCAGCACCACGACCGGCACGAGGATCTCCCAGAACGCCTCGCGCGTCGCCGCCAGCGCCTCGCCGGCGTCCCACTCCCGGGTCTCGACCTCCGCCCGGCGCCCCACGAAAATCGAGTAGCCGCCGAGCACCGCCACCATCAGCGCGCCGGGCGCGAGGCCGGCGACGAACAGTCTGTCGATGCTCGTCGTCGCGACGATGCCGTACAGGATGATCGGCAGCGACGGCGGAAACAGCAGGCCGATCGAGCCGCTGCTCGTGATCAGCCCGTGCGAAAACTCCTCGGGGTAGCCCTCGCCGACGAGCATCGGAAACAGCAGACCGCCGAGCGCGATGATCGTCACCCCCGAGGCCCCCGTGAAGGTCGTGAAAAAGGCACACGAGGCGATGACGACGATCGCCAGCCCCCCGGGCATCCACCCGAAATACGCCTGGCTGACGCGCACCAACCGATCCGCCGCCCGGCTCTTCGCCATCAAAAACCCGGCGAGGGTGAACAGCGGAATCGTGATCAGATGCGGGCTGTCGGTCAGCTTGTAGTGTTCCTCGGCGAGGATGACGAGGCTGGTGTCGGTCGTCGAAAACAGCGCGACCGCCGCCGCCGCCAGGACGACGAAAAGCGGCGCGCCCAGGAGGGCCACCGCCACCAACGCGAGGCCGACGAAAAGCTCGATCATCCCGTCGCCTCCTCCCCGTCGCCCTCCTCGTCGGGCTCCGGCGCCTCATCATCCGCCTCGTCGGCGATGTCGGTGTCGGGCGAGTCCGTCTCTCCAGAGAGCCCACGCGCGCCGGAAGCGAGCGTCCGGAGCGCAAAGTGCACCGCGATCAGCGCGAAGCCGACCGGGAACATCGCCTGGAAGGTCCACTCCGGGGCCCACGGAAACAGCTCGCGCGGGTACCGAAGGCCGAGTTCGACGAGCTGCCAGCCCGACGCCGCCAGGACGACGCAGACGACCGTGGCGAACAGACTCGTCGCGGCGTCGACGACGTGCTGCGCCCGCCCCTCGAGAAACTGCCCGACGGCATCGATCGTGATGTGCTCGCTGCGGGGGACCGCCAGCATCGCGCCGAGAAAGCCGACCAGCAGCACGAGCTGGCGCAAGAACACGTCGATCCAGCCGATCTTGGCGGCGTCGATCCACCCGATCGCCCGCCGAGCGAGACTCCCCTCGGGCGGCGGGCCACCCGCCGGCTCCGCCTCCCCACCGCCCGCTCGGCCGTCCCCGCTGTCGCCGTCGCGTCGCGACCCGTCGCCGTCGCCCTCGGGCGCCCCGAAGCCCCCCTCGAAGCCGCTGCCCTCGTCGGCCTCCTCGTCCTCGTCGCCGAACCCGCCCTCGAAGCCGCTCGGCCCCTCCGACTCGCTGGACGGTTCGCCGGGCCCGCCGCCGTCGTCCTCCTCGCTCTCGACCGCCGCCGGCCCGCTCGTCCGAAGCGACTCCTGGAGCGGAATGAGCGCGTTGCGGTAAAAGACGTTGTAAGAGGCGAACGCCAGCATCAGCAGCACGCACGCCACCAGCGCCCAGCTTTCGATGCGGACGAGCCGCCCCTCGAATCTGTCGATCCAGTCGATCATGCACCGGCGCCGGGGGTCACTCCGAGGAGCGATACTCCTCGAGAGTCTTTTCGATTTGCTCGACGAGCTCCTCGGGGAACAGACTGCCGGTCAACTGCGCGCGGGTCTCCTCCGCGATCGCGTTCCACGCCTCCATGTTTTTCGGCTGGACGACCTCGACGCCCGCCTTCTGGATCGTCCCGATCGCCTTTTCGTTGTCCGCCCGGATCTGCTCGAGCAGCGCCTCGCCCTGCCCGGAGGCGACTGACCGCACCACCTCGCGGTGCTCCTCGGAGAGCTTCTCGAGCGCCTCCTCCGAGACGACCACGCCGCCGACGATGACCGCCAGCTTGAGGTTCGTCACGTACTCGGCGCGCGAGTACCACTGCAGCGAGACCGCCCCGTACGGCGAGTTGGTGAACGTGTCGATCACGCCGGTCGACAGGCTCGGCAGCACGTCGGCCACATCCAGCGGCACGGCGTTGACGTCGGCGACCTCCATCACCTTTTGCATGATCGGGTCGGAGTCCCAGATCCAGGTCTTGCGCGATTTGATGTCCTCGGGCGTCCGCAGCGCCTCGTTCGAAAACAGGTAGGCGAACCCGACGTCCCCCCAGCTCAACAGCTCGAAGCCGTCGTCGGCCAGCATCCCCTGAAACGTCTCCGACATCTCGTCGCGCACGTAGTCGACCTCCTCCCAGTTTTTGAACATCAACGGCATCTGCAGGGCGAGCACCTGCGGCTCGATCTCGCCGAGCCCGGTGTTCGTCAGCGCCGCCCCGTCGAGCTGCCCGGTCCGCATCTTGCGCACCATCGCGACCTCGCCGCCCATCACCCCGCCCGGATACAGGTCGACCTCGACCGCCCCGCCGGTCCGCTCCGTGATCTCGCGGCTCATCCGCTCGAAGGCCTCCATCCACGTCGAGTTCTTCGGCGCCAGCGTCGCCAGCTTCAACGTCTGCTCCTCCCCCTCCTGCGCCTCCCCGACCGCCGGCCATCCGACCCCCGCCACCATCGCCACCACCAACCCCACCGCGATTCCACGCCACCTCGTCGTCTTCTCCATCTTCGTCTACCTCGTCGCAGTCGCCTCACACCCGATCACCCCCCCCGCCCCCCGAGCTGTCCCCGAGCCCTCCCCGAGCTGTCCCCGAGCTGTCCCCGAGCTGTCCCCGAGCTGTCCCCGAGCAGTACCGACGTTCAGTAAAACAGCTCGTCGGCGTGTTTCGTCCAGAATTCCGCCCGGTCTTTTGCGATCTCGTTGTTTAACCGGTTGTCGGGCGCCTTTCCGAGGTCGGCGGTTTTGACTTTTTGCATCATGCGTTCGAAAAGCTCCCGGTCCTGGGTCTGGGGACCGACGTAGCGCCCGTACAGGAAGGGAATCATCAGGTTGGACTCGCCGGCCCCCTCGAGCGCCGTCTCGAAGTGGTGTTTGGCCTGCTCGGCATCCCCCCCGGCGACCTCCGGCCGGCTCGCGTAGTAGACTCCGAAAAACAGGTGCGGCCCCCAATCGTAGTAGCTTTCGTCGAGCTCGATCACCCGCTGCATCATCCGCTCGACGACCGGCAGCGCCGCCACCATGTCGGGGTCCTGCTGGGCGAGGTTGATCAGCGACCCCCAGGCGTAGGCCGTCCAGAATAGCCCCGGGACCTGCGCGTCGCCCATCTCGCTCAACAGCGCCTCGACCCGGTCGACGTTCAGGTTCGTCGCCGCCTCGCGAAACTCTGGCCGGTCGAGCAGCCGAAACCCGTAGTTGCGCGCCCGCCGGTAGTGCAGAATCGTCCGGCCGACCAGCTCGTCGATGCGCTCCTCGTCGGCCAGCTCGATCTCCGCCTCGTTCAGATCCTGCTCGAGAAACCCGAAGGCGTACGAGAAGTACCCCTCGCTCAGCCGCCGCAACAGCCGCTCGTTGTCCGGCGCGTTGATCAGCAGCGCCTCGAAGGTCTTGAGATTCGACGGAAACGCCTGGCGAGCGAACTCGGGGTCGCTCTCGCGATTCATCGCCACCGCCCCCTCGTCGAGCGCCTCGATCGTCTGCTCGACCGCGATCCGCTGGACACACCCGCCCGCCGCGACGGCGACCGCACACGCGACAGCCGCCAGAGAAACTCGCCACTCCATCACATCGCCTCCCGTCCGAAGGCTCCAGGTTGATCGAACGTCGTGTCGGCTCGGATCCCGATGATGCCAACCGATCCCGCCTCGGGCAAACGGGCTCCCCGTCGATCGCTCGCAGTTCTCGTCGACGTAAACGTTTTCGCTTTCGTCGACGTAAACGCTCTCGACCCTCGCCCACGTAAACGTTTCCGTTCCTCCCCGTTGTCTCTGGTGCCTCTCCAAACCCCCCACGACGATCACTCCCCGAGCCCGAAAAACTCGCGGGCGGCCCCGGCGATCTCGTCGACCGAGTCGTGGAGTTTGTGGTTGTCCTCGAGCAGCCGCAGCTCCGCCTGTTCGGTCTGCTCGACGAATTTCCGCGAGCTGGAGACCGGCACGATCTCGTCGTCGCGCCCGTGCAACACCAGCACCGGACAGGTGACGACCGGATACGGCGGGTGGTTGTCGTCGGCGTCGGCGAACAGCTCCCAGTGGACCGCCGTCAGGTTGTCCTCGGCGTCGAAAAACAGAAACGTCCCTTCCTCTTGCCAGTCGTCGACACTCTCCTGGCCGAGCAGCTCGATCCAGCGGTTGACCATGTCGAAGCCCGGGCACAACAGAAGCATCCGGTCGACCTTCTCGGGTGCCATCTGCGCCCAGCGCGCCGCCACGTAGCCTCCCATGCTCGAGCCGATCAGCCGCCACGGCTCCCCGTCGCCGTGCTCGCGGTCGTAGGCCTGCATCGCCTCGATCATGCCGGAGTAGCTGAGCTTCTCGAACGACGGGTGGTTGAGCTCCGGCCGGTGCAGCTCGATCCCGTCGTCGGCCAGCTCGTCAGCGAGCTGCAGACCCTTTTCCGATTGCGAGCTGGAGGCGAAACCGTGCAGATATGCGTAATTCATGGGCAGCTAAGCGGTGGAGCGGCGGAGCGGCTAAGCAAAAACAGCAGCGAAAAACATCTGGGCGAAAAGTGTCGGCGGGAAGACCGTTGCAATTCCCGGGGCCGGGCTATCACAATCGCACATCCATGCGAACCGTCGCCATCGCCATCCCCGTCGCCGTCGTCCTCGCTTTTGCGATGCTCTTTGCGCTGCAACGCAGCCTGATCTTTCCGACCCACGCCGTCCGCGCTCCCGACTCGCCGCGGGGCAAACCCGAGGCGGCCGAGCAGTGGTGGATCGAGACGCCGGAGGGCGAGGTCGAAGGATGGTTCCTCGCCGGAGAGGGCCGCACCGAGGCCGACCCGGGGCCGGCGGTGATGTTCGGGCACGGCAACGGCGAGGTGATCGACCACTGGCCCGAGCTGATGCGCTGGTACGCCGAGCGCGGCATCTCGGTGCTGCTGGTCGAATACCGGGGATACGGGCGCTCGGCGGGGAGTCCGACCTCGGCGAAGATCACCGCCGATTTCGTCGACTTTCGCGACCGGCTCGTCGATCGCCCGGAAGTCGACTCCGAGGCGCTGATCTATCACGGCCGCTCGCTGGGCGGCGGCGCCGTCTGCAACCTCGCCCGCCGCCATCCCCCGGCGGCGATGATCCTGCAGTCGACGTTCACCTCGCTCGCCGACCTCGCCTGGCACCACTACTACGCCCCCGCGTTTCTGCTGCGCGACGAGTTCGACAACCTCGGCTTCGTCGCCGAGACCGACACCCCGCTCCTGATCACCCACGGCGCACACGACGCCATCATCCCCGTCGAGCAGGCCCGACGCCTCCACGAGGCCGCCGCCACCAGCAGCTACGTCGAATTCGACCACTCCGGCCACAACGACGGCCCGATGCCCTGGGAGGCTGTCGGGAAGTTTCTGGGGGCGCAGGGGTTGGAGTAGGACGCGTCGTGACTTGTAATTCGTGACTCGTGACTCGGCGAAAACGACGGCGAGGTCGAGCACAACAACGACCACGACGAGGTAGACGTGCATATGGTCGAGGTCGCCGACGCTTCCCCGAGTCGCGAGTTACGAAACACGCCCCACGCTTTTCAGCAAGTCACGACGCATCGGCGAGCAAAATTTGAATCACCACGAACAGTTAACTAAGTACTTCCAGCGTCGTCGCATGCCACCGACATGAACTCGTGTCGGGGGCGCTTCCGGTCGTCCCGGCACCAACTGCTGTCGTCCGGGTCGATCGGCTCCAACTACGCATCACTCGAGGCGAACCCATGCGCAGGCAATTCCTTCTGATCACCTGTCTGTTCGCACTGCTGGTCACGTGTCTCGGATGCAGCAGTAACGATGGCTCGAACCGATCCAACAACTGGATAGACGGCGATGCGAAGAATTCGGCACCGGGCGATGTCTCGACTGACGTCACGACCGACACTTCGGCCGGCTCGCCCGCCCACTGTTGTACCCAGGCGACCGACATGTCCGCCGAGGAATGCGCGAATCTCAGCCGTACCGAGTCATCCCCGTCCTGTGAGGGCAATACCGGATGCACGAGCCTGGACGAGGAGATGGAAGGGTGCGAATCTGCCTGTCTCGCCTGCTACGATGGAACGTGCGTGGCGTCGCGAACGGCCGCCTGTGATCTGTAATGTCCGCGACTCGCCCGCGAGAACTGCGCCGACAGGGCTGGAGTTGTATCAAAACCCGAGACGGCGTAGCCGCAATCGGTGGCGAGTCCCGAATTACTCCACATACCCGACCGGCAAATCGACCACCCGGTCCGCCCGGTACCACCCCCACTCGTTGGGCGCCTCCAGGTCCCAGACCCTCTCGCTGGATTCGGTCACCTCCATGATCCGAGAGTTGTTTTCGGCGTCGGTGTTCCGCAGACCGAAGACGACCAGCGTGTTGCCGTTGTCGAGCCGGTCGGCATCGCCCCAGATCGGCGCAAAGATGTCCGGATCGGGGCGGAATTCCCAGACGACCTCCGCCTCCATCGTCTCGGTGTCATAGGCGATCTCGATGGCCCGCGACCACGGACGACTGAACTCTCCGTGCTCGTAGGAGCCGTTGTCGAACAGGACGATGTTGCCGTTGTCCTGCAGCTCGGGGGCGTGTTGGCGGAAGAAACGCTCATCGCCCTCGAGGCCGAAATCCCCCTCGACGCCCATCGCCCAATCGGCCTCCTCGTCGGCCGTGTCGAGTTTGAACAGGGTCTGCTGGTCGCGGAGCGACAGCAAAAACGCTTGCTCCTCGGGGAACGGCTCGATGGTGTTGAGATGGTCCCAGTCGTCCCCCTGCAACTCGCCGGGTGGCGTCCAGTAATCGCAGGTCTGCCAACTGTCGACCATTTCGTCGGTCTCCCGGGAGAATTTCACCACCCCGTCCGCCCGGACCCCCTGGTCGCACTGGTCGAGCTTGTTGATGTAATAGAAGTGTTCGCCGTCGCCGGCCAGCCGCACGTCGTGGTGCATCCACAGGTCGTACGACCACTGGCGTTTCCCCTCCCAGTCGAGCTTGATCGGCCCCTTGAAGTGGATGTGTGTTCCGGCGATCAGGACCCCGTCGTCCATCGGCCGCACCTCCGAGTCGGCCCCGTGCCCGCTGGTCGAAAGCTGGTGATACCACCGATAGCGGCCGCGATGGTCGATCATCGCATAAATGACCGGAATTCCCTCTTCGGCGTTTGTGAGATTGAACATCGTCCACCCGTCCCGCAGGCGTTCCTCCTTCCGGGTGTGAACGGTCAGCTCCGGCAGGTAGTCCGGCAGCGGTCCGATCTCGATCTCGCTGGTCGCCGTTCCGGAAGCACCCTCCGCGGCGCTCGAGGTCGCAGTCAACCGACAGGTCGCCCCGTCCCACAGGCCCATCACGAAGACGCTCCGTTCTTCGACCATCTCGTCGTCGGTGTAGGTTTGCTGCCAGTCGTCCCCGCACTCGACGACCAGTTCGGTATCCGCCGGCCGGGTGGTCGACCAATCGACGTAGTACGCCAGGGCGTTCGACGGATTCGAAACCACCTGCAGCTCCTCGACGATTCCCTGCCCGTCGACGGACTTTCCATCCGGCCGCGAGGTGTCGGCCCCGGCATCCATCAGCCCGTCGTCCGATTGCGAGCTGCTGTCGTCGCTGCAGGCGAACACCAGTGACACGAGGCCGGCGGCAGCGAGCAGCCCGGCGAGTCCGTGGATTCGATGCAACATGTGTATGGTTCCTGATTCGAGTCTTTGTGAACTGTTACCGGACACTGCGCCCCGGCGAGCCGCCGACACCCCTACATGCCTCACCTGTCCGACGCTTTTCGGCGAGTGGCGAGTTGCGATCACTTCACATACCCCACCGGTGGATCAACCAGCCGATCCGCCCGATACGTCCCCCACTTGTTGGCCATCTCCAGATGCCAAACCGTCTCCCCGGACTCCGTCACCTCGATGAGATGGGAGTTTCGGTCGTCGTTCGTGTTGCGCTGGCCGTACACACCCATCGTGTTGCCGTTGTCGAATCGGTCGGCATCTCCCCAGAACACCGCAAAGACATCCGGATCGGGACGGTGGGTCCAGACAACCTCCGCCTCCATCGTCTCCGTGTCGTAGGCGATCTCCATGACTCTCGACCATTTTCGGGTGTGCTCGCCGCCCGCCCGGATACCGTTGTCGAACAACACGATGTTGCCGTCGGGCTGAATCTCGGGGGCGTGCTGTTTAAAGAATCGTTCGTCGCCCTCGAGACCGAACTGGCCGTCCAGACCCATCCGCCACTCGACCTCGTCGTTCGCGACGTCGAGTTTGATCAGGGTGTTTCTGTCTCGCGACGACAGCAAAAAGGCCTGTTCATCGGGGAACGGCTCGATGGTATTCAGGTGCGCCCAGTCGTTGCTCAATGCCCCGTCGGGCGTCCAGTAGTCACACAGAACCCACTCGTCGACGACCTCTTCGTCTTCGCGCGAGAACTTCACGACGGTATCGGAGTTGTGGTCCCCGTCGCAGGTGTCGCGTTTGGCGAGATAATAGATGTGCTCGCCATCCTCGGAGAGCCGAATATCGTGGTGCATGTGGATGTCGTACGACCACTCTTCGTTCCCCTCCCAGTCGAATTTCGCCGGCCCGAACTGATCGCGCGTGCCGGCGAACAGAAACCCGTCGTCCATCGGCCGAAGCTCGGTATCCGCCCCGGGCCCGGAGGTGGAGCGTTTGTGGTACCATCGGTAACGGCCCTGATGGTCGACCATCACGGCCGTTGCGGGCACGTCGTCCTCGCTGTTCGACAGATTGAACATCGTCGAGCCCGACTGCACGCGCTCCGGCTCGTGGGTATGGATCGTGATTTCGGCGAGATCGTCCGGCAACGGCCCGGCTTCGAACTCGCCGGTGCGCACCCCGATGGCACCGTCTTCGGCCTCTGAACGTGCCGTGTATTGACAACTCGCTCCGTCCCACAGGCCCATCACGAAGACCTCGTGCTCCTGGACGAACTCGTCGTCACTGTAGGTTTGCTGCCACTCGTCACCACACGTGACGATCAGTTCGGTATAGGCGGGGACGTCGGTCGACCACTCGACGTATTTCGACAGGGTGTTGGAGGGATTCGGGGCGACGGTTACCTCGCTGATGATCCCGCCCCCGTCCGGCGAATCGATGTCGGGATGGGTCACCGTGTCACTCGTCGTGTTCCCGGCGTCGCCGGCGGCGGTCTCCCCACCGTTCTGGCAACCGATCGAACAAGCGACGAACATGCCGGCTGCAAACACGACAAACGGGCGGATCGAAGAATCGGACGTTGGCAACATACTCGACCTCCTGAGATACGACCAAGGGAACTCCGGACAATCCTCGAAACGACTGGGACCACGTAAACGCCATCGAACCGTTCCCGAACGAAGACGCGCTGTTGATCTCGGCGCGCAACCAGAGCGCGCTGTTCAAGGTCGACCGCTCGAGCGGCGAAGTCGTCTGGCGGCTCGGCGTCGACGGGGACTTCAGCCGGTCGGACGGTGTCGACGAGCCGGCTTTCCTCCGCCAGCACGCCCCGGAGATCCAGCCGGACGGCAACATCGTCCTGTTCGACAACGACTCGAACGACCGCCCGTACAGCCGCGCCGTCGAGATCAGCTACGACACCGACGAGATGACCATGGAGGTCGCCTGGGCGTACCGCACCGACCCGGACATCTACGCCGGCATCTGGAGCGACGCCGACCGACTCGAAAACGGCAACACCCTGGCGGCGTTCGGTCGACGCCAGGAAGATCAGGGCTCGATCCTCCAGGAAGTGACCGACGACGAGACGGTCGTCTGGGACCTGCGCTCGCCGAACAAATGGGGCTGGTATCGCGCCGAGCGCCTCCCCGATCCCCCGAGCGGCTTCGTGCGCTGACCGGGCCTCTGGACCGACCGGCGGCGTGCGGCCGATCATTCGACGTAGCCGACGGGCGGGTCGACGAGCCGGTCCGATCGGTACCATCCCCACTTGTTGGGGGCCTCCAGGTCCCAGATCTTGTCGCCCTCGCCGGTCACTTCCATGATCCGAGAGTTGCGCTCGGCGCTGTTGTCGCGGTGGCCGAAGGTGACCAGCGTGTTGCCGTTTTGAAGCCGGTCGGCGTCGCCCCAGATCGGCGTGAAGAGGTCGGGATCGGGGCGAAACTCCCAGACGATCTCGGCCTCCATCGTCTCGGTGTCGTACGAAATTTCGACCGCCCGCGAGAAGGTCCGCGAGTACTGGCCGCCGTCCGGCGTACCGTTGTCGAACAGCACGATGTTGCCATCGGGCTGAATCTCGGGGGCGTGCTGACGGTAAAACCGACTCTGCTCGTCTTCCCAGAGCCCGAAATCCCCGAACTCCCCGAGCTTCCAGTCGACCTCCTCGTCGGCGGCGTCGAACTTGATCAGCGAGTGCTGGGTGCGCGAGGAGAGCAGGAAAGTCTCCTCCTCGTCGTCGAATGGCTCGATGGTGTTCAGATGCGACCAGTCGTGGCCGAGATCGGAGCCCGGTGTCCAGTAATCGCACAGGACCCACTCGGCGACATCCTGGTCGGAGTCGACCGAAAATTCGACCATCGAGTCCGAGCGGAAATCCTGCTCGCACTTGTCGACGTGGCGCAGGAAATACACCTGCCCCTCCTCGCCGCCGGGCCGGATATCGTGGTGGGTGCGCGTATCCGACGACCAGACGCGACTGCCCTCCCAGTCGATTTTCGCCGGCCCGAAATACCCGCGATCCCCCCCGATCAACACTCCGTCGTCCATCGGGCGGACCTCCGTGTCCGAGCCCTGATGCGAGACCGACCGCTGGTGATACCATCGATACCGCCCCTGCGAGTCGACCATCGCGACGGTCAGCGGGACGCCGTCGAAGCCGTTGGTGAGATTGAACATCGTCCAGCCGGTCTGCATCTCGTCCGGCTCGCGGGTGCGAACGGTCAGATCCGGCAGAAAATCGGGTAGCGGGCCGACCTCCACCTCCCGGACCGCCCCACCCGGCGAGCCGTCGTCGGCGCGCGAACTCGCGGTGAACCGACAGTTCGCTCCCTCCCACAGCCCCATCACGAATACGGTGTGTTCCTCGACGAGTTCCTCGTCCCCGTACGATTGCCGCCAGTCGCCGCCACAGTCGACGAAAAGCTCGGTATCCGCCGGCTCGGTGCTCGTCCACTCGACGTAATACGACAGTGCATTGGAGGGGTTCGGGACGACTTCCAGATCCTCGACGATCCCTCCCCCGTCGGGAAGCGGCACATCGGCATCCTCATACTCGATTGGATCGGCGTCCGACGCCTCTCCCGCCCCGTCGGGGTCGACATCTCCCAGTTGGCCGGCATCGTCCGTGCCGGAGTCCGATCCTCCCTCACAACCGACGAGACCGAATGCGAGTACACCTCCGACCAGAAGGCCGATCCACCGCCGCGCACATCGAAAATACATCAGGTACAGCTCCGTGATTCGACAACGAAATGGCTCGACTTCTTCTCGAGTCGAGGCCAGTCTCATAGATCCGGTTCGACGATGCAACTACACCCCCCTTCCCATTTCACCGCCTTCCCATGCGCCACCAGCCGACCCCGAGCAGGCCCACCACCAGTAGCGCGGGCAAGCTACCCGGCGTCGAACTGCCTCGCTGGGAACACCCGGAAATGTCATCGACGCCACCGGCATCGAAGCCACCGGCGTCCCCGGTCCCGACGTCTTCGTGCCCGCCGTCTTCCATCCCGGCGTCGGACATACCGGCGTCGCCCCCGCCGTTCGCTTCTCCACACGCCGGTAGTTCCGACCAGGCGGGACGGGTGCTTTGCTCGGCATGGTCGATCTCCGCACACACCTCCCGCTCACAGGTCGTCGACGAAGCCATCGCCGTTCGATCCGGCGAGTAGACGTCGACGGTGATGCACTCGGGTTCGAAGTCGAGATGGGTGCTCAACGTCTCCGTGTCGTTGTCCTGGTTCAACTGGCTCTCAGAGACGTCGAGGCCCATCTGATAGGTCTCCCCGCCCGACTCGTCTTCGGGTGATTCGCGGAACGTCGCGACGAAATAGCCGACATCCGAAAGATCCGACGGGGTGTAGCCGAACCGAAACTCGGATTCGTGTTCGTTCGACGTGCAGGAATCGGAGTAGCCCTCGCGCCGAACCGTGTACAACTCCAGGTCCGTCGGTTCGGCCGGAGGGGTCGCATCTTCGGACTCTTCGACCGTGTAGGTCCGGGTGACCTCCGAGGGTGCGCCCGAGGGGGTCGAATTCTCGCTGTCGATCCGAACCTCGAGCGTGTACTCGCCCGGCGACAGGGGATCGGTCGGCGCGTAGACGTCGAACCCGGCGTATCCCGACCCGTGTGATTCGGTTTTGGCGATATCGACCGAATTCCCGGAGTTATCCGTCAGCGTCACTTCGTCGAGCCCCGTCGCGTCCCCGCCCGGCGGTGCGTACGCGATCGAAAACGAGCCCTCCGGCGCAATCGTCGCGCCATCGGAGGGATACACCGTTTCAATCACCCCGGCGTTTCTCGAACACGCCTCGGCGACCGAGATCCCCGCCACCAGCGTTGCAACCGAACAGACGACAGCCACCATCCATCGATGAACCATGACATCCCCGAAGATCGAGAGAAGAATCGAACGCTCACCCAGAAAGTAGCGAACCCGAAAATGCGTCACAAATCGAGCCTGCTCCCACGACGGCGGATGAGACTCGAAACCGAATGCCCGTCCGGAGGAAGCGAGCGTCTTTCGCCAGCGGACGCGACCTCGCCGGGCAAACCGCGTCGTCGAAGCGAGCGTCCGAAGTACACGCCCGGCGAAATTTGTATTGCGCTCCATATTTCCGCTATTGATGTCGTCGTTACTCGGATGGAGAATCCGTTGGTCGGTTCAATTCCCGATGATGTAAGGATATCCCGTATGCGACGGCTCGAGGTGTTCGTCATCGCCCTCTGTCTCGGCTCTCTCCCGCTGGTCGGGTGCGGACCGCCCGACGAGGGCGGCTCGTCGCCCGACGCGACGACCGACGGCGGAGACATGCCGGACGGCATGTCCGATGTCGGCATCGACGGCCTCGATGATACCGACGAAACTGGCCCGGCCCCCTCGATCAGCGACCTGACGGTCACCGAACGCCCGGACAACGTCCTGAGCGCCCTGGTGGAGTTGGAGACCGACATCGACGCCGAGGTTCGCATCGACGTCGTCCGAGACGGGGAGGTCGTCCGAACCGTCGGCCCCACCGACACCGCCACCGCCCACGAACTGATCGTGTACGGCCTCCGCGCCGAGACCGACTACGAGTTCGACGTCCACGCCGACGCCAACGACGCCCGCTCGACGCGTACCGAGTCGTTTGCGACCGGCCCCCTGCCCGACGACTTCCCGCCGCTCACCGTCGAGCAATCCAGCCCCGAGCAGGCGGCCGACGGCTACCGCCTGATCGACCTGTTTCGGTGGAACGAAGACGCCACCAGCTCGCAGGACGACTGGGGCATGGCGATCGCCGTCGACAAACGCGGCGAGGTCGTCTGGTACTACCAGGCCGACCACCCGGTCTGGGACGTCAACCGCCTGTCGAACGGCAATTTCGTCTACAACGCCGGCCACGAAGCGATCGTCGAAGTCGACATGACGGGCGAGATCGTCAACGAATGGGATGCCGCCGAGGACCTCGGCCGCGAGCTCGAGGACGACACCTACGGCGTCCACCACGGCGTCGACGAGCAGGACGACGGCGAGTTGCTGACCCTCTCGACCGAGATGCGCCAGATCGAGGACTACGCCGAACAGGGTGAAACGGCGAACGTCGTCGGAGATGTCGCCCTGCAGTTCGACCGGGACGGCGAGGTGACCGAAAGCTGGTCGATGTTCGACGTCCTCGAGGACTACCGGATGCGCAAACGAGTCGGCTCGACGGGACCGTACTGGGACGAGGACTACGAGCAGACGACCAACGACTGGACGCACGGCAACGCCGTCGAAAACGGCGATACCGACGGGACGCTCATCGCCTCGCTCCGCCACCAGGACTGGATCATCAAATGGGACCGGGAGACCGGCGATCTGCTGTGGCGGCTCGGCCCCGAGGGTGATTTCGAATTCGAAGGCGACGGCGAGTTCAACTACCACCAGCACGCCCCGATCTGGCTCGACAACGGCAATCTGCTCGTCTACGACAACGGCAACGCTCGCCCCTCGATCGAGGAGGGTGAACAGTTTTACACGCGGGTCGTCGAATACGCCCTCGACGCCTCGAGCGTCGATATCGAGGCCGGCGAGACGGGAACCGTCGAGCAGGTCTGGGAGTACCGCACCGACCCGCAGTTTTACGCCCCGTACGTCGGGGACGCCGACGAGCTGCCCAACGGCAACATCCTCGTCGGCGACGGCGGCCTGCTGAGCGACCCGGGCGCCTGCATCGACTTCGACGAGCAGGGCGGGGTCGTCGACCAGACCGGCGCCTGCATCAGCAACAGCGACGTCCAGAAATGGGCGCGCATCGTCGAAGTCACCCACGACGAGGACCAACAGGAAGTGCTCGAGGTGCGCATCCGGGACGACGCCGAGGAAAACCCGAGAAGCTATACGATGTATCGCTCCTCGCACATCGAGACGCTGTATCCCGAGACATCGGAGACGGAGTGACGGGGCAAGAACGCCCCGCCCGCAATCCTTTTACGGTTTACGCGAACCCTTGCTTTTGCGGACATTCCATGATGCGACGAATCGACATTGCCGCCTTTTCGGCCTGTTGCCTCCTCGTTCTGGGTGCCTGCTCGGGAGACGACGATCCGGACGGCCAAAACGACGCCGCACCGGACGCCACTCAGCCGGATGCCACGTCCGAACCCGACGGCTCCGACGCAACCCCCACGGACGACGAGGAGCCGCCGGAATTCCAGCAGGCGGTCAGCGTCGCGATCGAGGGCGAATTCGCCTCACAGGTCGACCTGAGTGAAGACGCCACCCGGGTGCTCCCCGTCTTGGCCGACGCCGAATTCACCGTCTTCGCCGACGACGACGAGACGGCGCGCGAGGACCTGTCGGTCGCCATCACCGATGGCGACGGCGACGAACTCGAGCCGAAAGAAGAGAACTTCCGAAATGGCCTCTGGCGGGTGACCGTCGAGCTGGGGCCGGGGACGGTGGTCTCGGCGACGGTGGCCGACGAAGCCGGCAACACGGCGGAGTCCGACGCCCAACTGACCATCCCGACCCGCCGCGACGCCCTCGTCGACAGCTGGCAGCGTCGAAGCTACGACGCCGAGCAGTCGATTACCGAGCGATGGGATCGCCAGATGAACGACGACGGCACCTGGGAGGAGTCCCGCGAGTCGCTGACGCTGGGCGGAACCTTCGAGGTCACCGCCGAGGGTGACGTCGAACGCCTGGAGCTCGCCGAGACCTACCGCGAGGGTGGGGACTCGCCGGATTCCGACCGGGAGACCGTCGAGCGAAAGGTCGTCTCGAGCTACTACGTCGACAACACCTACTTCGATCACCGCGCCTGGACGCGCGGCGGCGACGCCGGCGACGGCCTCGCCGGCACCTGGAGCCGCGAGTACACCGTTCACAAACGCCAGGACGACCAATTGCAGGTGGCCCGCGAGGTGAGCGAAACACTCGAATTCGAGGAAGTCTCCGACGGCGACAACACCTGGACGCTCACCCGGACCGGCACCGATCACACCGGCTCGGAGGAGAGCGCGATCGACGAGTCCGAATCCGGCACCTGGGAGCGGATCGAAAACGAAAGCTACGCCGGTAACTACGGAGATTTTCTCGTCCGGGAGACGACGCAGGTCGACGGGGAGCCGGTCGAGACGCCCGAGTCGGTGACGGAGCTGTACACGATGCCGCTCGACAGGCTCCTGATATCGCCGTACCTGCGCTCCCCGGAAGCCGATTGATGCCCTCGCGCGGAGGTCGCAGAACGGTCGAGCGCGGAGGTCACTGCGGGTGCAGAAGAGACCGCGGAACATCTCGAGGGGGGCGCGGCGGACGGCCGGCGGCGGCTGGTGGTGCATCGGGACGACTCGCGGGGGGCGCCCGCCAGCTTGAACTCCCTTCGAGGTTCAACTAAATCTGTCGGGGCACTCCGGTGTACGCCTTCCAATCGGACTGGATACCAGACATGCGCCGACTGACTCACGGATTCGCCTGTATTGTCGCCCTCGCTTCGATCTCGCTGGTCGCCTGTTCCGGGGGCGATGGCGGCGGAGACGACGATCCGATCGTCGTCGACCCGGACGCCGGCGGAGATGCCGGCGGGGAGGATGCCGGGTTCGGCGCCGACGTCGACACCAGCGACGAGTGCGAGTTCGCCGACGACGGCGTCTGCGACGAGCCGACCAACTGCGCGCTCGGGACCGACCAGAGCGACTGCCGGGCGGCGTGCGAGGAGGCCTCCGGGGCGGAGCTGGCCGCGATCGGCGCCGCCTGCGAGTATCGCGGCTTCGTCGACGGCGTCGACTCCGAGCAGTCGCACTACGAGGAGCCGGCCCCCTCGGAGGGCTCGTCGGATCTCACCGGCTGGCGCGACGAATGGGTGGCGGTCCCGAGCGGCGAGGCCGACGCCTCGGGCGATGTCGCCCGGCATTTCCGGGTGTACGTCCCGCCGAGCTACGACCCGGACAAGGCCTACCCGGTGATGATCAACATGCCCGGCCACCGCGTCAGCCACTGGATTCTGCCCGGCTTCACGATGCTGCACCGGACGGCCGAGGCGAACGATTTCATCGCGATCTTCGCCGGCCAGGAGTTTCGCAGCCGCTGGGCGTTCTGGACGGAGTGGGTCGGCAGCGAGATGAGCAATCCGCCGGAGTTTTGCCGCCAGCAGGACTCCGAGTCGAACCCCGACTACGAGTTTTTGCGCCAGGTCGTCGACTGGGCGGGCTCGACCTACAACATCGACCGGCGGCGCATCTACACCAGCGGCCACTCCCGGGGCGCGGCGATGGCGATGATGGCCGCCCTCGAGATGCCCGAGATCGCCGGGGCGGCGGTCGAGTCGGGCTTCACCGAATGCGAGTATCTCAACGAGGTGATCGGCGATCAGCAGTGGGAGGGGCGCAACGTGCCGCTGGCGTTCGTGCACGGCGTCGAGGACCCCGACATCTGCATCAACTGCGAGCCCGGCGCCACCTGCGCGGCCGAATCCTCGAGCCGCTCGTGTTCGCCGGGCATGCACGCCTCCGACGTCATCGTCGACCGCCTCACCTCGATCGGGTGGGAAGAGGACGACAACCTGCGCTACTACCGCCTCGAGCGCGCCGCCCACGACTGGCAGTCGTATCTCAACCAGCAGATCTGGCATTTCCTCGCTTCCCAGCCCCGCCCGATCGACGAGTAGACCCGCGAGAGCGCCCGACGGCACCCGCTAGCCGAGAACCCCGCGACGAGCAATCCCATGAGTGAGTCCGCCAGCCGACAATCCGCCCTGTTCGCCGCCCTCGCGGCCACCGTCGTCATCCTCGCGGCCACGCCGGCCGACGCGCAGCAAAAGGAGCCGACCGCGCCGGCCCTCGAGGCCGAGCCGATGGTCACCTACCCGGGGACGAGCTACGAGCGGGGCGTCGAATACCAGTTGCCGAGCGACTACGGCGACTCGTGGAACATCGACCAGCAGCCCGCCCACGAGGTGACCGTCGACACCTTCCGGCTGGATACCCACGAGGTGACGGTCCGGGAGTTCGCGCTGTATTTGACCCACGCCGCCGGCGAGTACCACTACCACGACGACCAGCCGATCGACCGGGTCGAGCAGGGATATCTGCCGGCCGAGGGGACGGCCGAGGAGCCGATCCGGCAGGTGACCTGGCGAGCCGCCCGCGATTACTGCCGGTGGGCCGGCAAGCGGCTGCCGACCGAGGCGGAATGGGAGTTCGCCGCGCGGGGCGCCGAGGAGTTCACCTACCCGTGGGGCGACGAGGGGCCGAGCTGCGAGCGGGCGAACTACTTCACCGGCCGGACCTTCTGCGAGGGCAAACCGGTCGAGGTCGGCTCGCATCCCGACGGCGAATTTTTGCTCGGCACCCAGGATCTCGCCGGCAACGTCGCCGAGTGGACGGCCGACTGGTACGGCGACTATCCCGAACAGCCGCCCTCCGAGCCGCTCGACAACCCGACCGGCCCCGACGAGGGCACCTACCGGGTCGTGCGCGGCGGTAGCTATCTCAGCAACAGCAACTACCTGCGGTCGGTCGCCCGCCGGGCCGTTCTCCCGGACCGCCACTCCGAGGCGATCGGCTTTCGGTGCGCCATCTCCGAGGAGGCCGTCTCGGAGGTCGACGGCAGCCACCGCGGGGAGCTGGAGTTGCCGGCGGACGACAACCGCGAGGAGCGCGAGCGCTTTCCGGGCACGCCGGCCGAATCGGCCGAGATCGTCGCCGAGGGGCTCGAGGACCCGGGGGCGATCGTCGGCTTCGACGGCAACTTCTACATCGTCGACCGGGGCGGCGAGGCCGTCGCCGAGTTCGCCCCGGAATCCGGCGAGACGACGACGATCGTCGAGGATCTCGAGGGGGTCCGGCAACTGACGGCGGGCGGGGACCGCCTGTATGCGACCGGCGGCGAGTCGGGGACGATCTACGAGATCGCACCCGGCATGCCGGCCTCGGAGTTCGCCACCGCCGACGAGGCGGTCGGTCCGGTGGCCGTCCGCGACGGGCGGCTTTTCGTCGGCACCGCGTCGGGCGTATCGAGCTTCGATCTCGACTCCGGCGACGAGACGGTGCTGGTCGACGGACTCTCGAACGTCACCCACGTCGCCACCTCCCCGTCGACGCTCGTGTACAGCGCCGACGGCGGCGGCAACACCTCGAATTTCGAGTTCGGCTCGGTCCCGATCGACGGGGGCAACAAGACCGTCTTTGCGACCGGCGAGGACGTCGGCGGCCAGATGGTCGTCAGCGGGCTCGATTACGCCGCCTCGAGCGACCAGTTTTACTACGTGCTTCGCCGCCAGGGCTTCCCGCGGCACGGCTACCTGGGGCAAAACGACGGGAGCACCGAGGAGCTTGAATTGCTGACCCACACGCCGCCCAACCCCGGCGCCCTGGAGTTCGCCGCCGACACGGTCTTCTGGGCGAGCTCGCGCAACGTCGCCGCCCTGGCACCGGGCGATGACGACACCTTCCGATTTCCCGCCAAGTGGACTCAGATCGGCGATTTGCACGCCGACGACGAGCGCGTCATCTGGACCGACGTGCACACCGGGCGCATCTATCAGGTTGTGCACGCCTCGAGCGAATGACGGCCCGGGACCGGGTCACTCGTCGACAACCTCGACGAACTCGAATCCCTCGATCCCGCCCTTCCCTTCGCGCACGAGCACCGGGTACTCGCCCGACAGGTCGATCACCGTCGACGGCTCCGGAAAGACGTATCCGCCGTCGACGACGATCTCGACGAGGTGCTCGTACAGATCCTCGAGCGTCCACGGATCCGCGATCAACTCGCCGTCGTCGGTCGTCGCGCTGGTCGTCGCCAGCGGGTGGCCGAGCCGATCGACGATCGCCCGCGGGATCGGCGCATCCGGCACGCGGATGCCGACCGTATCGCGCTCCTTGCGCATCACGGCGGGGACGCCCTTGGTCGCCTCCAGGATGAACGTGTAGGGGCCCGGCAGAAGACGGCTCAAAAATCGGTAGGCCTCGTCGTCGACGTGGGCGTACTCGCTGATCTGGCTGAGGTCCTCGCAGATAAACGACAGGGGAGCGTGCTCGGGGGCGTCTTTGACCTCGGCGACGAGCCGGCGGAGGCTCGTGATCCCCTCGTGGCTGGCGACCGAGCAGCCGATCCCGTAGACGGTGTCGGTCGGATACGCCACCAGCCCGTCGTCGCCGAGCGCCTCGACGACCTGGTCGATGTAGCGCGGCTGCGGGTGGTCGGCGTTGATCTGCAGGATCATGGCAGCACCTCCGGCTCGTCGGGATGCGGGCGGTAAAAGACCAGGACGTTGCCGACGATCTGCGCGAGCTGGGCGCCGGTCTCCTCGTGGAGCCGCTCGGCGACCGGGCGGACCATCGCGTCGTCGTGGACCTTGACCTTGATCAGCTCGTGGGCGAGGATCTGGTTTTCGAAATTCTCGATCAGTCCGTCGCTGATGCCGCGCTGGCCGACCAGCACGACCGGGTGCAGATCGTGAGCGAGGCTCTTGAGTTCGTGGCGTTGTTCGCTCGTCAGCTCGGGTCCGAGCGACTGGACGAAATCGCTTCGCGTCATCTCTTCCATCGGTTACTGCCAGTTGCAGGGGAAAGTCAGTCGAGCGCGGGATTGACGGGGCGCAAACATAGACGATTGCGCACAGATTTCACGCGGGGTCGAATGGTTTTTCGCCGTTTTGGGGTTAAAGCTGGCGCCGAGGCACGCCTCGGGGGGACGCTACGGGTCGGCGCCGGCATCTCCAGGGGTTAACATCGAAGACAGGCTCCGATACTCTGCCGGCTACCGACGAACTGGATCGGATCGCGGTCCACGCCGCATAGTCCTTCGACGGCGAGCGTCTGAGACGACGAGCCTCGGGTCCATCGAGTCGAGACCCGATTTTCGGATACGAGGTCGCAGGTGAAAGTTTGCCCAAACTGCCAGTCGCGGTTCGAGCAGGGTGAAGCATATTGCCCCGACGACGGGACGGAGCTAGTCGACGCCGAAGAGGTCTCTCCGGGTCGGCTGGTCGGTGAGACGCTCGGCGACGGTGTTCACCTCGAGGCCTTCGAGCGGGCCGATCCCATCGGCGAGCGTTACAGGGGTCGGCTCGACGACGAGACGCCGGTGGCGGTGACGGTGTTCAATCGCGGAGCGAGTCCGGAGGCCTCGCGGCTCCGGGAGCTGGTCCGGACGGCCGAGACGCTCGGCCGGAGACTTCCGTCCCAGATTCTCGGCGTCCACTCGCTCGACCTCGCTGCGGATCCCCCCCACCTGGTCGAACAGGCCGCCGACGGGGAGGCGCTCGGCGAGTTGCTCGGCGAGGGATCGCCGCTGGAGTGGCGCCGGGCGCTGCGGGTGACCGCCCGGCTCGGCCAGGCGATCCACTGGATGTCGGAGCGCGGTCACATCCACGCCGGCCTCCACCCCGGCGCCATCCACTTCGCCGGATCCGACGAGGCGCCCGAGGTGCAGGTCGGTGACTGGCTGCAGGCCGCCCTGACCCGCCACCCCGCCCCGCTCGAGGGGGCGCGAGACGGCACCTCGTTCGTCGGATTCGCCGCCTACCTCCCGCCGGAGGCGATCGAGCCGGACCGACAGGTCGACGAGCGGAGTCTCGTCTACTCGCTCGGGATGCTGCTGTACGAGATGCTCCTCGGGCGGCCCCCGTTCGGCGCCGACGACCCGGCGGAGCTTCTCGACCATCAGCTTCACGAAACCCCGCTCGAGATCGGCGTCGCAAGCGACGACGACGATCTGCATCCCGAGATCGACAGCGTCCTCGCGATGACCTGGCACAAGGACCCCGAGCAGCGGTTCCAGACGCCGAAGGCGCTCGTCTCGGCGGTGGCGAGCCTCCTCGAAGATTCCCCGCGCAAAGTCGCGCCGGTTCCCGAGATCGCCGACGAACCCGTGTTCGGCCGGGAACTGGAGCTTCCCGACCCCGATCAGATGGTCGACGCCGACGGCGGCTCCGGCGCATCGAACGACGACACCGGCGACGAGACGGAGGGCGGCGACACGGACGACGCAGACACAGAAAGTGAGACGTTGATCGGCATCTCGGCGACCGACGTCGAGGAGGCGGGCCCGGGCCCGGCCCCGGACGACGAGGAGACCGACTCCGACGGCGCGCCCGAAGACAAAGCGTCGGTGCCGCAGGGGTTGGAGGCCGGCGAATCCTCGATCGTCGAGGACGACGCCGCCGACGAAAACGACCGCACAGCCAGCTCCGACCAACCCTCGATCATCATCGAAGACCCCGACCTGCGATCGGCAATGGACGACGATCCGACGACGACCGAGTCGACCGACGAATCTGCCGCAACCTCCGAGGCCCCGGCGGAGGCTCCGTCGCCGTCGGCGACGAGCCCCCGAGACGACGGGGAATCGGCCGACGAACCGACCGACGAACCGGAAGGTGCCGGCGGAGACGCCGGGGAGGAGGAGCGAGCCGGGGGCGACGCGGCGGAAGACGAGGTCGACGGCGAAGACGAGGTCGACGGCGACGAATCTCCCGAAGAGGAACAGGCCGCCCAGGTCGACGACGAGGCTTTGTCCGAGGAGGACGGGGAGCTCGAAGCCGAAGCGGCGGAGGAACGGGCCGACGCCGAGGGGGCGGAAGACGAGGAGACAGCCGATTCACACTCCGACGACGAGGGAGACGAGATCGAACAGGACGGGGAGACGACGGAGAGACGGGAGAGCGAGGCCGATTCCTCGGAGCTCGCAGTCATCGCGACCGGGGCCGAGGCAGCGAGCAGAGCCGTCGAGGAGAGCATCGAGACGCCCGAACCGGGCGCCCTGGTGATGGGATTCGTCGACGCCGAGACCGGCTACGCGCACACGCCCGATGGGGACCCGCGCCCCGTCGAACCGACGGATTTCACCGAACCGACCGCGGGCGACGCGGGAGAGACTGGCGAGGGACTCGATCCCGAGTCGGCCGCCTGGGATGCCGTCTCCGAGGTCATCGACGACGAGGACGGAGAGGACGAGGGCGACGCAACCGGCGAAGACGACGAGCCGGAGGCCGACGAGACCGAGGACGCCGACGAGGGGACGGCCGCAGACGACGAGCCGGAGGCCGACGAGACCGGGGACGCCGACGAGCCGGAGGCCGGCGAGACCGGCGAAGACGACGAGGAGGCGGCCGCAGACGACGACTCCGGCGAAGACGACGAGCCGGAGGTCGACGAGACCGAAGACGCCGACGAGGGGACGGCCGCAGACGACGAGCCGGCGGTCGACGAAACCGAGGACGCCGACGAGGAGGCGACCGCGGACGACGAGCCGGAGGTCGACGACTCCGGCGAAGTGGTCGTCCTCGACGAAACCGACGAGAAGACCGAGACGCCCGCCGACGACGACGCCACGGCCGACTCGGCGCCATCAGACGAGGAGACGGCCGACCAGGAGATCGCCTCGCCACCGGATCTGAGCGCCTTCGAGCCCAACGGCGACCCCGGAACCGACGTCACCGACGAGTGGTTCGAGGTCGACGAGGAAGAGGCCTGGATGGCGGCCGACGTCCGCGAGGAACGCGACCGCTCCGAGATCTTCCGCAAATATCTCACGACCGCCGCCTGGGTGCTGCTGGCGCTCGCGGCGCTCGGGCTGTTCCTGTTCGCCCAGCTCTCCGGCGGCTCGGAGGGTGACCCGGCCGGCGCCGACGAGGCACAGACCTCGCCCGAGGAGTAACCCCGCCCCGTTCACGCCGCCTGATCACGCGTCGCCGCGCTCGATCTCGTCGAGCAGGCGCTCCCATTCGATCATCCGCAATCGCCCGACGAACCGCCGGTCGTTGAGAAGCTCCCGGACCTCGTCGGCCGCCAGCGTCTCGTGGTAGGCCCCGCTCCGGGCCGCCTCCACCAGCCCCTCCTGCTCGGCCAACCCCCGCATCTCGTCGCTGCGCAATAGGTCCGAGGCCGGTCCGTTCTCGCGGATACGCCGGGCGACCTCCGGGTCGTCGAGCGCCGCACGGACCCGGAGCGCGCCGTGCAGCCGCTGCAGGTCCTCGAACCGCCAGATGACCAGGACGTTGTGCTCCTCGACCCACTCCAGAAGCTCACTGTCCCGCAGATGCAGCACGTCGTCCTCGTCGACCTCCACCAGCGCCGATTTCGCCATCGACACCGCCGCGACGAGAAAATACACGAGGACCGCCGCCTTGAAGATCCCGAGGGCGACGCCGCCGCTGCGATCGAGCAGGGTCAGCCCGTCGCTGGCGGCCCACATCGCCCGGGCGAACAGCCAGCCGGTGACCGCCAGGACGACGTACACGCCGATCCCGGAGCCGATCACCAGCAGGGCCTCGACGACCGGCCCCGACAGGTCGGTGTCGGGAAACATCATCTGTCGGATCAGCTCGGCGACCGGCGTGGCCGCCAAAAAGGCCGCCACCGCCGCGACCAGGCGCATGCTCTGGGCGACCGCCCCGGAGCGCCAGCCCATCGCGGCGAAGATCAGCGCCGCCACCACTGCCAGGATGTCGAGCGTCACGAGGTTCCGGTGGCCGACGACGGATTGGGAGGCGAAGCGAGGCCCGCGTCGAACGAGGTGTCCTCGTCGAGCGGCTCGACCCGCTCGAGGAACGCCTCGAGGTCCTCGCCGTCGAGGACTTCGTTTTCTTTGAGATACTCCGCCATCTCGTCGAGGATGTCGCGGTTTTTGTTCAACAGCGCGATCGTCCGCTCGTAGAGGTTTTCGACCAGGTCGTGGACCTCCTGGTCGATCGCCTCGGCGGTCTCGTCGGAGTAGTCGGGCCGGGCGCCGGGCATGCGCGACATCTGGCCCTCGCCGGCGTCGTCGCCGTAGGAGACGTTGCCGATCAGCTCGCTCATGCCGAACTCCCGGACCATCCGGCGGGCGATGTCGGTGACGCGTTTGATGTCGTTGGCGGCCCCGGTCGAGATGTCGCCGAAGACGATCGACTCGGCGGCGCGTCCGCCCAGAAGGGTCGTGATCTTGTCGCGCAGCTCGTTGCGGGTCATCAGATGGCGATCTTCCATCGGCACCTGAAGCGTGTAGCCGAGCGCTCCCATCCCGCGGGAGACGATGCTGACCTTGTGGACCCGGTCGGCGTGCTCGACGGTGCCGGCGATGATGGCGTGGCCGGACTCGTGGAAGGCGACGATCTCGCGTTCCTTGTCGCTGAGGCGACGGCTGCGCTTTTCGAGCCCCGCCATCACCCGCTCGATGGCGTCCTGAAAGTCCTCCATCTCGACTTCACTCTTGCCGCGCCGGGCGGCCAGAAGCGCCGCCTCGTTGACCGCGTTGGCCAGATCGGAGCCGACCATCCCGGCCGTCTGGGCGGCGATGACGTGCAGGTCGACGTTCTCGGAGACGACCACTCCGCGGGTGTGGACCTCCAGGATCTGCTCGCGGCCGCGGACGTCGGGTTTGTCGACGGTGATGTGGCGGTCGAAGCGCCCCGCCCGCAAAAGCGCCGGATCGAGAATTTCGGGCCGGTTCGTCGCCGCCAGCACGATCACGCCGGCCTGCGAGTCGAAGCCGTCCATCTCGACCAGAAGCGCGTTGAGCGTCTGCTCGCGCTCGTCGTTGCCCTGAAAGCCCCCGCTGCCGCGCTGCTTGCCGATGGCATCGAGCTCGTCGACGAAGATGATGCACGGCGCCTTTTCTTTGGCCTGCTCGAACAGGTCGCGGACCCGGGAGGCGCCGACGCCGACGAACATCTCGACGAAATCCGAGCCGGAGAGGTTGAAAAACGGCACGTCCGCCTCGCCGGCGACCGCCCGAGCCAAGAGCGTCTTGCCGGTGCCGGGCGGGCCGACCAGCAGCACGCCTTTCGGGACCTTGCCGCCGAGACGAGTGAACTTGTCGGGCTTTTTGAGAAACTCGATGATCTCCTGGAGTTCCTCTTTGGCCTCCTTGCAGCCGGCGACATCCTCGAAGGTCACACCGGTCCCCTCCTCGAGATGCACGTCGGCCTGGGTCTTGCCGAAGTTCATCGCCGGGGAATTGCGGCCACCCAGCCCGCTGAGCCGCCGCATGAAAAAGCCCCACAGCAGGAACATGATCACCAGGGGTGCGATCCACAGCCAGATATACGACCCCTCGCAGCCGCTCTGGTACTCGCGGCGATACTCGATGCCCTGCTCGTCGAGCAGCTCGACGAAGCTGTCGTCGCCCTCGACCCGGACCGCCCGCCACACCTCCATGTCGCCGTCTTCGGCGTCGTCCTTGGCCTCTTCGAGGGCGGATTCGGTCGGGTGGGCGACGATGAGCTGATCCGTGATCCGGACCTTCTCGACCTGGCCCTGCTGGACCTTTTGTTTGAGCTCGCTGTAGGGAATCGTCTCACCGGCCGGGTACTGAAAGTACTGGACGGCCAGAAAGACGCCCAAAAACAAAAGCAGCAAGAGCCAAATGCCCCGACCGGAGACGAAGGTGCTCGGGTCGTCGTCGTGCTCCGGGTCGCGCTCCGGCCCGAGATTCGGGGGGCGCTGGTCGTTGTCTTCCATCTACTGGTCCCGTGTGTACCGATGCTCACTCCCGGCATCCACGCCGGCGGTTCGGTCAATGTAAGTGCCAAACCCGCAGTGTCAATCGTACCCCATTCGGGGTACGCAGGCCAGAAAGTGAGTGAGTAAGTGAGGAACTGCGTAAGCGCGGAACTGCGTAAGTGCGGAACTGCGTAACTGAGGAACTGAGGGGCTGCGGGACCGGGTGTCGGATCGGGGGGCGGTCGCAGTCGCGTCCAAGTGTGTGGAGACCGGCGGGGAGTCGGGAACTTGAAAATCCCGGCGAGTGGTTCGAAGATTGCGGGCGATCCTCGAGTCGAGTCGCCCCGCCGTGAGAGGCCACGTCATCTCGCAGTCAGCCCCGTTCGCCAGCCCCAGCCGCCTGGTCGCCGCCCTCGCCGCGGCGCTCGTCGCCGCGAGCGCCGGTTGCGCCGAGGCCGAGGATACCGCCCGCTTCGAGGTCACCGACATCGACGCCCCCTCCGAGATGGCGGAGTGCTTCGAGGAGGCCTTTCCGCTGGAGCCGAGCTTTTTCGCCGCCCGCGAGAGCCTCGAGACGGTCGGCCTGCTGATGCAGACCAAAACGCGGCTCGGGCCGGACGGCGATCTCGTCCACGTCGAGCTGTTCGGACCGGACGAGATCGACGAGCAGCTCGGCGAATCGATCGCCGTCGAGCACCCGTCGGATACCTCCTCTCCCGCCCGGGCGAGTGTGGCGATGTACCAGACGTGTCCGCGGCTCGACGCGAGTCTCGCCGTCGAGGGGACGATCCGATTCGAGGAGTTCGGAAAGGATCCGGGCGATCGGATCGTCGGCGAATTGACCGACGCGACGATCGTCGACACCCGGCGCGAGCAGCCGGTGGCCTCGATGTCGGGAAGCTGGGCGTTCACCGTGGAGGGGGCCCCGCCGCACCGGCTGTACCCGGATGGGCGCGACCCGTTCCCGGAGGACCTGTAGGCGAGTGCTCCGGGCGGAGTGGCGGGGGCGGGAGGCCCCCGACGGTCGGTCACTCGTCCTGCTTCGCCTCGTGCAGCCGCTGTTTCATCCGACCGATCTTGCGGGAGGCCCGTTCCTTCGGGACGACGCCCTTCGAGGCGGCGGCGTCGTACTCGGATTCCGCCTCGCGCAAAAGCTCGTCGGCCTCGTCGAGATCGCCCTCTTCGAGCGCCTCTTCGAAATGCCGGACGGCGGTGCGCACGCGAGATTTGCGAGTCTTGTTGCGGGCACGTCGCTTTTTGTCCTGGCGAACCCGCTTTTTGGCCGAATCGTGGATGGGCATAATCGTCTCCTCGTCGTCGTGAACGGACGGAAAAACCTTCGATTTGCGGGTGATAACAGCGGGCGGGGCGAGGGTCAAGACGGCTCGGCCCGCCTCGAATCGCCCCGCCCGCACCAACACCCCCGTCCCGCTCGCCACTCGACGCTACCTTCCGTCGCACACCGGCGTGCCGAGACACGTCCCTTCGTCGGCGTTTTGGCCCTTGTTGCAGATACCGCTCTGACACTGCACATCCCATTCGCACCGCTCCCCGCCGCCGTATTTGGGGGCACACGTTCCACTCTCACAAACGGCCGACTTGCAGACGTTCGAGCCGAGATCACAGGTATCACCGACGTCTTTTTCGGGTTTGCAGACCTCGGAGGCGCCACAGTAGTAGCCGTCTCGGCAGCCGACCTCCGAGCACTCGGCGCCGCCGTCTGCAGGCTGGCGACACGTCGAGGAGTCGTAATCGCACATTCCGCGTTTGCACTCGAAGCTCCCCTCACAGCTCCCCCCCAACTCGACCCCCGGCTCGATTATCTTTTCACACCCCTCGAGGAAGCCGCCGGTCGCCACCTCACTGCAGCTTTTGGCCTCGAGATCGGAGATGCAGACACCGGCCGCGGCCGGATCGTACGCCGCGCGCCCGTCCTCGCGGGCTCGCCGAATGTCCGGGATCTCGGATCGAATGGTTGCGGCGTAGGTATCCTTGCAGTTTTGCTCGCTGCTGAGGTCGATCTCGGCTTCCAACAAAATGCCGGGTCGCTCGGTCGACGAACAACATTCGAACAACATCCCACAGTGCGTCTCCGCGATACGAGTCGGATACTCTTCGAGCGAGACGCTCTCGCTTCCCACTTCCAGCGGCTCGTCATCGTCGTCGTCACCGCTCGCACCGCCGCAGCCCGCCCCCACGAGCCCCACCCAGATGCCGAAGATCACCAGACGAGTCCATCGTACACAGCCACACAGTCGCATATACTTCCCCTCCGTCTCAGCAGACACACCACTTTGTGAACAACTGGAGGCTCGACGCTACACGAGTCAGACCTCGCCATCAACCACAGAAACGCCCCGGAGGTCGGTCGGCGCAGTCCGTCTACCTCGACGAGCCAGACAGAGAGTGCGGAACGTCGGCGAGGTCCGGACACCGAACAGGTGTGGATCGCACTCCACCGTTGCCATTGCGCCAGCCGACGCGCTACAACCACGAGACGATGTGGTGTCGACGCCTGCTCTCTCATTTTGTGGTCGCCGTCGGAGGCAGCCTGCTGGTCTGCTCGTGCGCGAGCTACCGGGTCGGGCCTCGCCCGGCCGGCGACGACTCCGAGCCGCCGCCCGGGAGCACGCGGGAGGTCGCCGTCGAAACCGTCGCCACTCCCGCCGAGTGGGGGATGGACGGCGCCCGATTGACCCGCAGGCTGATCGGACTGCTCGCCAACCGCGGCGTCGCCGCCGAGTGGCGCGAGGGGTCGGCCGAGGGTGCGACCGTACGATGCTCCGCCGACGGCCCGATGCCGGAGGCGTTTCGAGCGAGTGCCGCGGCCCGCGTCTCGCTGGTCTGCCGCGTCGATCGAGAGGATGAGCGGGCGGGGCGCATCCGGACGCGGGGCACCGCCGCCAGCGCCGCACCGACCGCTCCGGAGACCCGGCTCGGCGCCTCGCTGCCGGCCGTCATGGAACGTGCGGCGATCGACGCGCTCGAGCGCGCCGCCCCCCGGATCACCGACCGACTCGCTTCGCTCCCCGACTCCCAGCCTCCACGAGACGCCCGCGATGGGTAAACGACTCGACAAGGCGCGCTCGTTCATCCGCGAGATCAAGCAGACCGACGAGCCGGCTCCGATGTATTTCGTGTACGGCGAGGAGCCGTACATGCTCGACCAGGCCGTCGAGGCGATCGTCGAGACGGCCGCCCCCGAGGGAACGAACGACTTCAACTTCGACAAGTTTCGGGGCAACGACGCCACCGCCGAGGCGATCCGGGAGTCGGCCGAGATGCTGCCGATGATGGTCGACCGGCGGATCGTCCTGGTGCGCGACCTCCAGGAGATGCCGACCTCCGAGATCGAGCAGCTCGAGGAGTACTTCGAGTCGCCCGCCGAGACGACCTGCCTGATCCTGCACGCCCACCGCGACAAACCGGGCGACCTCGACCTGCGCAAGGGGGTGTTTCGAACGCTCAAGCAAAACGCCGAGACCTGCGAGTTCGAGGCCCTGTACGACAACGACGCCGAGTCGGTCGTCCGCAAACACGCCAAACGCCGCGGCCTCGAGCTCGACTCCGAAGCCCGCGCCTACATGGTCGATGCGGTCGGCACCGACATCGCCTCGCTCGCCGAAGCCCTCGACAAAGTCGACCTGTATCTCGGCGAGTCCGACGGCGACGCCCCCCGCCGGGTCGACGTCGAGGTCCTCCAGGAGGTCATCGCCGAGACGCGGGTGCGCTCGGTCTTCGATCTCACCGACGCCCTCGGCGCCTGCGAGTACGAGGAGGCGATCGCGATCCTCGACAAGATGCTTCTGGCCGGCGAGCCGCCGCTTCGGATCCTGCACATGATCGCGCGCCACTTCCGGATCGTCGCCAAACTCCACGATCCGAGCATCCGGCAGCTCGACAACTACGATCAGGCCTCCGAACTGCAGGTCCCCCACTTTTTCGTCGACGACTACCGCCGCGACGCCCGCCGATTCTCGCCGGACGACCTCGCCGAGATCCGCAGCCGCATCCTGGAGGTCGACCGCCGGCTGAAATCCTCGGGCCTCTCGGACCGGACAGTGCTCGAGGACCTTCTGTATACGATCTGTTTCCGTGAGGACGAGAGCGGAGGAAAAAAAACGGCCTCTGGCTAACCGCAGAGGCGCAGAGGGTCGCAGAGAAACTCGGACCGGCGCGACTCGCCAGATCCCCGGCACCGGCCGGCGGCGAGGCCGACCGGGGCGCCGCGTTCGGGCGCCGATGCAAAGCCGGACTGCAGGCTTTCCACGGCGCTCCGGTTGCGGCGACCTTCCGGGAGACGGCGTCTCCCGGGCCGGTGCCTCGATCGACCCGACGCGACTCCGCAAGCCCCATCGATCCGGCGTGACACCGAATGCCCCCGGCACCGGCCGGCGGCGAAGCCGACGGGGGCGCCGCGTTCGGGCGCCGGTGAAAAGCCGGACTGCAGGCTTTCCACGGCGCTCCGGTTGCGGCGACCTTCCGGGAGACGGCGTCTCCCGGGCCGGTGCCTCGATCGACCCGCTGGCGTCGTCGGGACACCACTCGCCCGTCCACCGATTCCGATCAGCGCCAAACGCATGTTGCGTCGGGCCCCACCCTGCCGCAAAAATTGAGCCTCGACGCAGTTTTTCCTCTGCGCCCCTCTGCGCCTCTGCGGTTGCCCCCGATGTTTTTTTTCTCCTTCATCGAGACGCTCCGCGAGCGGATGCGGCCCCCTCGGCGTCTGTCGTTCACCCGCGGGGGGAAGTATTTCGTCGGGATGACCCTTCTGGTCGGCCTGGGGGCGATCAACACGGGGACGAGTCTGATGTTTCTCGTCCTCGGGATGATGCTCTCTCTGATCGTCGCCAGCGGGCTTTTGAGCGAGGCGGTCCTGCGCAGGCTCCGGGTGCGCCGCGAGCTGCCGGCCCGGGCATTCGCCGCGACGCCGGCGCCGGGGCGATTCACCGTCGACAACCCCCGAAGTTATCCGTCGCTGAGCCTCGAGGTCGTCGAGATGGAGGCGACCTGCCGGATCGGTCCCCGGCGCGGCGAGAGCCTGGGGCGCACTCGCCACCCATGGTGGCGGCTCTGGCGCAGCGGCAACCAGCTCGGGGAAGGCGGCGCGGTCGGCCAGGCGTACGCCGTCCGAATCGAGGCCGAGTCGCGCCACGAGATGGAGGCGACCTACCGGTTTCCCCACCGGGGCGTCTACGAGCTGACGGGCCTGGCGTTGACGACGCGGTTTCCGTTCAGCTTTTTCGAGAAGGCGCGCGAGCAGCGCCGGTCCGCCCGGATGGTCGTCTACCCGAAGCCCGTCGATCCGGGCGAGTGGGCGGGCGAGTTTTTCGGGCAGTTCGGCGAGGTGTCGGCCGGTGAGGCGGGCCGGGGCGACGAGTATTTCGGGCTGCGCGAATATCGGCCGGGCGAGGACAAGCGGCTGATCCACTGGAAGCGCTCGGCGAGCCGCGGCGAGCTGGTGATCCGCGAGCAGGAGCGCAAGACGAGCCGGTCCGTACTGTTGCACCTGGCGAACGCCACCGGCCGGCCGGCCGCCGAGCGTCACCTGGCCCGGCCCGCCTTCGAGCGGGCGCTGCGGCGGGTGGCGGGGCTGGTCGAACGCTGCGCGGCCCGCGGCTGGGAGGTCGGCCTGCGGACCTTCGACGCAGCGGTCGACCCGTCCGACGGCCAGAGCGACGCCCTGCTGCACGCCCTGGCGACGACCGAGCTGCACGACGACCTCCCGGACCGCGCGCTTCGCGAGGACTCCTCCGAGGAGGTCGCCGACGTGCTGATCGCCTCTCCGCAACTCGCCGGCCGGCTCGGCGGCGGCTGGGACGGCCACCTCCAGATCGCCGCCGACTCCGACCCCGAACGCCGGGAGGCTCGATGAACACGCGCCTCGAGCGCCTCCACAAATGGAGCCTGTATGCGGTCGTCCTGATCGCCTTTTTCGCGATGTACACCGGCGGCACCCTCTGGACGATCACCGGCTTTCTGTTCCCACCCGTCGTCGTCGGCTGCTGGTTCGTCGACCGCGCCGGCTGGGGCGACGCCTCGCAGACCCGCTGGTGGAACCTCGTCATCGTCCTCGCCTTCGTGGCGACGGCCGGCTTCCTGATCTTCACCGACCAGGGCATCCTGGCCGGCATCCGGTTCGTGTTGCTGTTGACGGTCATCAAGCTTCTGAGCCGCCACCGCATCCGCGACGAGCTGCAACTGTACGCCCTCGCCTTTTTGATGATCGCGGCCGGCACGACGGTCAACGACGACATCACCTACGGGCTGTTTTTCGCCCTGTTCGTCCTCGCCGGCACCTTCAGCCTCGCGCTGTTTCACCTCAAACGCGAAGTCGCCCGCGACGGCTCGACGATCCCGGCCTGGATGATCCCCTTCGACCGCCGCTACATGGCGGTGTTGGCGAGCATCTCGGTCGGGATCTTTTTGACGAGCATCGCGATCTTTTTCGGGTTTCCCCGCATCGGCCTCGGGTATTTCGCCCCGGACAGCCGCTCGGGCGTCAACGTCAGCGGCTTTTCGGACGACGTCGAACTGGGTACCCACGGGACGATCCGGAACAACCCCGAGGTGGTGATCCGGGTGGAGTTTCCCGACGGCCGGCCGGCGGACGTCAGCCACTTTCACTGGCGGGCGCTGACCTTCGATCACTACGACGGCAGCGGCTGGTCACGCACGCTGCAGGGGGAACGCGAGCGGAACGTGTACCCCGACGACGACGCCTACGATCTGCGCGAGACCCGCGCGTCGGCACAGTTCGACGGCGAGGGTCGACGCGACGAGCACCCGCGGCAGATGGAGCTGTACGTCGAGCCGTTCGGCTCGGATCTGCTGCCGACGATCTGGCCGACGGATCGCCTCGAATTCACGCTGGCCGACGGGGTGGCGCCGCCGGCGAGTTCCCGCTCGGGGCACATCGAGGTCGACGTGTACGGCGACCTGCACCACACCTTCGAGAGTGAGATCGGGATGCCGTACCGCATCGCGACCGGTCCCCGGCCGACCGCCGAGGCGCTGCGGAGCGTCGACGAGCCGATCCCGACCGACGAGCCATCGCTCGAACCGTTCTTGCAGTTGCCCGACGAGGGGATGGACCGCGTCGCCGAGCTGGCCGAGCAGACCGTCACCGAGGGGGCGACGCCGTACGAGAAGGCCGAGGCGATCGAGAGCTACCTGCTGGCGAACTACGCGTACACGACGGACCTGCCGGAAATGGACGCCGAGCACCCGGTCGAGGGGTTTTTGTTCGAGACCGAGCGCGGCCACTGCGAGTACTACGCCTCGGCGATGGTGTTGATGTTGCGCTCGATCGGGATTCCGGCGCGGATGGTCAACGGCTTTCTCGGCGGCAAGTGGAACGGGGTCGGCGACTACCTGGCGGTCCGCCAGGGCGACGCCCACTCGTGGGTCGAGGTCTACATCCCGCGATACGGGTTCGTGCAGATGGACCCGACGCCGCCCGGTAACCCGACCGAAGCGAGCGCCGTCGTCGAGTGGGCGCGCGAGACGATCGACGCGGCGCGGATGACCTGGATGCGCTGGGTGATCGAATACGAGCTGGAGACCCAGATCGAGGCGATCGAGGCGGCGATCGATTTCGTCGAGCCCGGCGGCGGCTGGGGAACGATCCTGCCGGACGCCGACGAGGAATCGGAGGATGGCGAGGGGGCGGAGTTGCCGTGGCGCGAGATCGTGTTGTGGACGGTGCTCGCGATGCTGGCGCTGGGGGCGGTCTGGACGAGCCGGGGGAGAGACCCGCGGGAGGCGTGGCTGGGGCTGGCGGTCAACGCTCTATTCTGGTCGTTTTTCGCCGCGCTGTGGCTGGCGATCTTCGTCGGTCCGGGGGCTGCGGCGACGATCGGGGGGCTGGCGGCCGGCCTCGGGGGCGCGGGGCTCGGCGTCGCCGCGACGATGCTCCGCCGCTACACCGACGCCGCCCCGCCGACCCGGCTGTTTCGGCGGATCGACCGGGCGGCCCGCCGGGCCGGCCTCCCCCGCCGCGACGGCGAGCCGCCGGCCGCCTTTTTGCGGCGACTCGCCGACCAGTTCCCGGAGCTCGCCCCCGACATCGAGCGCTTCCGCCGCCGCTACCTCGCCGCCCGCTTCGGCGACCGGCGCTTCGACGCCCGCACCCGCCGCCAGATCGAACAGCTCGTCACCCGCATCTGCAAGGCTCTGCGGTGAGCCGTTGAGCGGTTCAGCCGTTGAGCCGTCGAGCCACCGGGCCGTTCAGCACTCAATTGCACGTCGAATGCTGCTGGGTAACCTGGTCGCGTTCCGCCTGACTGCAGGTTACCCAGTCCGTGCCATCGGCCGTCGACGACTCCGGAATGCGGTACGGGTGGGCGTGTTCGGTATCGTCGCGTTTGACACAACCGACCTCGTTGTCGGCCGATTCGGTCGTGCATCCGATGACGTCGTGTTCGACCACGCAATCCTCGTCCTCGATGTATTTTCGCCCCTCGATGGCATTGCAGCCGGTGGGACACTCGGTGGCGAAGTCGGGACAGCCGTCCCCGGCCCGGCTGAACTCCTCGACTTCCAGTTGCATCTCGTACTGGGACGGAAGCGACGGCGAAATGAAGGGTCGGTGGTCTCGGTGGGTGCCGGTAAACGACTCCATCTCCCCGAGCCGGCCGGGGCTACACGTCGGGTAGCACTGCTGGCCGACGCAGCCGAATTTCCGTCCCGCCCCTTGCGGAGGCTCGCTCCCGTGCGGGGCGGCCTGGCTGCGGGGCTCACCCGTCGGAAAGTCGGTGTCCGGGGCCGCGGTGAGCAGGACCGCCGGCTCGGCCGCACCGGATGCGTCCCGCTCGGGACACTCGACGGCGAAATCGGCGTTCACCTCGTTGCAACAGGCCGGCTCTCGGGAACACTCCATCAGGGTCGCTCCCGTGAATCGCTCGACGTCGTCCGCCGCGATCTTGATGGTCCCCCCTGCGTAGGCGGAGGGATCGTCGCAGAGGCTCGACGTGTCGACCGGATCGAGCTCGGAGCCCGGATTCTCATCATCGGGCAACCCGTTATCGTCCTCCTCCTCCGAGGAATCTCCGCCATCCTCGCTGCCGTGCTGTTCGATCAACTCGTCGCGGTGGTGGTCGGGCATGTCCCGGTCCTTCGAACATATCGCCAGGTCGCTCTCCTCGTGGCGGTGCGGGAACTCCGACGGACAATCGAATCCGGTCTCGGTGATCGGGCCCTCGCCGACGCAGTATTCGCTCCCCTCGATCGAACTCCGCTCCCCGGGACACGACGAGCTCGACTCCCCGTCGACGCCGTCGCACCCCATGAGCACAAGTATCAATGTACACGCCGCCGCACCGGCGACCCACCAACTCGTCTCTCTCGTCTTCGTTCTCATCTGCAACCTCCAGACGGTCATTCGATTCATGTGACAGTCGATTTCAACGATGACTCGGACTGACGCTCATTCGTCGGGATCGGCCAGTTCGGAGGGGGCCCAGATCGTGGAGAGGGACATCTCGATCACCTGGTCACTCTCCGGATCGTCGACCCGTTGTTCCAACTTTTTGAGTGTCTCGAACACCTCCTCGTACATCTCGCGCAACTCCTCGATATCGTCCTCGCGCATCCGAAAATCCAGCGTCCTGGCGAAGGCGCGATCGTCCTCCTCGAAAAACCGTCCGACGACGGCGTCGGTGAGATTTCCCAGAAGGTTGTTCAACCCGTCGATGCGCGCCATCCAGTTCGACTCGTAGAGGCGAAATTCGGAGTCCGGCACGGTAAACGTTCGGGTCCGCGCCTCGTCGACGAGCTCGAGGCGTTCCCGACCGATCAACTGCTCGAGAGCCTCGTCAATCTCGGCTTCGTCGTACTCCGAGAGGGTCTGATGGATACGCCCTTCGGTCATCGGCCCCGCCCACAGCATGTATTCGATGCGCCGCGGCAGCTCGTGATCCTGCTCGGGGCGAAAGAAGTTTTTCTTCAACCGACTGGAGAGGTCCGCCACCTTCCGGCGGCTGATACCGAGTGTGTCGGCCGCCTCCTCGAGCGTATGCGAGGCGCGCTTTAGCTCGTGATAGCACGCCACCTCGAAGAACGACTTCAATTCCTTGAGGGGCAGCACGTAGCGGTGTGCGAGCTTCGCGACCGGCTCGAACAGAGAGTAGATCACCCGCAGCCGCAGCTCCGACTCCGAAATCTCGGGCAATTCGTTGTCGGCTCCCTCGGTCATCTCCGCCTCGGCTCCTCGTGCATCGCTCGATTCATGCAAATATTTGCACTTTCACGACTGCGGTTCAAACAAAAGATGCAAATTTCTTCACGAATGCCCAGAGGTCACCGGCTCACACCCGTCGATCCCGCTGTTTTTCCGCTCAGCTGCTCAGCCGCTGAGATGCCGAGATGCCCACCCGCTCAGCTGGACATCCCTCCGCTCGTGATTAGTTGAACATACGACCGATCGAGGCTTCACCGACGCGTTCAACTCGAGTTTTTCGCACACGAGGTACCAGACCATGAGTCAGTCAGAAGCCGTCACGAAGGAATTCGAGGCGGAGGTCAGCCAGCTCCTCCAGTTGATGATTAACAATCTGTACACCAACAAGGAGGTCTTCCTCCGGGAGCTGATCTCGAACGCCTCCGACGCCCTCGACCGGCTTCGCTTTGCGGCCCTGCAGGACGAGGATCTGTACGAGGACGACGGGGATCTCGAGATCCGCGTCGACTTCGACGAGGACGACCACACGATCACCGTCTGGGACAACGGCAT